>NZ_JBKOUC010000018.1:0-68564 GCF_046764815.1 Aphanothece stagnina RSMan2012
GCACCCGGCTCGGCAAGAGCGGTCAGACCATCTGTGTGGGGGATCGGGTGAGGCTGGAGGGGGTCGACTGGGCCGCGGGCAGGGGAGCCGTGGCGGCCCTGGAGCCCCGTGCCACCCGGTTGGATCGGCCCGCGGTCGCCAATGTCACCAGGATCGTTGTGGTGGCGTCACTCGCTGAGCCTCTGCTGGATCCCCTCCAGCTCACCCGCTTTCTGCTGACCGCCGAAGCCACCGGCTGCGCCGTTCTGCTGGTGTTCTCCAAGGCCGATCTGCTGCCCCCCGCTGAGGTCGCCAGCTGGTGCTCCCGGGGCCGGGCCTGGGGTTATGAACCCGTCGCGGTGTCCAGCGCCACCGGAATGGGGCTGGAGGTGCTGCGGGAGCGGCTGAGCGGGCCGGGTATCAGTGTGCTGTGCGGCCCTTCGGGTGTCGGCAAGAGCAGTGTGCTCAATGGTCTGCTGCCCGGCCTGGAGCTGCGGGTGGGCGAAGTGTCGGGCCGGCTGCAGCGCGGCCGGCACACGACCCGTCACGTCGAGCTGTTTCCCCTGGCGCCTTCGGCCCGGGTGGCGGACACCCCGGGTTTCAACCGACCTTTGCTCCCCCCCGACCCCGCCGCCCTGGCTCCGTTGTTTCCCGAGGTGCGCGCTGCTCTGGCGCGGCACGGTGGCTGTCGCTTCAGCAATTGTCTGCACCTGGGCGAACCGGGCTGCGTTCTGGGGCTCGAGTGGGATCGCTGGCCCCTCTACCGCCAGTGCCTGGCAGTGCTCCAGGCCGACGCCGAACGCCGTGGGACCCGCCCGGCCTCCAGTGCGGAGGGCCCGGGGCTGCGGCGCCGGGGGGGCGGGCTGGAACCGCGGCTGGCACCCCAGCTGCGGCAGGTGTCCCGCCGGCGTCAGCGCCAGCAGGTGGCGTCTGAATCCGAGCTGCCCAACGCGCTGCCCAGCGAGCCGCCCGCCGGTGCTGAGGAGTGCTGAGCAGGCCTAGCCTCCCAGACCAGGCAGGTTCAGGTTCAGGCCGCCGGTGAGTTCCTCCATCCGACCCTTCATCGTGCTTGTGGAGTTCTCGTAGGCGGCCTGGAGGGCCTCGAGCACGGCCGTCTCGCAGGCGCCGGCACCATCGGCGACCAGTTCGGGAGCCAGCCGCACCTTCAGGGGCTGCTGGTTGCCGGACAGCCAGACGCTGGCGCGCCCATCCGCACTGCTGCCCTCCAGTTCCATCGCATCGAGTTCCTCCTGGAGCTTCTGCGCGTTCTGCTGGAGTTCCTGGGCCTTCTTGAAGGCTTCGGTGAGCTGACCGAAGTTGGGGAGTCCGAAGCCGGCCATGCCTGATGAAAAGCTGCGGGCAGGCTAAGCGGGCCCCGGTTTCAGAATCCCAGCCGCTTCACCTCGGGATGGAGGGCAATGCCGTGGTGCTCCTGCACCCGGTGCTGCACCTCGCGGATCAGGGCGTCGATGTCGCTGGCGGTGGCCTCCCCGGTGTTCACGATGAAATTGGCATGGATCCGGGAGACCTCGGCCCCGCCGATGCGCAGGCCCTTCAGGCCGAGCGCCTCGATCAGACGCCCGGCCTTGAGGGGTTCCGGATTGCGGAACACGCTGCCGCAGCTCGGTTGCTGGTACGGCTGGGTGCTGGTGCGGCTGTGCAGGTTGGTGCTGGTGCGCTGGCTCACCGTGGCGGGATCGTGGCCGGGTTCCAGCTGGAAACGGGCGGAGAGCACGATCAGGGGTTCCTCCTGGAGCCGGCTGTGGCGGTAGGCGAAGTCGAGATCGGCCCGGCCCAGCTCGAAGGGGTGGTCCGGCCGGGCGGGGTCCAGGACCCAGACCGAGTGGAGCCATTCCGCGGTGCACCCCCCCTGGGCACCGGCATTCATCACGGCGGCACCCCCCACGGTGCCGGGGATGCCCACGGCCCATTCCAGGCCACTCAGCCCGGCGCGGGCTGCCTTGCGGGCCAGGCTGGGGATGGGTTCCCCCGCTGCGGCTTCCACCCACCCCGTCGTCGCGTCGAGCTGGCTGCCCTGCAGGCGACGGTTGCAGAGCGTCAGCCCGGTCAGCCCGGCGTCGGCAATCAGCAGGTTGGAACCGGCCCCGATGCAGCGCAGGGGTCTGGCTTCCCGCCAGGCCCAGGCGGCCAGGGCCACCAGCTCCTCATCCCGGGAGGGCTCCGCGAACCATTCCGCCGGTCCGCCCACCTTCCAGGTCGTGAAGGCCTCCAGTGGGATGTGCCGGCGCAGACCCGGCGGCTGGCTGCAGGTGGCTGGCATCGCGGCGGCTCCGGGCTCAGGCCACCAGCTCGAAGGAATCCGACTGCAGCCGTTCCAGCCGTGTCCAGAGGCTGTTGACATCGCCCGCTCCCATCGCCAGCACCAGATCGCCGGCAAGGCTCGCCTCGGCCACCTGGGCGGCCAGGTCATCGAGGCTTTCCGCCACGGTCACGGACAGACCCGGCGCCAGGGCCCGAACCGCTTCGCCGATGGCACGGCTGCTCACCCCCGCGATCGGAGCCTCGCCGGCGTCGTACAGCGGGGCGATCATCACCGCATCCGCCAGGGTGAGTGCCTCGGCGAAACCCTGAAGGAACTGGGCGGTGCGGCTGTAGCGGTGGGGCTGGAACACGGCCACAAGCCGCTGGGGAACCTCAGGCAGGGGGCTGCGGCCGCTGCTCACCATCAGCCGGGCCATGCCGAGGGTGGCGGCCACCTCGCTGGGGTGGTGCGCATAGTCATCCACGACCATCCGCCCGTGCCAGATCCCCCGGAAGTCGAAACGCCGGCCGGGTGGTCTGAGCTGGCTCACGGCCAGGCGCAGCTCCTGGAAGGAGATGCCCTCCAGCCTGCAGGCGGCCAGGGCGGCGAGGGCATTGCTGAGGTTGTGCCGGCCGGGCAAGGGGAGCGCGATCTGGCCCACCAACTGCCCGTGTTCGAAGAAGTCGGCCAGGGTGCCATCACCCCGCTCCTCACGGGCAATGGCGGCGTAGTCGACGCCGCTGGGCGACGCGGTCGACCACCAGTGCTGGGCGTCGAAGTGCTCCCGCAGGATCGGGCAGTCCCTGTTGGCCAGCAGGCGGGCGGAACGGCCAGCGAAGCGCTGCAGGGTGCTGATCAGGGCGTCCAGGTCGGGGTAGTGGTCGGTGTGGTCCAGCTCCACATTGGTGAGGACGCCGAGCTGGGGGCGGAACTTCACCAGCGATCCGTCCGACTCGTCGGCTTCCGCCACCAGCAGGGCCCCCTTGCCGTGGCGTCCGTTGCTGCCGAAGGCGGGCACGACCCCACCGATGACGGCCGTGGGGTCGTGGCCGGTGGCCTCCAGCAGGGTGGCGATCAGCGTGCTGGTGGTGGTCTTGCCGTGGCTGCCGGCGACGGCGATCGAGGGCTGGGCGTTGATCAGGGCCGCCAGCACATCGGACCGGTGGAAGATCTGCAACCCGGCGCGCCGGGCTTCGCTCAGCTCCGGATTCGACTCGGGCACGGCCGAGCTGACCACCACCTGGGGGGGGATGGAGGTGCCGCTGCGGATCGCCGCCACCGTGGTCGCGCTCTGCTCACGGAACACCCTGACCCCGAGACGCCTGAGGTTGGCCAGCACCGCATTGTCGCGGGGGTCCGAGCCGCTCACCGCATAGCCCCGTTCGGCCAGGATCCCCGCCAGGGCGGACATGCCGATGCCACCGACCCCGATGAAGTGCAGCGGCTGGTGGCGATCGAGCTGGGGGATCAAGGTCGTCTCCGAACCGGGAAGCTGCTTCTGGGGAAATTAGGCTGCCCCGGGCCCCCAGCACCATTACGAGATGCTGCGCCCGGGCGGTGTCGCCGGCCGCATCCTCCTGCCTGGCTCAAGGCGCAGCAAGGGGGGCGGAGGCAATTTCTGTATGATCGGCAGCCAAATCCCCCCTTGCCGGCGGTTCTGACCGCCCTCAGCCATGACGTTGAAAGTTGCGATCAATGGATTCGGCCGGATCGGTCGCAACTTCATGCGCTGCTGGCTCAGTCGCGGTGCCAACACCGGGATCGAGGTCGTGGGTCTCAACGACACCTCCGATCCCCGCACCAATTCCCACCTGCTCACCTACGACTCGATGCTGGGTCGGATCCGTGATGTCGAAGTGGGCTATGCGGATGATGCCATCATCGTGAATGGCAAGACGATCAAGTGCTTCTCCGATCGCAATCCTCTCAACCTCCCCTGGAAGGAGTGGGGAGTGGATCTGGTCATCGAGTCCACCGGGGTCTTCATTGACAAGGACGGAGCCGGCAAGCACCTCCAGGCCGGAGCCAGCAAGGTTCTGATCACCGCTCCCGGCAAGGGCGACGGGGTCGGTACCTTCGTGGTCGGTGTGAACGATTCCGAATATCGCCACGAGGACTGGGACATCGTCTCGAACGCCAGCTGCACCACCAACTGCATGGCGCCGCTGGTGAAGGTCCTCGACCAGGCCTTCGGCATCGTCAAGGGCACGATGACCACCACCCACAGCTACACGGGTGACCAGCGGATCCTCGATGCCTCCCACCGGGACCTGCGCCGCGCCCGCGCCGCCGCGGTGAACATCGTTCCCACCAGTACCGGCGCGGCCAAGGCTGTCGCCCTGGTGTATCCCCCCATGAAGGGCAAGCTCAACGGCATCGCCCTTCGCGTTCCCACTCCGAACGTGTCGGTTGTCGACATGGTGCTCGAGATCGCGCGTGACACCACCAAGGAGGAAGTCAACGGTGTTCTCAAAGCCGCTTCAGAGAACGGCATGAAGGGAATCATCAAGTACTCCGATCTCCCCCTGGTCTCCAGCGACCATGCCGGCACCGATGAGTCCACCATCGTCGATTCCGACCTCACCCTGGTGATGGGCGGCAACATGATCAAGGTCGTCTCCTGGTACGACAACGAATGGGGTTACAGCCAGAGGGTTGTTGATCTCGCCGAAGTCATCGCCCGCAACTGGAAGTGACCCTTCCGTCCGTTCAGTCCCGGCCCGTTCAGTGCCCGTGAGACGGTCCGGCTGAGGGGGCCTCCAATGGGGCCGCGCCAGTGCTGTCCTTCCCAGGCCGCCTCCGACAGGGGCGGCTTTTCCATGCTCAGGCTGGATGCGGGTTCAGGCCGGACCCCCGCGGCCCCTGGTCGCCTCGAAATGGTGAAAGCCGCCTGTCCCGCTCGGCAGGGATGCGCCATCCAGCCAGGTGATCGCCCCGGGGGGACCTTCGCCAGACGCCAGCCTGCCGATCACGTGGCTGCCATCCAGGGCTGCCACCAGGGCCGCGGCCCAGGGACTCTCCAGGGCCAGCACGAGTTCGAAGTCTTCTCCGCCGGCCAGGCACCAGCGTTCCCCCTCGGCGAGCTGGGCCAGGCCGGGCTCGATCGGCAGGGCAGCGCGGTCCAGCCGAGCGTGGCAGCCACTGGCCCGGGCCACGGCAGCGGCGGCGGCGACCAGACCATCGCTGCTGTCGGTGCCCCCCACCCGCCAGGACGATGCTGCCGGCCTGGTGGCATGCAGGGCCCGCACCGCGTCAAAGCGCGGCACGGGCAGCTGGTGGGCCCGCAGGGCCCTGGCCACCAGCCCATCCCCCAGGAGCTGGCATGGCCCCGGAGGCAGGCTCCGCTGCAGGAGGGCCAGCCCCAGCCTGCTGAGCCCATGGCTTCCCGTGCAGACCAGCACGTCACCGGGACGCCCGTCGCAGCGGCGGATCACCGGGGCGCCCGAGCCCGGGGCCTCCCCTGGGGCGGATGGCGGCAGCAGGCCAAGGGCGGTGATGCTCACGATCCTGTGCTGCCCGCTGCTGCAGTCCCCTCCCAGCACTTCGCCCCCGCCATGGGCGTCGAGACAGCTGCGCAGGCCCTGATACAGCTCCCGCACCCAGGGCCAGGGTGTCTGGGCTGGGGCGACCAGGCCCACCGTCAGGCCGAGGGCGCCGAGACAGCCCATGGCGGCCAGATCGGACAGATTGGCCGCCGCCGCCCGCCAGCCCACATGGAAGGGCTCGGTGGTGGCCGCGCTGAAATGGACTCCCTCGACCAGGAGATCGGTGTTGACCACCAGGTCCCCCTCGAGGCGGAGCCGTGCGGCGTCGTCCTCGTACTGCCCGGGGGGGGCGAACCGGGCCAGTTGATCGATCAGCCCCGCTTCCCCCAGCTCGGCCAGGGTGGGTTCCTCAGCCGAGCCCATCAGGCATGGGCTTGAAGGTTGTCGGCGCCCTCCACGACCTTGACCCGCACGACGCGGTCGTCGACCCCCAGCTCCTCGAGGACCTCGAAGCCGTCGATCACGTACCCGAAGGCGGCATAGCGGCCATCCACCAGGTTCAGTCCGGCCGGGGTCAGTTCCGCTTCGTAGAGAAAGAAGAAGAACTGGGAGGATCCGTCATCGAGTCCCTGGTCGGAGTGGGCCCAGCCCAGGGTGCCGAGGGTGGCGAAGGGAAGCTCCGGGGTGGCCTTGAACCGGCCGAGGTCTTCAAAGGTCTGGTTGTAGAACGGTGCCGGCTCGCCGGGGATCTTGATCTCCAGAGGGACCCGTCGCTCGGTCTTGGTCACCGGGTCGACGTACCCGTCCGCGGGACCCTCCGGATCGCCGGTCTGCAGGACGTAGAAGTCCTCGGCGCGGGTGAAGGGAAGGCCGTCGTAGAACCCCCGGCGAGCCAGGTCCACGAACGCCCCGGCGGTCAGCGGGGCGTTGTAGCCATCCACCACGGCGGTCAGGTTCCCCTTGGTGGTTTCGAACGTCACGGTGGCCCTGCCCAGCAGCCGGGGGAGGCTGTCGAACTCCGAGGGGATGGTGAAGGGGAACGGACCCACCAGCAGGGCCTCTGCTTCGCCGATGGTGGCGAGAGCTTCGCGGCGGGCGCTCAGGAAGGTGTCGCGCTGCTGGACTTCGGCGCTGCTGGCCAGGGTCTGCAGCTGCGTTTCCAGCTGATCGAGCAGCGCCTCGGCGCGGGCTCGGGAGTCGGCGGGAAAGCCCTCCAGGATCTCCTGGCGGCGGGTGCCGAGCTGGGACTGGCTGCGGCGTACCGTGCCGGCGAGCGCGGTCCATCGCTTGGCCCGCAGGTCGTTGCTGGTGCCCTCCAGCCGGTGCTGCAGGTCCTGCAGCTGCGGGGCATCCACGGGCAGGGCATTGCGCAGAATTGACGCCGGATCCTTCACGGCGTTGCCCTCGGGCAGGGCGGCGCTGGCGGGCAGGACCGCCAGCGGCAGCGCCAGCAGGAGCGCCATGACCCAGGCGCCTGCCCAACCGATCCGGAGCCTGGCCATGGCCCTGTCTGCCTCTCTGGCCGGACTTTGGCACAGCCTGAGGGGCCTGAGGCGTCCTGCCCAGGAAGCCTTCAGGGTCTGCTCCGGTAGCCAGCTCTACAATCCGCCAGATCCGAACTGCCGGGATGATCTCCAGCAACGACTTTCGTACCGGTACCTCGATTGAGCTGGATGGCCAGGTCTGGCGGGTCGTTGAGTTCCTGCATGTGAAGCCCGGCAAGGGCTCGGCCTTCGTGCGCACCAAGCTCAAGGCGGTCCAGAGCGGCAACGTCGTTGAGAAGACCTTCCGCGCCGGCGAGATGGTGCCCCAGGCCATCCTTGAGAAGAGCACCCTCCAGCACACCTACATGGAGGCTGAGGACTATGTGTTCATGGACATGGGCACCTATGAGGAGACCCGCCTCACCGCCAAGCAGATCGGCGACAGCCGCAAGTACCTCAAGGAGGGCATGGAGGTGAACGTCGTCTCCTGGAACGGCAGACCCCTGGAAGTGGAGCTTCCCAATTCCGTGGTGCTGGAGATCACCCAGACCGACCCCGGCGTCAAGGGCGACACGGCCACCGGCGGCACCAAGCCCGCCATCGTCGAGACCGGTGCCCAGGTGATGGTGCCCCTGTTCCTCTCGATCGGCGAGAAGATCAAGATCGACACCCGTACCGACAGCTACCTGGGTCGGGAGAACTGATCACCATGCAGCTCGATCACGATCAGCTCCACCAGCTCCTGGCCCTTCTCGGGGAAAGCGACATCCAGGAACTCAAGCTCGAGGGCGACGACTTCCGCCTCGAGGTGCGTCGCAACCTTCCGGCGGCGGCCCCTGTCGCCATGCTCCACAGCCCGCCGGCACCCCCCGCTGCGCCGTTCCCCGTCGCGGCCCCGCCCGGATCCATCCCCCCCGGCCCTTCGGCCCCGCCGCCGGCTGCCGCCGCCAGCCGCAGCGACCTCGTCGAGATCACCGCGCCGATGGTGGCCACGTTCTACCGGGCCCCGGCACCGGGCGAACCCTTCTTTGTCGAGCTTGGAGCCCGCATCAAGGTCGGTCAGACCATCTGCATTCTCGAGGCCATGAAGCTGATGAACGAGCTCGAGGCCGAGGTGAGCGGAGAGGTCGTCGAAATCCTGGTGGAGAACGGCACGCCCGTGGAGTTTGGCCAGGTGTTGATGCGTGTGAAGCCCGGCTGAGTTCAGCCCAGCTCCCTGGCCGTGGTCAGGGCCGCCAGCATGCTGGCGGGCCGGGCCAGGCCCTGACCTGCGATGTCGAAACCCGTGCCGTGGTCCGGTGAGGTGCGCAGGAACGGGAGCCCCAGGGTGGTGTTCACCGCCGCGTCGAAGGCCAGCAGCTTCACGGGAATCAGCCCCTGGTCGTGGTACAAGGCCAGATAGCCATCGGCGCCCCCTGAACCACCGTTCCAGGCCACGCCGGCGCTCAGCCAGCAGGTGTCCGGCGGCAGTGGACCGATCAGCTCCACCTCCGGATGGTGGAGCTGCCACTCCAGCAGGGCCCCGTTCAGCCATCGCTGCTCCTCGAGCCCCAGACGACCGGCTTCGCCGGCGTGCGGATTGAGGCCGGCGACCGCCAGCCGCGGCCTGGTCGTGAAGCGCTGGCAGAAGTCCAGCAGCTGGTCCAGCTTGCGCTGCACCAGCGCGCCGGAGAGGTGCTCGGCGACCGCCGCCAGGGGGATGTGGGTGGTTGCCAGCAGCGTGTTCAGGCGCCAGTGCCCCTGGGGGGACAGGGCTGTGAACAGCATCGAGGCCTCCGCGGCGCCGCTCAGCTCCGCCAGCCGTTCCGTCTGGCCGGGGTAGGGGTGGCCGGCCTCGTGCCAGCTGGCCTTGGCGATCGGGGCGGTGACCAGGGCGCGGCAGTCCCCGCGCAACACGAGGGATGCCGCCGCCGTCAGCCAGCCGAAGCTGGCTTCTCCGCAGGCGGGGCTGCTGCAGCCGCTCTGCACGGGCTCCGGCAAGGGAAGATCCAGGACCTCGAGGTCGGCCGGATCGCGCAGAGGATCGGGGCTGCGGTGCCGCAGGGACTGGTAGCTGGATTCCAGCCAGCGACGGCAGCCCACGAGCACAGGCTGCAGATCGGCGGCCTCCGGCCGTGCCAGCGCCTTGAGGGTGACTTCCGCGCCGATGCCGGCCGGATCCCCCAGGGCGATGGCCAGATGGCGGGATTCAGGGTTGGATAGAAGCTGATCGCCGGTCGGGTTGCCCATGCTGCGCTGGTTGATGCTCGCGTTGGTGCTGTTCGGTCTGGGCACCGGCTTCAACCGGGGATGGCTTCAGCTGCGCTGGGGTCTGATGATGCGGGACCTCGGTTTCCCCTTCGTCTGTGATCCCGAGGATGACACCAAGTGCTACCCCAAGGGATCGCCCTACATGGAAGAAAAGAAGGCCCGATAGCCCTCCCGGTAGCTGGGGTAGAGGAGGCGGTAGCCCAGCTGCTGGCAGAGTCTCCGGTTGCTGACCCGCCGATTTTCCATCCAGAAACTGCGCGCCATCGGGCTCATGCCCCCCTCGATGCTCGCGAACCTCTCCATTGCAGGCAGTTTGCAGCCCAGCAGATGGGCCGCGTAGCTGATCGCCTCGCTGGATGAGCAGGGACAGTCGTCCGCCACATTCAGCAGGCCGGGCCGCTCGGTCGCCGGCAGCGCCAGGCAGTGCAGCACGGCTCCGGCGATGTCCTCGACGTGGACCCGGGAGAAGACCTGGCCCGGTTTGTGGATGAGCCTGCTTTGGCCGGCCTGCAGAGCCCGGAAGGGGGTGCGCTCGGGCCCATAGATCGCCGGCAGTCGAAAGATCTGCACCGGCAGGCCACTCGCCCGCCAGGCGTCCTCGGCCTTCAGTCGGGCCAGGCTCCGGCCGGGCCGGGCCGGTGTCGCTGCCGTTTCGTCCACCCAGGCCCCATCGGTGTTGCCGTAGACCCCCGTGGTGGAGAGGTAGCCCACCCAGCGGAGGGGCAGAGTCCGAAGGCTCGGGCCCAGCAGTCGCAGGCTCGGATCACCCTCCTCACCATCCGGGGGAACGGTCACCAGCACATGGGTGACGTCCGCCAGGTCCTCGGCCCGGGGCAGGACCCCGCTGCGGCTGTCGAACGGCAGCCAGCGGATCGTGGCGGTGGAGTCCCGGGGTTCCCGGCTGGTGAGCAGGGTCTCGAAGCCAGCCGCTCGGGCCCGCGCGGCCAGCCGCTGGCCGGTGTAACCCCCACCGACCACCAGCATCCGCCCCGCCGACTTGACACCCGTGGCCGCCATGAGTACACCTGTATCAGTTGAATGGATTCCGATGGCTGCGTCGTTCGTCGCCCGGCCGGCCAGGCCCTGCGCCCTCCCGGCGGCGCGGCCCCGATCCGATCGGTGGAGCCGCATATCCGGGATTCTCCCTCCCCGCAGCGCACCTGCGGGGAGAAAGGGTCGCGCGGATGGCGCTCGGTCGCTGGAGCGTCTCCCCGGGCTGATTCCTGCCGTGTTGGTGGTCCTGTTGCTGGGCGTTGCTGCGGTCGCGGCCCCCGAGGCCCCGCAGGATCAGGCGGCCATCTGCCAGCGCCACAACGGCCCGGTGGCCTGTCGGGTCTGGTGATCGCCCGGCTGGGCTGGCGTGGCCCTGTCGGCTCCGCCCGTCGCCGGGGGCGTGGCCGTCCACTCCAGCAGGCGTGCGGCCAGCTTCATGTCTCCCTCGGTCCAGGCCCGGATGGCGACGGCCCGCCGGGGGTCGTAAAAGGGTTGCTGGCGGTACCAGCTGAAGGCCTCGCTGTCCCCTTTACGGCCGTTGCAGGCCAGACAGGCTGGTACGCAGTTCTCGCTCACACTGGGACCACCCCGGCTCTTGGGGAGCACATGGTCAATGGATTCGGAGCGATCGCCGCAGTAGATGCAGCACTGATTGGTGATCTGGTGCAGGGATTGGCGCCAGCGCCGTACTCGTAATTTGGGACAGAGTTCATCAAGGAAAACCGCATTCCTTGAGGCTGCGTTCCTGGACGCCCAGTCCCTGGCCTGCATGCGCGTGGCTCGGTTGGCGGCAGTCTGGCGGCAACCTCCAGGGTGGCAATGTGTCGAGGACTGCCATTCCGCGCATGCGTTGCCTGTTGCGGTTGGGCTCCACCGGTCGCATCGAGGTGGTGTGTCCCTTTGATGCCGTCACCTCGGCCCAGCTTCGCGCCATCCGGCCGCGGGGGCAGTGGCTGCCCAGCCGCCGTTGCTGGGACTTCCCCCTCGAGGCGGCCCCGGCGTTGCAGGCCCAGCTCGCGGGCCGCTTCCCGGTGGATCCGGAGCTGGCCACCTGGTTGGGTTGGCTCTCCCTGCCCCTGCCCCCCCTCCCGCCCCACCGGGAGCTCGTGGCTGCAGCGACCCTGGCCGATCCGCTGACGGATGGGCGCCGGCTGTTCGCGCACCAGCGCGCGGCCGTGCGCTGGCTCCTGGCCCGACGCGGGGCCCTGCTGGCCGATGCCATGGGTCTCGGCAAGACCCTCTCGGCCCTGGTGGCGGCCCGGGCGATGGTGCGCCTGGCCGACTGCCGGATTCTCGTGGTGGCTCCCGTCGGTCTGCATGATCACTGGCACAGCGAGTCTCTGGCACTGGGCTTGACGCTGCAGCTCCACAGCTGGGCACGGCTCCCGGACGCGCTGCCCCCGGCCGGTACCGTGCTGATCGCGGACGAGGCGCACTACGCCCAGAACGCCCAGACGGCCCGCAGTCAGGCCCTGCTGCGGCTGGCCCGGCACCCCCGGCTCCGTGCGGTGTGGCTGCTCACCGGCACGCCGATGAAGAATGGCCGCCCGGCCCAGCTCTTCCCGCTGTTGGCGGCGATCGGTCACCCCCTCGGGGCCGATCAGCGCCGGTACGAGGAACTGTTCTGCCAGGGTCACTGGCGCGAGCAGGGAGGGCGGCGGGTCTGGCAGGCCACCGGGGCCAGCCATCTGGACGAGTTGCAGCGACTGACGCGGCCGCTGCTGTTGCATCGCCGCAAGCAGGATTGCCTCGACCTGCCCCCGAAACAGCGGCGGCTGCTTCCCGTCGAACTGGAGGATCAGCAGGCCCGGGGTTTTCAGCACCGGCTGGACCGCCGGGTGGAGGATTACCGCCGCCGGGCCGCCCGGGGGGAGGTACGGCGCGATGCCGAGGTGCTGGCGGTGCTCACGGCGCTGCGGCAGATCGCCTCCGACTACAAGCTGCCCATGGCCCGGCGGCTGGTGGAGACCTTGCTCGCCCGGGGTGAGCCCGTGGTGGTCTTCACGGCCTTCGTGGCCACGGCCCGTCTGCTGCACCAGCACCTGGGGGGCTGCCTGCTGACCGGAGGTGTGGCTCCCGCCCTGCGGCAGGGGCTGGTCGATCGCTTTCAGGGCGGAGCCAGTGACCTGCTGGTCGCCACGTACGGCACCGGTGGTCTGGGTTTCACCCTGCACCGGGCGCGCCACGTGCTGTTGATCGAGCGGCCCTGGACTCCCGGCGATGCGGAGCAGGCCGAGGATCGCTGCCACCGGATCGGGATGACCGCCGCGCTCACCAGCCACTGGCTGCAGCTGGGGGTTGCCGACCAGCTGGTGGACCGGGTGATTGCCAGCAAGGAGGAACGCATCGCCCTGTTGCTGCATCGCGGCGAACAGCTGATGCGTCGCCGGGGCATGCCGGCCATGGTGCGCGAACTGCTGCGCAGGTGGTGAGGCCCCAGGCCCTCCCCCCCGGTCACGACGGGGCGGCAGCGGATGGTTGGCAGAGTTCCTGCCGCACCTTGAGATCATTCCGCAACTGCGGATCGAGGCGCTTCGCCGGCAACCGGGCGGCCAGGTTCACCGCGGCCCGCATGTCCTCGCAGGCGGCAGGGTCGTTGCCCGCCAGACTGTGCAGCAGGTAACGGTCGTTGCGGGGCCCTGGATCCTCCGGGAAGGCCTCCACCACGCCATTGCAGAGCTTCAGCTGCTCGCTGAGCCGATCCAGTCGCACGTTGCGCAGGCAGTCGTCACGGCGGATGGCGCGTCTGGGCAGGGGCTCCTCGGCGCAGGCCCCGGCCAGGAGGCTGAGCGCCAGGGCCAGGGCCAGCGGGCGCAGGGAACGTGCCCGTGGGTGGTTCCCTGTGCCCTTGCGCCGAGGCGGCCCCCCACCGGCGCTGCCGGATCCCGGCTCAGTAGGTGCCGAATCGTTCGTTGCGGGTGGCTCCACGCGAGGTGGCAGGCGCCTCTTCCACGGGGTCGGGTTTGCTGAACAGATCACCGAGATAGCGGCCGCAGTCGGAATAGGTGCCGGGGTTCTGCACCACGGCTTCGGTGATCATCACCGCCGCGTGTTCCGGCGAGGTCTTGAACAGCTGGTCGCTCTGGCGCTTGATCACGGCATAGGACGCGTCCCAGCTGACCTGGTGGTTGTTGCCGCTGTTGCGCATGAAGCAGTAGATCTGCGCCCCCTTCGGACCGGCACCCTCCAGGGCGGCCCCGCTGTCGCCGCCCTGGGCGCGGGCAACGCCGGCTCCAAGGCTGGCCAGGGCCAGGGCCAGCACCCAGGGCAGGCGGCGGAACGCGGTCGCGAAGGAGGGGCGCGGGGCCATGGCCTCAGGGCTGCAAAGCAGCGCCCAAGTTATCGATCGACCCTGGTGCAGTCGAGGCCGGCGGTGCCGGTCATGGGGGAGGCTCCCCCTCGGGCAGCACCGCCTTCACCACGACGGGCAACACGATCAGCACCGTGATCAGCCGCACGGCGTGCAGCGCGGCCACGGCGGCCCCGACCCCGAATTCGGCGCCGACCAGGCTCATGCCACTGATGCCCCCTGGAGCTGCGCCAAGCAGCGCCACGGTCGGGTCCACGCCCAGCAGCCGGCTGCAGATCAGGCCCACACCCAGACCTGCCAGGACCAGGCTGATGGTGATCACCAGGGCTGGCCGCCAGAGTTCGTGCAGCTGCTGCAGCACGTTCCCACTCAGCCCGGCGCCGATGACGGTGCCGATGCCGATCTCCAGCGCCGTGCGGGTTCCGGGCGGCCACGCGGCCGTTTCGAGATGGCCGCCCAGGCTCACCAGGGCCGCCGCCAGCAAGGCCCCGGCCAGGGGGGCCGCCGGGATCCCCGTGCGCAGGGCGAGGAGCCCTCCCGCGAGCCCGGCGCAGGCGTAGATCGCCAGATTCAAGGCATGGCTCATTGGCCCAGTCTGCCCTTGGCTGTTGGGGGATTGTGTGTTCTCATCGGACCCACAGTGCTCCCCGCCATGGCTCCCGAGTCTGTCTCCTTTCGGATCACCCGAAACACCGAAGATCTGGCCCAGACCATCCATGCCCTGTCCCAGCGTTTGGTGACGCTGGAGCAACGCATGGAGGCGATGCAGCTGCAAGTGGAGCATCGGCTTGCCGAGCAGGTTGAGCAGGCCGAACCGGACAGCGAGACGTTGGCCAGTCTCGACAATGTCGAGCGCCTGCTGCATGACTGCCGGTGTCTGCTGGCCTTGGATGGCTCGGAGGACGGGACGTTCGTACAGCCGCCGCTGCAACCGAAGCTCGGGTCCATCCCGACCGAGGAGTTCGGAGCCGAGGCGATGGCGTCGGAGGAGGTTCAGGCCGATTGGGCTCAGGTCGATCGGATGGTTGATGCGCCCAACGCTGCCGACCTGGAGGGCAGGGATCTCGAGAGCGTGACGGAACCGTTCAGCCAGGCGGCCTGAGCGCCAGCCGCCGCCCCCTGGGCAAGGGTGTCAGAATGGGAAGAAAGTGAGCCATGGCTTTTCCAGCTCCTTCGACGCCAGAGTTTTCCCATACCGCTCCGTCCACTACCGCTCCGTCCACGGGTTCGTCCCACCCCCAAGCCAGTGCACCGGTTTCGGGGCGCAGTCCATCCAGAACTCGGTCCACGGGCTTTCCCCCAGCCCGCACCATGGAGGGAGATCACCAGCTCGAAAAGCTGGAGTTTGCCCTGGCGGTGGCCCTCAGCCGGGGTGATCAGGAACGCATCAGGCTGTTGCGTGCCGAGATTGATGCTTTCGGCGCCCATGGCGAAGAGCCGGGAACCTGAGCATTCAGGCCAGCGAGGACGTCCTCGATCCAGGGCCTCTACCCCTGGATCGAGATGTTACTTTCAGTGTTAGCATCATCAGGCAGATCTGCTCAGGCAGTCCATTGCATGGTTGACTGATTGCTATTCAGGAGTGAGCGCAGGGCTCTTTCATTTTTCTGCCCTTTCAGCGTCTTCCAACGAGCGGCGGCTCGCACGGCCTTCGTTCCAGAAACCTGGCTTCCCAGGCAACCATCGCCGTGAAAGCATTCAACCCATGCTTTGGTCTTGGCAGGCGGATTCAGGGGTTTGATCCACGCGTCGGGTTGTTCTGGCCGGGCCATGGAACGATCGCTGTTCTGCCTGGTGTTGCTCTCCGGTTCATCGGTCCTGCCAACCCTGCAGCTGGGGACCACCCCTCCGCTTCGATCCTGAGCCATTCCTGATCTCCTGAAGTCTCCATTCCCAGCCCTGATCCCCAACCCGTGTCTCCCACCGCGAACTCGACGATGACGGCAACCTTGTCCCCCAGGAGCCTGTTCCCCTCGATGGCTGGTTCCAAGGCCGTCGCCTCGCGGGCGGTGACGTCGCCCCGCACCCTGTCCCGATCGAAGCCGGGCACAGCGAACGCCATGCCCCGCATGTCGCTGCAGGATCAGATCGGTGTGCATGAGAGCGCGGCCCGACGCGCTGCCGAACAGGGCGCGATTGCAGAATGTGCGCAGCAGATCCTGGCGGCCCTCGATTGTGAGCGGCGGCTGGCCAACACCGGGCCCCAAGTGCTGCAACTGATCAAGCCCCGGAACTGAAATCCCGCGCGTAGGGAGAACGAGGGGAGTGATCCACACGACGGGTCTGCCCAGGCCTTCTCAAGGGATGAGCAACTGTTGGTGGGTCAAGAAGCGGGTGACCGGACTCGAACCGGCGACGTTCAGCTTGGGAAGCTGACATTCTACCACTGAATTACACCCGCAAGGTGTAAGCAATGCTGGATTAATTCCAGGAGCTGGATGGATTCCAGCGGAGCGATGGGAGTTTTTTGTGCTCCCTGCTGTCGTTAGGAGGTTAGCAAGCGGTGGCAGGCACCCCGGCCAGGCCTGCCGCCGCTTGCTGACCATTCAGCCCAGCTGCCCCCAGGGGCAGCCGGAGGCCGATCAGCCTGCCAGGGCCGCCGCGCAGGCGGCCACCCCTGCCCCGACCGAACCGGTGTGGAGACCCAGCTCCTGGAGGGTCGCTTCGATGGCCGCCACGGCGGTGAGCACGTCGCGATCGCAGACGAAACCCAGGTGGCCGATGCGGAAGACCTTCCCCTTGAGGTGGTCCTGGCCGCCGGCGAGCAGGATGTCGAAGCGGTCCTTCACCTTCTTCCGCAGGACTTCGGCATCAATGCCTTCGGGGGCCACGGCGGTGATGGCGGGGCTGCCATGGCCGGCGGCGGCATAGAGGGGCAGCCCCATGGCCGTCATGCCGGCCTGGGCGGCCGCACGATGGCGGGCATGGCGGGCGAAGATCGCCTCGAGGCCCTCCTCCTGCATCATCCCGAGGGCGGCCTCCAGGGCGAAGTAGAGGTTCACCGGCGGGGTGAAGGGATTGCTGTCAGCGTGGGCCGATTTGCGGTACCTGCCGAGGTCCAGATAGAACTTGGGCAGATCGGAGCGCTCGTAGGCGCTCCAGGCCCGATCACTCATCGCCACGAAACCCAGGCCGGGCGGCATCATGTAGCCCTTCTGGGAGCCCGAACCCACCACGTCCAGTCCCCAGCGGTCCATGGGGACATCACAGGCGCCCAGGCTGGTGACGCAATCCGCGATCGTCAGGGCGGTGCCATGGGCCCGCACGTGGCCGGCGATGGCCTCCAGATCGTTGATCACCCCCGTGGAGGTCTCGGAGTGGGTGAGGATCACGGCGCGGATCTGCTTGCCGGCATCGGCATCAAGGGCGGCTCGGAAGGCTTCCGGCTCCAGGGGTTGGCCCCATTCGGCCTGGATCACCTGCACGGTCAGCCCATAGGCCTTGGCCACCTTCACCCAGCGCTCACCGAACTTGCCGTTGTCACCGCACAGCACCGTGTCGCCCTTGCTGAGCACGTTGATGATCCCGGCCTCCATGGCGGCGGTGCCGCTGCCCGCCAGGGCGAGCACATCGCCGCTGGTCTGGTGAAGCCAGCGGAGCTGTTCGGTCGTGCGACGCACGATCTTCTGGAAGTCGGCGCTGCGGTGGCCGATCGGGTGGCGACCCATCGCCAGCAGGACGCTTTCCGGCACGGGGGTCGGGCCGGGGATCATCAGGGAGAGCTTGTCCTGCATGGGGCGCTGCGGAGTCGGTGGGGGCGCGGCTGGAAAGCGACGCGATCGACCAATGTAAAAAACGATCCCCTGGGGCCCAGTCCGCAGGCATTGGGGCGCATGGTCCATGGCTGAAACCGGGTTCATCCTGCCGGTGTGGTTTGCGGCCGCAGCACGGGCCGCGGTGCTCGGCCTGCTGGGAGAGCCCTGGCGCGACAGCCAGCCCCTGGAGCTCGACCCCGGGGCTGAACCGACGCTGGTGCCGGTCGAGGCGGTGGCGCCTCTCGCCGAGGGGTGGGTGCTGGCCACCGCCCGCTCCGACCCGGGGAGCGGCGTGCTCGACCTGACCCGGGGACAGCCGCTCTGGGCCCTGGTGCGCTGGGGTGAGGGGCCGGGTGACTGGCTGGACATCGCCGCCGGCGAGGGGGTGGGGGTGGTCGCCGCCACGGGCCAGCCGTGCCTCTCGTCCTATGCCCGGGACCTGCTCATGCGGACCCTGCGACCCCTGGTCCCGCCGGGGTGGCGCCTGGAACTGCGGCTGGTGATTCCCGAAGGACGCCGCCTCGCCGAGCGCACGAGCAATGCCGCCTTCGGGGTGGTGGAGGGCCTGGCCCTGATCGGCACCCAGGCATCGGTGCAGCGCAGTGCCGCACCGGAGCAGCTGGAGCAGGCGTTGGACATCCTGCGCCGGAAGGCTTCAGCGGCCCGGTTCGATGGCGCCCTGGTGCTGGTGGTCGGCGAGAACGGCCTGGACCTGGCCCCGCGGCTGGGGGTTCCCGCCGATCGGCTGGTCAAGGCCGGCAACTGGCTGGGGCCGCTGCTGGTGGCCGCGGCCGCGGCGGGTGTGCAGCGCCTGCTGCTGTTCGGATACCAGGGCAAGCTGATCAAGCTGGCTGGGGGGATCTTTCACACCCACCACCACCTGGCCGATGGCCGCTCCGAGGTGCTCACGGCGCTGGCGGCACTGGAAGGGCTCAGCGGGCCGCCCCTGGCCGCGCTCCATCGGGCTCCCACCGTGGAGGAGGCTCTGGCCGGGCTTCAGGCAGAGGATCCGGACCTGGCCGCCCGGCTGCGGGCTCGCATCGCCGCGGCCATCGAGGAGCGCAGCCTGGCCTACCTGAGCCGCCATGGCCACCGCAGCACGGCGGTGGGGGCCGTGCTGTTCGATCGGGGCCGTCGCCTCAGTGCCCAGGGGCCCCGGGGGGCAGGGCTGCTGCGTGCCCTGGCGGGCCCCACGGTGCTGCCGGCAGCTGAAGGCCTCGGCGGTGGCGCCTAGGGTGGCCCGAATGTCCTGGGCCCCGCCCCGCTGATGACCGCCGCCCCCCAGAAGTCGCCGGTGGACCTGCCGGCGGATGCCAGCGCCCGTGTGGATGCCGCGTCCCAATCCTCGCGCCATCCGGCGATCGTGATCCTGGATTTCGGATCCCAGTACTCGGAACTGATCGCCCGCCGCGTGCGGGAGACCGAGGTGTTTTCCCTGGTGATGGGTTACACCACCAGCGCGGAGGAACTCCGGGCCATTGCTCCCAAGGGGATCGTGCTCAGCGGCGGTCCGAGTTCCGTCTACGAGACCGGTGCCCCTGTCTGTGATCCGGCCATCTGGGAGCTGGGCATTCCGGTGCTGGGTGTCTGTTACGGCATGCAGCTGATGGTGCAGCAGCTGGGCGGATCCGTGGTGGCGGCTGGTCGGGCTGAATACGGAAAGGCGCCCCTGCACGTGGACGATCCGATCGATCTGCTCACCAACGTCGAGCAGGGCTCCACGATGTGGATGAGCCATGGGGACTCGGTGGAACGGTTGCCGGAGGGTTTCGTCCGCCTGGCCCACACGGACAACACCCCGGAGGCCGCCATTGCAGACCATGGCCGCCATCTCTATGGCGTGCAGTTCCACCCCGAGGTGGTCCACTCCACCTGCGGAATGGCCCTGATCCGCAACTTCGTTTACCACATCTGTGGCTGCGAGGCGGACTGGACCACGGCCGCCTTCATCGAGGAAGCGGTGGCGGATGTGCGCGCTCAGGTGGGGGACAAGCGGGTGCTGCTGGCTCTCTCCGGGGGCGTGGATTCCTCCACCCTTGCCTTCCTCCTCCACAAGGCGATCGGTGATCGGCTCACCTGCATGTTCATCGACCAGGGCTTCATGCGCAAAGGGGAGCCCGAGTTCCTGGTGGAGTTCTTCGATCAGCGCTTCCACATCAATGTGGAGTACATCAATGCCCGGGAGCGGTTCATCGGCAAGCTTCACGGTGTCACCGATCCGGAAGAGAAACGCAAGCTGATCGGTACGGAGTTCATCCGCGTGTTCGAGGAGGAGAGCAAGCGCCTCGGACCCTTTGACTACCTGGCCCAGGGCACCCTCTACCCGGATGTGATCGAGAGTGCCGGCACCAACATCGACCCCAAGACCGGGGAGCGGGTGGCCGTCAAGATCAAGAGCCACCACAACGTCGGCGGTCTGCCCAAGGATCTCCAGTTCAAGCTGGTCGAGCCGCTGCGCAAGCTGTTCAAGGACGAGGTGCGCAAGGTGGGCCGCTCCCTGGGCCTGCCCGAGGAGATCGTGGGGCGCCATCCCTTCCCGGGGCCCGGCCTGGCGATCCGGATCCTCGGCGAGGTCACCGATGAGAAGCTCGACATCCTGCGGGACGCGGACCTGATCGTGCGGGAGGAGATCCGGGATGCCGGCCTCTACAACGCGATCTGGCAGGCCTTTGCGGTGCTGCTCCCCGTCCGCAGTGTGGGGGTGATGGGCGACAAGCGCACCTACGCCTTTCCGGTGGTGCTGCGCTGTGTGTCCTCCGAGGACGGCATGACCGCGGACTGGTCGCGGCTTCCCTACGACCTGCTCGAGACGATCTCCAACCGGATCGTCAACGAGGTGAAGGGTGTGAACCGGGTGGTGCTGGACATCACCAGCAAGCCCCCCGGCACGATCGAGTGGGAGTGACGGGATTTTCCGGCTGATGCCCCGTGGCCTGGCCCTGTCCCCTCCGTTACCCTCGGGGCCCATCCCAGCTGCGCCGTGACTGCCGCTCCAGCGACATCCAGCGACCCTGACCTGCAGCGCCGGCTCCAGCAGGACAGCATCCAGCTGGGCGGCAAGACGATCTACCTCAATCCGTTTCTGTACTGGCGTCGTTTCGATGCCAACACCGACCGCTGGCTGCGTGAGCCGGGCCAGCTGCCCGAAGAGCAGATCGCTCCCAACCGCAGCCGTTTCTACCCCGAGCTCGACTGGGAGCTCCTCGATCCTGCCGAGCGGGCGGCCAAGGACGGGGCCGTGGAGATGTTCCTCAAGAGCCTGGAGCTGATCAGCACCTTCAACCCCGAGCTCACCGCCGGCCAGCTGCTCGAGGTCGAGCGCAAGATGGCCGTCACCAAGAAACGGGCCTTCGAACGCTGGGTGGGCAAGTCTCTGCAGCGGCGCCAGCAGCAGGAAGCCCGTGAGCGGCGGCGGTTCGATCGGGAACGTTCCCTGAGGGCCTGGCGTGAATGGGTCGCTCTGGAGGTGACCCGTCAGGCCCTGCTGCCGCTCACCGCCTTGATCGTGCTGGCCGTGGGTGCCGGCTGGTGGTGGGGCAGCCAGCAGGCCTGTCGCCAGGTGATCGTCGACCCCGGTGTGCCGGCCTCGCTGACGCCTCCCAGCCCCTGACCCCAACCGCCGACAGAGGGGCGGCAGACTGGGGATTCGTCACCGCCTGGGGCCATGGCCGCCGATCCGCTCGATACCCTGCGGCTCACCCTGATGCAGGACGTGCTGCCTGTCGGTCTCGCCATGGTGGAACGGGTCCGCAAGGGCGGGCCGCAGCAGGTCATGGCCGCCTTCGATGGCTCCAGTTCCGATCCCCTGGACCAGCTCCGCCGCGAGGGCGAGACGGCAGCAAGCCAGGTCCGCGAGCAGCTGGATCGGGTCAGTCCGGGCCTCGGCAATCCGGTGATGAAGGTGGAGGTGCGGGATGTGGAGCCTGCTCCTTCCCAGCCGGACCAGGCGGCTGCCGACCCGGCTGAACTGCAGGCCCGCCTGGCGGCCGTCGCGGAGCGGCTGACCCTGCTGGAGCAGCGCCTCGCTCCCCCTGTCCAGGAGACCTAGCCATGGCGGCCTACGGCCAGGCGGGGCGGCACAGCGGCATGGGGCAGCAGCCCGTGCTGCTGCTGCTGGTGGTGGTGCTGTTCAGCGGTGCCATGGTGGCGCGCCTCGCCTGGCTGCAGCTGATCCATGGGGCCGAGAACCGCGAGCGTGCCGACGAGAACCGCATCCGGCTGATGCCCCGCAATCCGATCCGGGGCCGACTGCTGGATCGCCATGGCCAGGTGCTGGCCACCAGCCGGCTCACCTACAACCTCTACATCCAGCCCCGCGAGGTCTCCGAGGCCCGCTGGCCGGAGCTGCGGGACCGGCTGGCTTCCCTGCTGGGCCTGGCGGTGGCCGATCTGAATGAGCGCCGCCGCAGCGGTACCAACGCCGAGGGCTTCCGGATCGAGCTGGCCCAGTCGCTGGGACCCGAGCAGGTGCTGCGTTTCCGGGAGCAGGCCAGCGGTCTGCGGGGGGCCGAGGTGGATGTGGATGTGCTGCGCAGCTACCCGAACGGCCGTCTGGCGGCCCATGTGCTGGGGTACACCAGCGGCATCACGGAGGAGGAATACGAGCGTCTGCGCCAGAACGGGTATCGCATCCGGGACCGGGTGGGGCGCAGCGGGCTCGAGAAGGTGTTCGAGTCCCATCTGCGGGGGGAGTGGGGCGGACAGCAGGTCGAGGTCAATGCCGCCGGGCAGGTGCAGCGGGTTCTGGGGGACAAGCCCGCCAAGGCGGGCAAGGATCTGCGCCTCACCCTGGATCTGCCCCTGCAGCGGGCGGCCGAAAAGGCCCTCGACGGGGTGCGCAAGGGCGCCATCGTGGCCATGGATCCCCAGACCGGGGCCATCCGTGCCATGGCCAGCCGTCCCAGCTTCGATCCCAACGTCTTCTCCCCGGCGCCCACCAGCAAGCAGTGGGCCGCCCTCAACGGGCCGGATGCCCCCCTGCTCAACCGGGCCTTCCGGGGTTTTCCGCCGGCGAGCACCTTCAAGATCGTCACCACGGCCGCGGCGCTGGAGTCGGGGATCTACCAGCCCGACGACAAGGTGCTCACCACCGACTCCTTCTGCTACGCCGGCCTGTGCTACGGCGACCATGGGGCCCACGGCATGGTCGGCTTTCCCTTCGCCCTGGCCGTGAGCAGCAACACCTTCTACTACCGGGTGGGGGTCAGGATCGGCCCCGATGCGCTGTTCAAGGCCGCGCGCCGGCTGGGTTACGGCAGTGCCACGGGCATCGAGCTCACCGAGGAGGAGACGCCGGGCCTGCTGGGGGATCAGGCCTGGAAGAAGGAGGTGCTCGGGGAACCCTGGACCCCCGTCGACACGATCACCTCCGCCATCGGCCAGGGTGCCCTGCAGGTCACGCCCCTGCAGATGGCCCGGCTGTATGCCGCCGTGGCGAACGGGGGGTGGCTGGTCACCCCGCACCTGGTGGAGCGGCCCACCACCCGCACCCGGATCGGTCTCAAGCCGGCCACGCTGGCGGTGCTTCAGAAGGGTCTGCGGATGGTGGTCACGGAGGGCACGGCCCGGCTGCTGAACGATCCGAACCTGCCTCCCGTCTCCGGCAAGACCGGCACCGGTGAGGACCCACCGCGGCCGGACCACGCCTGGTTCGGAGGCTATGCCCCGAGTGGTCATCCCACCCTGGTGATCGTCGCCTTCGGAGAGAATTCCGGCGGCTACGGCGGCACGGTGGCGGCCCCGATGGTGAAGGCGCTGATGACCACCTGGTTCCGGGGCACGCCGGCCAGCGGGGGCAGCTAGCCCCCTGGCCGCTCAGGCCGCCAGCTGCAAATGGGGCTGGCCCAGCAGGTCGGTGTAGAAGCCGCGAAGCTGCTGGGTGGCCGCACCCCAGCCCCAGCGCTCGGCTTCGCTGCGGGCAGCCTGGCGCAGGGCCGCTCGCTCGGCAGGGTTGCCGAGCAGCCGCGCCACTGCGGCCGTCAGGCTGCCGGCCCCGCCGTCGGCCCCGTCGGGGTCGTAGAGACAGCCATTGACCCCGTCGGTCACGATGTCCGGGATGCCGCCGCGGTTGGCTCCGACGACCGGGCAACCGGCGGCCATCGCCTCCAGCAGCACCAACCCGAGGGTTTCGGTGCTGCTGGGGAAGACGAAGGCATCGCCGCTGGCGTAGGCACTGGCCAGTTCCTCGCCGGCCAGGTAGCCCACGAAGGTCGTGGGGGTACCGGCAAAGACCCGCTCGAGCTGCTGGCGGTGGGGGCCGTCGCCCACCAGGGCCAGCCGGGCGTCGGGCATGGCCTCCAGCACCGGCCGGATCCGCTCGATCTGCTTTTCCGCGGAGAGGCGTCCGATGTAGAGCAGCAGCTTGCCCGTCTCGCTGTGGCCCCCCAGCAACCGCTCGCGGGTCGCGCTTCGGCGCAGTTCCGGTCGGAACAGTTCGGTGTCCACGCCCCGTTGCCACAGATCGGTGTGGTGGATGCCTTTCTCGCTCAGTTCCTGCACCATCGCCGTGGAGGTGCACAGGTTGAGGCGGGCCTGGTTGTGGGCAGCCTTGAGCAGTTCCCAGAGCAGGGGCTCCAGCATGCCCATGCCGTAGTGCTCCAGATATTTGGGCAGATGGGTGTGGTAGCTGGCCACAAGGGGAAAGCCCTTGGTCTTGGCGAGCCAGATGCCCCCCAGGCCCAGCACGGCCGGGTTGACCACATGCACCAGGTCCGGCTGGAACTGGTCGAGGGCCTCGGCCACCGCCGGGCGGGGCAGAGCCAGCTTGAGCTCGGGGTAGAGGGGCAGGGGCATGGCGGGGACCCCCACCACCCGGGCCCCCATGTACTCCTGCGGGGCTCCCTCCGGGCAGAAGATCAGCACCTCATCCCCCAGGCTCACGAGGTTCTGCACCGTCTTGGTCAGGCGGGTGACGATCCCGTCGACCTTGGGGAGGAAGGTCTCGGTGAAGAAGGCGATCTTCAAGATGGGGGCCCGGGGGGTTCGGGGTCAGACGGCCTGGATGGCCTCGGCCTGTTTGGTGGTCCAGGCGGAGATGCAGGGGATGCGGCTGCGGTCGCAGCGGTCAGCCCAGCGGCGGGCCACGTCCACCACTTCGGCCATCAGGCCGTCATCGAGGGTGGTGGGCTTGAGCCCCAGCTCGATGAAACAGCGGTTGTCGACGATGAGGTCGTTCTCGATGGCCTCCTTGCGGGGGTTGGGCAGGTGGCTGATCTCAGCACCGGTGAGGGCGGCGACCTTCTCGGCCAGTTGGCCCACCTGGTGGCTCTCGGTCATCTGGTTGAAGATCTTCACCTTCTCGCCCGACTGGGGCGGATGCTCCAGGGCCAGCTGCACGCAGCGCACCGAATCGCGGATGTGGATGAAGGCGCGGGTCTGACCTCCGGTGCCGTGCACGGTGAGGGGATAGCCGATCGCGGCCTGCATCAGGAAACGGTTCAGCACCGTGCCGTAATCCCCGTCGTAGTCGAACCGGTTGGTGAGCCGCGGATCCTTCTCGGTGAGCTCGGTGTTGGTGCCCCAGACGATGCCCTGATGCAGGTCGGTGACGCGGATCCCGTCGTTCTTGTTGTAGTAGAAGAAGAGCAGCTGATCGAGCGTCTTCGTCATGTGATAGACGCTGCCCGGATCAGCCGGGTGCAGGATCTTCTCGGTGAAGCGGCTGCCGTCGGGCTGGGGCACCTCCACGGTGAGGTAGCCCTCGGGAATCGTCGCCCCCCGGTGGGAGCCGTAGCCGTAGACGCCCATCGTGCCCAGATGGACGATGTGGCAGTCCACCCCGCTCTCGACGATCGCGGCGAGGAGGTTGTGGGTGCCGTTGACGTTGTTGTCGACGGTGTAGCGCTTGGTGGCGCTGCTCTTCATCGAATAGGGAGCCGCCCGCTGCTCGGCGAAGTGCACCACCGCCGCGGGGCGCTCATCCCGGAGCAGGTCCAGCAGGCGGGTGTACTCCTGGGCGATGTCCAGGTGCACGAAGCGCATCGCCTTGCCGCCGACCTGTTCCCAGGCCCGCAGGCGGTCCTGGATCGTCGCGATCGGCGTGAGGGACTCGACGCCCAGATCGATGTCGATCTTGCGGCGGCTGAGGTTGTCCACGATCACCACGTCGTGACCGGCATCGGCCAGGTTCACCGCACAGGGCCAACCGCAGAAGCCATCGCCACCGAGAACGAAAACCTTCATCCCGAAACCTTCATCCCGACCGAAACCTTCATCCCGAAACCCCCAGACCCCTGCAGGACGAGCGGATGCTCAGCCACGCAAGCTACTACAGGCGTTTCCGGGGGCCTAGCCGCTGATCCCGGCCGCCACGGCCACCAGCAACACCACCAGGACGGCCCCGCCGATCAGCAGCAGCTTGCTGCCGCTGGTGCTCCGCTCGCCTTCCTCCATCACCACCATGCGCGGCTCCCGGGCGAAGGCATTCAGCTTGCCGCCGTCTTCTTCGGTGACCTGCATGGATCGGGGGTGAACAGGGCCACACCCTATGGAGGGAATCGCGGCGGGCCCGGCGCGGTGGCCACGAAGTTCAACGGAACTTCACGGGATCGGGTTCAGGTCCCGACCCTTCCCTGGAGCGGTGAACTGGGGCTGGCCTGGGGGCGCACCGGCAGGCGCCCCGCCCGGAAGGCGGTGCGGCCCGCCTGGCAGGCCTGGGCCATGGCCCAGGCCATGGCCGGGGGGTCCCCCGCCAGGGCGATGGCACTGTTGATCAGCAGCGCGTCGGCACCCATTTCCATGGCCTGGGCCGCCTCGCTCGGCACGCCGATGCCCGCATCCACCACCACCGGCACCGCGGCGTTCTCGATGATCAGCGCGATGTTGGCGGCATTGCGGATGCCCTGGCCGGAACCGATCGGAGATCCGAGCGGCATCACGGTGGCGCAGCCGGCCTCCTCGAGGCGTTTGGCGAGCAGGGGATCGGCGTTGATGTAGGGGAGCACCGTGAAGCCCTCCTTCACCAGCTGTTCGGCGGCCTCGAGGGTGCCGATCGGATCGGGCAGCAGGTGGCGGCTGTCGGGGATCACCTCCAGCTTCACGAACGTGTTGTCCTCCTGGCCGGCCAGCTTCGCCAGCTCCCGCCCGAGGCGGGCCACCCGGATCGCCTCCTCGGCGGAGGCGCAGCCGGCGGTGTTCGGGAGCATCCAGATCTTCTGCCAGTCGATGGCCTGCATCAGTCCCTCGTGGCCCGCGGCCGCGCTCTGGACCCGTCGCACGGCCACGGTGACGATCTCGCAGGCGCTGTGGCGGAGGCTCTCCTGCATGGCGGTCAGGGACGGGTATTTGCCCGTGCCCGTCATCAGGCGGCTGCGGAAGCGGCGGCCGCCGATCACCAGGGGATCCTGGTCCAGGGGGCTGGCCTCCCCGTCCGGGCTGCCGGAGCCGGCTGGACGGAGGGAGGGGCTGAACCCGGGCTCCCGGGCGGGCTGCTGGACCACGGTGGCTTGAGGCGCATCGATGACAATGGATCTAGCCTCCCATCAGCCCCAGCTGATGCCGTGCCGCGAACGCTCCTCCTGACCGCCCTTCAGCTGGCGGCGACATCGGCCCTGGCGGCCACCCCCCTGGCGGCCACCCCCCTGGCGGCCCTGGCGGCCACCCCCCTGGCCAGCGATGGTTTTGTCCCCTTCACCCCCCCCGCCTCGGCCGCCCTCAGCGGTGAAGGCAGTGTGGCCACCGGTGAGGTCGAAACCTTCGATCCTGTGGCCCGCGCCCAGCTCCTGGCCCGGGAGATGCCCAGGGACTGGAGTGGCACCTACCAGCCCTTCGACACCTACCAGCCGATTCCGGCGCAACTGCGCCTGGCCAGGGCCACCCCGATGGGCCAGATGATCGACCTGCGCGGTGAACTGATCATCGGCGGCAACGTCACGCCGGTGCAGGGCAACCTCAACGCCGAGTCCGACCAGCTGGATCTGCTGGTGCTCTGCAAGTGCGATGTGGGAGGTCTCGAGCTCGGCGGTTCCTTCAGCGGCCAGCAGGGTCTGGCGCTCTCCGGCTGGAATGCCCCTCGCCTGACCAGCCCCGGAGGCCGCCTCGATCTGCGTCCGCAGTCCGCGACCCTGGCCCCCTACCCGGCCCCGGCGGCACCCAGCTCGGGCGTGCCGGTGCGTGGCATGTGGTGACGCCTCGGCTCAGGCCGCCGTGCCGAGGGTGCGCTCCAGTCTGCTGAGGCGCTTTTTGGCCGTCTTGTTGGCGGCGTCCAGCGCCAGAACTTTCTGGTAGGCGGCCCTGGCTTCCTCCGGGTTCTGCTGTTTCTCCAGGGCAAAGGCGAGGTTGTTGAGGGCGACCGGGTAGTCCGGCTTGACCTGGAGGGCCTGGTTGTAGTGGCGGATCGCCTGCTTGTACTTGTTCTGGGCCGCCAGGGCGAAGCCGAGGGCGTTGTGGATCAGGGCCACCGCTTCGGTCGGGGCCTCCTCGGCCTGGGCGCGCTGGAGAGCCCGGCTGAGGTTGTCAGCCGCCTCGCCGAACAACCGCTTGCGCAACTGAACCGAGGCGAGTTCGTAGAGACTGGCGGCGTCGCCATCGGGGCCATCGTCCTGGCGCTCCAGGCGCGACAGGGTGAGTTCATCCCGGCGCACCAGCCAGATCTGGCGGGCCACCACGACGGCGGCGCCTCCGAGGAGAACAACCAGGCCGATCAGGTAGGCCTGGGGAAGCAGGGTTTCCAAGGGGCGCTAGGGGGAGGACCGTTTCAGTTCTTGGCCGCACCGACGACACTGGTGAAGCTGCCGGGATCGACAACGGCGAGCTGGGCCAGCATCTTGCGGTTCAGGCGCACGTCGGCCTTCTTCAGGCCTCCCATCAGGCGGCTGTAGCTCACGCCGTTCAGGCGGGCAGCCGCGTTGATGCGGGCGATCCAGAGGCGACGGAAGTCGCGCTTGCGGCGGCGGCGGTCACGGTAGGCATTGCACAGCGCCTTCATCACCCGCTGGTTGGCCGTGCGGAAGAGGGAGCCGTTGCCGCCGCGGAAGCCGCGGGCCAGACGCAGGATCTTGTTACGGCGCTTACGGGCAACGTTGCCCCTCTTGACGCGGGCCATGGCAGGGAATCAGGTGTGGTGGAACTCGTGGTGACGGCTGGGCCCTGGGGCTCAGGCGTAGGGAAGCATGGCGCTCACGTTGTCGGCGTCGCGCTCGTCGACGACGGCCATCGTGGCGAGGTAGCGCCGGCGCTTGGGGCTCTTGTGATCCAGCAGGTGACTGCGGAAGGCACGGCGACGCAGAAACTTGCCACTGCCGGTCACCTTGAACCGCTTGGCGGCTGCTTTGCGGGTCTTGAGCTTCGGCATGTCTCCCCAGCACGGGCACAAACAAGCAGAGTACGACGTGGTGTTGCCTTCCTCCAACCCCAAGCCTTCCGGATGCCCCCTCGCCACCACCTGCTCCCGAACCTTCGCCCCCTTCCCCGCCAGCGGCGGCGCCCTCGCGCAGCCCGCCTGCTGCAGGCCAGCCTCGGCGTCGGGGTGCTCCTGATGACGACGGGCTGCCGGGCCGAGACGGTAGGGCCGCCGCCGGCGCCGGAGCCGATGGGGTGGCCGGTGCCGGCCCCTCCGGAACTGGACGGCCGTAACCCCGTGCTCTGGGTCGCCCTGGCGGACCATCTCAGGCCGTCGTCACCCCTGGAGCTGCGCAGCGGTTCCGGACTGCTGACGGTGGTCACGGCCGAGGGGGCCCGCTTCAGTTCCAATCGGATCGTGCTCCACTGGCGCAGCCTGCCCCTGGATCCGCCGCTCCAGATCCGCCGGCAGGTGCTGGGCCCCTTCGCCAGCTTCGAGAGCGCCGAGGAGGCCGCGGGCCGCTGGCGCGCCGCCGGAGTCCAGGTCCAGATCGCCCATCCGCGGGACTGGGAGGTCTGGGCGCCCCCCCAGGCCCCACTCCCACCGGACCTCGGGCCCGCCCGGCAGGTCGAGCAGCGGCTGAGTGAGCGGGTGGTGCTCGAGCTGCGGCGCGCCGAGGGGCCGGTGACTCTGGAGGGCCCCACTCGGCTGGAGACCCCCGGAGGTCTGCACTGGCAGGGGGGGCTGTTCCAGGGACCGTTCCGCCTTCAGCCCGATGCCTACGGCAGCTGGAGTCTGGTGGAGGAGGTCCCGCTGGAGCGCTACCTCCAGGGGGTGGTGCCCCATGAGATCGGGGCCGGTTCGCCTCCCGGCGCCCTGGCCGCCCAGGCGGTGCTCGCCCGCACCTGGGCGGTGCGCAACCGGATCCGCTTCCGGGTCGACGGCTATCACCTCTGCGCCGACACCCAGTGCCAGGTCTATGCCGACCCGCGCCAGGCGGGCCGTGCCGTGCGCGAGGCCATCGCGGCCACCAGCTCCCAGGTGCTCACCTGGCAGGGGGAGCCGATCCACGCCGTCTACCACGCCACGAATGGCGGGGTGGCGGCCGGCTTCGAGGAGGTCTGGAGCGGCACGGCCCTGCCCTATCTGGTACCCGCCGTGGATGGCTCCCGGGCTCTGCAGGAACGGTTCCCGCTGCCCTTGGCGCCCGCCCAGCTCCCGACGCTGCTCGCCGGCAGCACGGGCTTCCACGGCGCGGGCCACCCCCGTTTCCGCTGGACCCGCAGCCTCGATGCGACCCAGATCCGCCAGGCCCTGGTCGGCACGGCGCCCCAGCTCGGCACTCCCCAGCAGGTCACGGTCCTGGAGCGGGGGGTCAGCGGCCGGGTGCTGGCGTTGCGGATCCAGGGCAGCGGGGGCGCGACCGTCCTCCGCCGGGATGCGATCCGCCGCAGCCTGCGCCAGCTTCCCAGCACCCTGTTCGTGGTCACCCCCCAGGGCCCAGGACGCTGGCGGTTCGAGGGTGGCGGCTTCGGCCATGGGGCTGGTCTCTCCCAGGCCGGAGCCATCGACCTGGCGGGCCGGGGCTGGCCGCTGCAGCGGATCCTCAGCCACTACTATCCGGGCACCAGCCTCCAGTCCCTGTCAGGCCTGAACAGCAACGCCTCCGGGAACGCCCCTTAGAGTCCGCTCACTTCCGGGATCGCCATGGCCGCGGACGGCAGTACCAACGATCGCCGCCGTGGCAAGTCTGCCCTGTTCGTGGTCGCCTGTGGCTGGGCCGGGCTGATCCCCCACTGGCTCGACCCGGCCGTGCGCCTGTTGCCGGCCACCAGCATGGCCGTGCTGCTTGGTGGCTACAGCATCTACACCGTGTTGCTGCCGGCCCTGGGTCGCAGCCGGTCTGGTGCCGCGGTCCCCGCCGAGCCTGGCGGGGGCCCGCTGCCGTGTCCCTTGCCGCCGGTGGATGTGGTGGCGGCGGCAAGGGACGAGCAGGCCGTGATCACCCGCCTGGTCGAGCGCATCGCCGCGCTCCGCTACCCGGCTGAGCAGCTGCGGCTCTGGGTGGTCGATGACGGCAGTGCCGACCGCACGCCCCAGCTGCTCGCGGAGCTGCAGGGGCGTTTCCCCTTCCTGCGGGTGCTGCGGCGGGAACCGGATGCCGGTGGGGGCAAGTCCGGTGCGCTGAACCTCGCCCTTCAGCATGCCGAGGCCCCCTGGATGCTGGTCCTCGATGCCGATGCCGATCTTCAGCCCGACACCCTGGAGCGTCTGATTCCCTGGGCCGTGGCCGGTGGCTGGGGGGCTGTGCAGCTGCGCAAGGCGGTGGCCAATGCCCAGGCCAACTGGCTCACCCGGGCCCAGGCCATGGAAATGGCGCTGGACGCCGTGATTCAGGAGGGGCGCCTGGCCCGCGGTGGGGTGGTGGAGCTGCGCGGCAACGGCCAGTTGCTCCGCCGGGATGCCCTGCAGGCCGCCGGCGGCTTCAACGAGGCCACGGTGACCGACGATCTGGACCTCAGCTTCCGGCTGCTGCTGCATGACCAGCCCACGGGAATCCTCTGGGATCCCCCGGTGCGGGAGGAGGCGGTGCTGAGCCTGGCGGCCCTCTGGCGCCAGCGTCAGCGCTGGGCGGAAGGTGGGCTGCAGCGCTTCTTCGACTACGGGCCGGGCCTGTTCTTCGGCAGGGTCAACGGCAGGCGCCGGCTGGATCTGCTCTGTTTCTTCCTGCTCCAGTACGCCATGCCGATGGTGGCGATGGCCGACCTGCTCGGCGCAGCCCTGACCCTGACGGCTCCGACGATCTGGCCGTTGTCCTTCGTGGCCTTCGGCCTCTCCGGCTGCTCGATCCTGCTGGGATGCCGTCGCGGCAGTGAGGGGCCTCCCCTGCCCCGCATGGCTCCGTGGAACCTGGCCCTGGGCATCGTCTATCTCGGCCACTGGTTCGTGGTCATCCCCTGGACCAGCCTGCGGATGGCCCTGCTGCCCAAGCGGCTCGTCTGGGCCAAGACCCTCCACCTGGGCGAGTCCGGGCTCGAGGAAACCGCGGTCGAGGATCCCGCCGCCGCCTGAGTTGCCGCTGCGGGCCTGGGGCCAGGCCGGACGCAGGCTCAGGCGGCGTCCACCCCGAGCCCTTCCGGTGGCTCGTGGCCTTCGAGCGGTCCGTCGAGCTCCACCACCTCCCCGTTGAAGAATTCCGCCAGCCGGCGGGCCTTGTCATCGATCGGGGCACGGACCTCCGGTGGGCCGTCGCCCTTGGCCCCGGTCCCGGCCTCGCCGTGCTCGCGATCTCTGCGGTCGGCACCGCTGAGGTGGTCGGGACTGCTGAGCTGGTGGGTCGTGTCGGTGCTGGGCTGGGGCTGGGCGAGCCCCTCGGCCCCGGATGTGGGTGACGGTGCGGGTTGGGGTTGGCCCGGGGGGGTGGCCCCCATCCGCTCGCCCGGCCGCGGCGGCGGGGCTGAGGCGTTGATGGGGGGTTCGCCGCCGGCCTCCAGCACCAGTTGCCTGGGGCTGCCCAGGGCCCGTGCCATCGCCTGCTCCACCAGAGCCTGGCGGCTGTGCACCATGGCCATCCAGTTGCCGGCCACCTGCACGACGGCCCGGCGGTCGTCGAGACGGATCAGCCGGGCCTGCTGGGAGAGCAGCATGCGGGTGGACGGGAGTTCCAGGCTGGCCAGGATCTGCTGCCACAGCTCGGCGAGGTCGGTGCCTCGGGGAGGTTCGGCGTCGGCGGCAGCCACCGCAACCGGCTCCGGCTCCGGCGCTGGGGGCGTGGGGGCGACCGCCGAAGGCGGGCTCACCGCGGCTGGGGCGGCCACCGAGCTGCGGGGGGGCGGCGCCGAGCTGGGCGGCACCGGGTGCCGCGGCCCTGGGTTGGGGGTGGGCTGGCGCAGGCTGGCGGCGGATTCGCTCGCGGCCGGCTGGGCCAGCAGGCCGAGCAGCAGGACCTCCAGCCACAGGCGTGGATTGACGCTGTGGCGCAGCTGCTGTTCGCTGCCCTTGAGCTGCGCCTGCCACTGCAGCAGCCGCGTGCGGCCCAGGCTGCGGGCCAGCTCCGGAAGCTGGCCGCGGAACTGGGGGGAGATGCCGGTGAGTTCCAGCCGCTCGGGTGCGCTGCCCGCCAGCACCAGATCCCGCAGCAGGCTGGCCATCCCCTGGAGCACGGCCGCGGGTTCGCGACCCCGCTCCAGCAGGTTGCGGGTCGCATCGATCAGCGCGATCGGCTCACCCCCCGCCAGCCCCTGGGCCAGGTCCAGGAGTTCCTGCTCCGGAACGGCGCCCAGCAGATCCCAGACCGCCGTGGCTTCGATCGGCGCCGGCAGCAGACTCAGCTGATCGAGCAGGCTCTCGGCGTCGCGCAGGCCGCCCTGGGCCCGCTGGGCCACCACATGGAGCGCCTCGGGCGTGATGCCGATGGCTTCCTGCTCGGCGATCCAGCCCAGATGCTGCTGCAGCGCCTCGAGGGGAATGCGCCGGAAATCAAAACGCTGGCACCGGCTCAGGATGGTGGGCAGCACCCGCTGGGGGTCGGTGGTGGCCAGCACGAAGACCACCTGCGGCGGGGGTTCCTCCAGCGTCTTGAGCAGGGCGTTGAAGGCGGCCGTGGAGAGCATGTGGCACTCGTCCACCACGTAGACCTTCCAGCGGGCCTGCACCGGCGCGAAGCGGGACCGCTCGATCAGCTCGCGGATGTTGTCGACGCCGGTGTTGGACGCCGCGTCGATCTCGATCACGTCCAGCGCGGTGCCGGCGGCGATCGCAGTGCAGAGCTCGCAGCTGCCGCAGGGATCCGGCGTTGGCCCCTCGCTGCGGATGCAGTTCAGCGAGCGGGCCAGGATCCGGGCACTGGAGGTCTTGCCGGTGCCGCGGGGGCCGCTGAACAGGTAGGCCGGCGCGATCCGTCCGGAGCGCAGGGCATTGCCGAGGGTCGCCGCGATCGCCTCCTGGCCCACCAGCTGGTCGAACCGCTGGGGCCGGTACTTGTGATGCAGAGGCTGGTAGGCCTGGCCCATGGGGCTTGCCCCGGTGAGGCGGGAGCATGAGGCTACCGGTCCTGCCCCGCTTCCAGCTGTCCCTGCAGCCGGGATTCCAGAGCGGTTTCCAGGTCCTCCACCTCCGCCAGCTGGTCGGCCAGTTTCTGGGCGGCCCGGCGCAGAACCTCGAACTGGCTCTGCCCCCAGCGGGCCTCCGCCTGCGCCAGGGCCTCGTCGAGCCTGGCCTGGAGCTTTTCGCGCAGGCCCTCCAGCTGGGTGATGGTCTGGCGGGCGAACTCCAGTCCCTTCTCCACATGGCTGGGATCCAGGTTCAGGCCATCCAGCCGTTGTCCCTGGCTCAGCAGCAGCCGGGCGGCGGACAGCACGGCGGCCGGCATCCACTGGCCCAGGGCGAGGGCGCCAAGGCTGCCGCTGTGCAGCCAGCCCTCGACCTGGGCGCTGCGGTGCCGGCCCGTCTTGCACCAGTGGGCGAAGTGCTCGCAGTTGTTGAACAGCAGGTTGTAGTTCTGCTCCCCCAGCCGGCCCATGGCACGCCGCAGGCAGACGCCGGTCGGAGAACAGCTGCCGTCGGGGTAGGGAACCACCCGCACCGGTTGGCCGCGGCTGAAGGTGTCGGTGGGGCTGCGCAGGATCTCCCTGCCCTCGAGGTAATGGGCGACGGTGCCATCGCCCAGGTCAATGCCGTGGTGGTTGAACAGACCGTGCTGGCGAGGAACCTCCAGATGGTCGGCGGCGGCCACGAACGGCCCGCTCAGGCGCTGGCCTGGGCGTCGTCCAGGTTGGCGGCCAGGGAGAGCACCTTGGCCTGGCTGCGCTGCTCCACCAGCTCGCGGGTGACGGTGAAGGAGCGGACGTTGCGGCGGGAGGGCAGGTCGTACATCAGCTCGAGCATCAGCTCCTCGAGAATGCCCCGCAGGGCCCGGGCGCCCGTCTTGCGGCGATGGGCTTCCGCCGCGATCGCGGCGATGGCGCCGGGCTCGAAGTCGAGCTGCACCTCGTCCATGCTGAGCAGGGTCTGGAACTGCTTCACCAGGGCGTCCCGGGGCTCGGTGAGGATGGCCTCCAGGGCTCGGGTGTCCAGGGGCTCCAGCACGGCGCTCACCGGCAGGCGACCGATGAACTCGGGAATCAGGCCGTACTTCACCAGGTCGTCGGGCTCGAGGTGGCGCAGCACATCGGTGGCCTGCCGGTCCCTGGAGCTGCGGGGGCGGCTGCTGCCGTCAGGGCTGATGAAGCCGATCGCGTTGCGGCCCATGCGCTTCTGCACCACGTCATCGAGCCCGACGAAGGCTCCGCCACAGATGAACAGGATCTGGCTGGTGTCGATCTGGATGCAGTCCTGGTAGGGGTGCTTGCGTCCGCCCTGGGGAGGCACATTGGCCACGGTGCCCTCCAGCATCTTCAGCAGGGCCTGCTGCACCCCCTCACCCGAGACATCGCGGGTGATGGAGGGGTTCTCGCTCTTGCGGGCGATCTTGTCGATCTCGTCGATGTAGATGATCCCCCGCTGGGCCTGATCCACATCCATGTCGGCCTTCTGCAGCAGCCGCAGCAGGATGTTCTCCACATCCTCTCCGACGTAACCCGCCTCGGTGAGGGTGGTGGCATCCGCCACGGCGAAGGGCACATCCAGCATCTCGGCCAGGGTCTGGGCGAGCAGGGTCTTGCCGCAGCCCGTGGGACCGATCAGCAGGATGTTGGATTTGTGCAGACGGGTGGCCGTGCGGTCGGTCTCACCCTGGCCATCCCCCTGCCAGGCCAGCCGTTTGTAGTGGTTGTAGACCGCCACCGAGAGGGACTTCTTGGCCTCGTCCTGACCCACCACCTGGCGATCCAGAAACGCCTTGATCTCCTGGGGCTTGGGCACCTCCGCCAGGGTGGGGGCGGGCTTGGAGCTCTTCTTGGCGGGCGCCTTGCCACGGGAGGCCTCGGGGGCGTTGCGGCCTCCGCTGGCCGTGCCGTGACTGTCCACCAGCTCCTCGTCCAGGATCTCGTTGCAGAGATCGATGCACTCGTCGCAGATGTAGACGCCTGGACCGGCGATCAGCTTGCGCACCTGTTCCTGGGACTTGCCGCAGAACGAGCACTTGAGGTGGGCGTCGAACTTGGCCATCGGCAGGGTCGGCTGGACGAAGGGTCCCGTGCGGGGAGGGGAGGGCGAAAAGCCCTGGGTTCAGGATTGACCCAGGTGCCGGGGCCGGCAGCTTTCCTTAAGGATCAAACTGGATCAGGCAGGGCTGCTGTCGGTCACAACCCGATCGATCAGGCCGTATTCAACCGCCTCGGCGGGAGAAAGAAAGTAATCGCGGTCAGTGTCTTCAGTGATCTTTTCCAGGGGCTGGCCGGTGTGCTCGGCCATCAGCCCGTTGAGGGTCTCCTTGAGGAACAGGATTTCCCGGGCCTGGATCTCGATGTCCACGGCCTGGCCCTGGGCCCCGCCGAGGGGCTGGTGGATCATGATCCGGGCGTTCGGCAGGGCGAGGCGCTTGCCCTTGGCGCCGCCGGAGAGCAGGAAAGCCCCCATCGAGGCCGCCAGCCCGTAGCAGATGGTGACCACGTCCGGAGTCACCTGCTGCATCGTGTCGTAGATGGCGAGGCCCGCGGTCACCGAGCCCCCGGGGGAGTTGATGTAGATCTGGATGTCCTTCTCGGGATCCTCCGCTTCCAGGAAGAGAAGCTGGGCGACCAGGGCGTCCGCCACGGTGTCATCGATCCCCGTGCCCAGGAAGATGATCCGCTCGCGCAGCAGCCGGGAATAGATGTCGAAGGCCCGCTCCCCCTTGCCGGACTGCTCCACCACGGTGGGGAGCACCCCCGGGGCTGCGGAGGGACGGGCCATCGTGGCCCCCGGCCGCGGTCCCCGCCAGAGGCTCCGGATGGGGTGCGGACGCAGAGCGATGGGTTGGGAGGCGTCGATCACGCGCAGGGGAGGTCTGGTGGCGTCAATCTATGGCGAGCCCCGGGGGGATCGCCGGGGGGACGGCCGCCCGGGGCTCAGCTCTCTGGCTCCTGCGCGGGCTCGTCCCCGGCCGGCTTGCCCGACGTCGCAGGCTTCGCCGACTTCGCTGGCTTCGCCGGTGTCTCGGCGGCGGCAGGGCTGGTCGTCGGGGCCGCCTCGGTGATGGTGCTGTTGGTTTCCAGCCAGTCCAGCAGTTTGTCCCGCAGCAGGTCGTCGGCCACCACCTGGCGCAGGCGCTGGGGATCGATGGAGCCCTGCTGGCTCAGCCCGCGGCTGACCTCGCGGACCTTGGCCTCGAGCTCCTCGGCGGCGACCTCAATGGCCTCGGCGCTCGCCAGGGCCTGCAGGGCCAGGCTGCGCCGCAGGCGCTGCTCGGCCTCCGGACGGGAGGTGTCCATCAGGCTGCGCACCAGATCGGGGGTGAACAGCTTCTTGACATCCATCCCCTGCTGGGCAATCTGACCGGCCGTCTGCTCGATCAGGTTGCGGATCTCCTGCTGGAGCAGGGTCTCCGGCAGTTCCACCTCCAGCTCCTCGACCAGGGCCGTGAGCAGGGCGTCATGGCGGGCCGCCCGGGCCCGGCGTTCGGCATCGTCCTGCAGGCGGGTCTCCAGGTCGGCCCGCAGCTCGGCCAGGGTCTGCTTGTCGCTGGCCTGCTGGGCGAAGGCGTCATCCAGGGGGGGGAGCTCCCGGGTCTTGAGGTCCTTCAGCGTGATCGTGAAGCGGGCCTCCCGCCCGGCGGCGTCCTCCTGGGCATAGCTCTCGGGGAACTGGCAGTCCACCGTTCGGGTGTCGCCCACCGCCATGCCGATCACCCCCTCGACGAAGCCTGGGATCATGCGGCCCTCCTCCAGTTCCACCTCCGTGGCGTCACTGCTGCCACCGCTGATCGGCTCCTCGGTGTCGGCATAGATCCCGCTGAAGCTGAGCACAGCCACATCGCCAGCCTCGGCGGGCCGTCCTTCCACGGGCACCAGGGTGGCCAGCTGTTTGCGGGACTGTTCGATCAGCTCGTCGACCCGGGCAGGGTCGTAGCTGATCACCTCAGCCTCGGCCTTCAGACCGCGGGTCTTGCGCAGGCTGGGCGTCGGTTCGACGTCGAGTTCCAGGGTGAAGTGCAGGTCGCTGCCGGGTTGGAACCGCTCCAGCACCACCTCGAAGCTCTCGCTCAGTTCGGGGCGGCTGATGGGGGAGACGGTCTCGATCGCCAGGGCGTCGCGGAAGGCGGCATCCACCAGGTCCTCGAGGGCGGTGGCGCGGATGCGGAGGGGGCCGATCTGCTGGAGCAGCACCGGGCGGGGCACCTTGCCCTTGCGGAACCCCGGCAGCTTGATGCTGCGGCTGAGCTTCTCTACGGCCGCGTCAAAGCTCGCCTGGCTGCGGCCGCCGGGGATGGCCACCTCCAGGGCCACCCGGCTGCCAGGACGCGGGCTGGCGGTCACCGTCAGCTCCGAGGGGCTGCTCTGGGACTGGTTGGCGGCGGCGGCAGGACTCATGGCGGCTCGATGCAGCCCCCGATCCTAAGAAAGTGGCCGAACCGGGACGGGCCCCAGTATTGTTCGCTCCATGCACGACGAAGGCGATAGCCCCGCCAGCCTCCGGTTCCACCGCCCTGCCCTCTCCCCTGAGCCCCTGCGTGGCCGGTTCGGGACTTCCCCGAGCCTTAAGACCCGTATTCCTGAGATCCGCGCCCTGGATCAGCGGGTCCTGGCTCATCCGGACGCGGCTGACCGTGTGGGCGCCGCTGACCGTGGCCTGAGCAGCCTTCCCGCAGCTCGTCTGGCGTGGGTAGCCAGCCGGGATCGGTGCCAAGTTTTCGACAACCCTTTCTCCCACCCTTGACCGCCGCCCAGACCTCTCCCGACGCCACCGCCTCTACCGCGCCCATCACCCTGCCCCAGCGTCCGCTGCGGGTCGCCATCCTCGGAGCCACCGGCGCCGTGGGTCAGGAACTGCTGCAACTGCTCGCAGAGCGGCACTTTCCCGTCGGCGAGCTGATTCCGCTGGCCTCGCCCCGCTCGGCCGGCCATCCACTCGACTGGCAGAACCAGTCGCTGATGATCCAGCCCGTCAGCGAAGCCATCTTCGAAGGGGTGGATCTGGTGCTGGCCTCGGCCGGCGGCTCGGTGTCGCGCCAGTGGGCGCCGGTGGCCGCCGCGGCGGGTGCCGTGGTGGTGGACAACTCCAGTGCCTTCCGCATGGATCCCGCCGTGCCTCTGGTGGTGCCGGAAGTGAACCCCGAGGCGGCGTTGACCCACCAGGGCATCATCGCCAACCCGAACTGCACCACGATCCTGCTCACCCTGGCCCTGGCACCCCTCCATGCCCGCCGACCGATCCGCCGGGTGGTGGTGAGCACCTACCAGTCGGCCAGCGGGGCCGGGGCGCGGGCCATGGAGGAGCTGCGTCAGCTCAGCCGCACCGTGCTGGAGGGCGGTGAGCCGGTGAGCGAGGTGCTGCCCCATTCCCTCGCCTTCAACCTCTTTCTCCACAATTCGCCGCTGCAGCCCAACGGCTACTGCGAGGAAGAGCTGAAGATGCTCAACGAGACCCGCAAGATCATGGGGATTCCCGATCTGCGTCTCTCCGCCACCTGCGTGCGGGTGCCGGTGCTGCGGGCCCACTCCGAGGCCGTGAACATCAGCTTCGACGAGCCCTTCCCCGTCGCTGAGGCCCGGGCCCTGCTGGGCGCGGCCCCCGGGGTCGAGCTGCTCGAGAACTTCGAGTCCAACCGCTTCCCCATGCCCACCGACGTGACGGGTCGGGACCCCGTGGCGGTGGGACGCATCCGCCAGGATCTCAGCGATCCCAACGGTCTTGAGCTGTGGCTCTGCGGAGACCAGATCCGCAAGGGCGCCGCCCTCAATGCGATCCAGATCGCCGAGCTGCTGCTGCAGGGCCCCAGCCAGGGAGGTGACCGTTGAGCGGCGTCGTCGGTCGTCCCCCCTGGGATCACGCCCCGTTCGGCCGGGTCGTGACCGCCATGGTCACGCCGTTCCAGGCCGATGGTCGGGTCGACCTGGCCCTGGCGGCCCGCCTGGCGGATCACCTGGTCAGCCACGGTTCCGACGGGCTGGTCCTCTGTGGTACCACGGGTGAATCCCCCACCCTCAGCTGGCAGGAGCAGCACGACCTCTTCGCGGCCGTGCAGGAGGCGGTCGGTGGTCGGGCCCGGCTCGTCGCCGGGAGTGGCAGCAACTGCACCGCCGAGGCCGTCGAGGCCACCCAGCAGGCCGCCGCCCTCGGGGCCGATGGGGCCCTGGTGGTGGTGCCCTACTACAACAAGCCGCCCCAGGACGGCCTGGAAGCCCATTTCCGGGCCGTCGCCCAGGCCGCTCCTGAGCTGCCGCTGATGCTCTACAACATCCCCGGCCGCACGGGGACCAGCCTGGCCCCGGAGACCACCGCGCGACTGCTCGACCTCCCCAATGTGGTGGCGTTCAAGGCCGCCAGCGGCTCGACCGACGAGGTGAGTGCCCTGCGCCTGGTCTGTGGCGATCGGCTCGCCATCTACTCGGGTGACGATGCCCTCACGCTGCCGATGCTGGCCGTCGGGGCCGTGGGGGTGGTGAGTGTCGCCAGCCATGTGGCGGGTCCCCAGATCAGTCGCCTGGTGCAGGCCTTCCTGGAGGGCGATCTGGCGGCGGCCCTCGCCCAGCATGAGCAGCTCCTGCCCCTCTGTCGGGCCCTGTTCTGCACCACCAACCCCGTGCCGGTGAAAGCGGCCCTCGAACTGAGCGGCTGGCCGGTGGGTGCCCCAAGACTTCCCCTTCTCTCCGCCAACGACGACGTGAAACGACGCCTCTCCGAAACCCTCGCTGCCCTGCGTCCTACCTGACGCCAAGGCTGATTCGCTGACCGGTCGTCAGCACCCTGTTCCAATCCATCCCTCAATTCTTCGACGTTCCTACATGTCAAGTTCCAACGGCCATGGCGCCAGCACCAAGCCCCAGGCCCTCCGGGTGATTCCCCTCGGTGGCCTGCACGAGATCGGCAAGAACACCTGCGTCTTCGAGTACGGCGACGACATCATGCTGGTGGATGCCGGTCTGGCCTTCCCCAGTGATGGCATGCACGGGGTCAACGTGGTGATGCCGGACACCAGCTATCTGAAGGAAAACCAGAAGCGCATCCGCGGCATGATCGTGACCCACGGTCACGAAGATCACATCGGCGGCATTGCCCACCACCTCAAGAACTTCAACATCCCTGTGATCCATGGACCGCGCCTGGCGCTCTCCATGCTCACCGGCAAGATGGAAGAAGCTGGTGTGATGGACCGGACCATCCTCCAGACGGTGGCCCCGCGGGATGTGGTCAAGGTCGGCCAGCATTTTTCCGTGGAGTTCATCCGCAACACCCACTCGATGGCCGACAGCTTCTCGCTGGCCATCACCACGCCGGTGGGCACGGTGATCTTCACCGGCGATTTCAAGTTCGACCACACGCCGGTCGATGGCGAGTACTTCGACATGGCTCGGCTCGCCCATTACGGCGATCAGGGCGTGCTCTGCCTGTTCAGTGATTCCACCAATGCGGAAGTGCCCGGCTTCTGCCCCCCCGAGCGCTCGGTGTTCCCGAAACTCGACCAGCACATCGCTCAGGCCGAAGGGCGCGTGATCATCACCACCTTCGCCAGCTCGATCCATCGCGTGGCGATGATTCTGGAATTGGCGATGAAGAATGGCCGCAAGGTGGGCCTGCTGGGTCGCTCCATGCTCAACGTGATCGCCAAGGCTCGCGAGCTGGGCTACATGCGTGCCCCCGATGATCTGTTCGTGCCGATCAAGCAGATCCGCGATCTGCCGGACCGTGAGACGCTGTTGCTGATGACCGGCAGCCAGGGCGAGCCCCTTGCGGCACTGAGCCGCATCTCCCGCGGCGAGCACCCCCAGGTGCAGGTGAAATCCACCGACACGATCATCTTCTCGGCCAGCCCGATTCCCGGCAACACCATCTCCGTGGTGAACACCATCGACCGGCTGATGATGCTGGGCGCCAAGGTGGTCTACGGCAAGGGTGAGGGCATCCACGTGTCCGGCCACGGCTTCCAGGAGGACCAGAAACTGATGCTGGCCCTCACCAAGCCGAAGTTCTTCGTGCCCGTGCACGGCGAGCACCGCATGCTGGTGGCCCACTCCAAGACCGGCATGTCGATGGGCATTCCGCCCGAGAACACGCTGATCATCGACAACGGCGATGTGGTGGAACTCACGCCTGATTCGATCCGCAGGGGGGATCCGGTGAAGGCCGGCATCGAACTGCTGGATGCGTCCCGCAACGGCATCGTGGACGCACGGGTGCTCAAGGAGCGCCAGCAGCTGGCCGAAGACGGGGTGATCACCCTGCTGGCCGTGATCAGCACCGACGGGGTGATGGCGGCGCCGCCGCGGGTGAATCTGCGCGGGGTGGTCACCACCGCGGATGCCCGCAAGCTCAGCCTCTGGGCCGAGCGCGAGATCACCTGGGTGCTCGAGAACCGCTGGAGCCAGCTCAGCCGCAACACCGGTGGCAAGGCCCCGGATGTGGACTGGGTGGGCGTGCAGCGCGAGGTGGAGCTGGGTCTGCAGCGCCGTCTGCGGCGCGAACTGCAGGTGGAGCCCCTGATCATCTGTCTGGTGCAGCCGGCGCCCGCCGGCACTCCCGCCTACAAGGGCCGCGCCGATGCCGAACCGGACAGCCGGCCCGCACCCCGCGGCCGCGGTGGCCGTGATGGCCGCGATCGGGAGCGTGGTGACCGGGAGCGCGGTGACCGCGAGCGTGGCGACAGGGCACCGCGTCGCGAGGTGGCGGCCGTGGCGGCCAGCCCCTCCCCGGCTGCGGCGGGAGCAGCTCCGGCGCCGGCCCCGGCCCTGGTGGCCCCGGCTCCCGAGCCGGAGATCGCCGGCCGGACCCGTCGTCGCCGTTCAGCCGCGGCCCGCTGAGGGTCACTTCAGCCAGCTTCCCTCAGCGCAGCACCACGCGCAGCAGACCCCGGGCGAGCTCCTGTTCCTCCTCGGGGTCCCGCCGCCGCAGGGTCTGGAGCACTCCTTCCGAGGGCTCCAGCGCGGCCAGTTCCTTCAGTTCCAACTCCTCCCGGCGCTGGGGATCCGCCAGCGCCACGTCGATCTGCTCGGGTTCGTCGATGATCTCCACGGCCAGGGGGTCGAGGGCCGTTCCTGACCCGCTGCCCGCGGCGGCGGCCTGCAGCCAGGGCATGGCCGGCTCCCCGCCCTCCTGGCTCGGCCCGGCGCCGGGCTTGGCACTGAAGGGGAACAGCTGGCCTTCGGCCGGCGGGGTGGGGTTTCCGCCGCTCTCCTGCTGACGGGCCACCTCGGCGCACTGCTCCAACCCCTGCTCGGCGATCTGGCGCAGGGTGGGCTCGGCGCCGTTCTTCAGCACCGCTTCGTAGTGGCGCCGTGCCGTGGCCACATCCCCCATGCCGTACAGGCGGGTATGGCCAAGCAGGAGCACCACCCGCTGGCGCAGGGGGTCGGCCGGATCGTCGGGCAGATCGACCAGCAGGGCGTGGCTGAGGGATTCCACCTGCGGCCATTGCCGCTCGCTGTAGACCAGCTCGATGGCGGCGTAACGCTGGCGGAGGGACTCAGGGGTGGCGGTCATCGGGCGGCCGATCGGCATCGTGGCTGAGCCACAGTGTGGTGCGTAGCCAGTGCAGACGCCAGCCACCGGCCAGGTCCGCCTGGCCCGGGCCCCGCGCCGGTGCCAGCCGGTCCAGCAGGCTGTCCAGCCCGCGGCGGCTCAGCCGTCGTCCGGTTCGCGCCTCCAGCCAGTGCTGCAGCAGGAGCCGCTGGTTGGCCCGCTCCAGCCGGGTCAGGGGCCGACGGCGCAGGGCTTGATCCCCGATCTCCCCCGGGCCGCGCGCGATCAGGGGTGCCAGGGCCAGATCCAGCAGTTCCCCCGCGGCATCCTCCTCCTCGGCCAGCTGCTCCGCGAGCTCGGCGAGCCGCCCTTCCGCCCCGGGGTGGAGGGCTTCGAGCACCGGCAGCACCTCGCCCCGTACACGGTTGCGGCTGAAGCGGGGGTCATGGTTGCTGGGATCCGGCCAGACCGGCAGCCCCAGCTCGCGGCAGATCCGGGCCGTGTCGCGGCGCCGGATACCCAGCAGGGGCCGCACCAGGGCGATCCCTCCGCTCAACGGTCGCCGGCGTCGCAGGCTGGCCAGGCCGCGGCGGTGGCTGCCGCGGGCCAGGTTGAGCAGGAGGGTTTCGGCCCGGTCGCTGGCGGTGTGACCGGTGACCACCCGTGCGACCTGCAGGTCCGAGGCCAAGGCGCGCAGCCGGTCGTAACGCCACTGCCGCGCCGGCGCTTCGCGGGGGCCGCCGTCGGGGGCGTCCTGCCAGGTGTCCACGCTGATCGGCAGGCCCCGTTGCCCGGCCCAGGCCTCCAGCTCGCGCGCCTGTTGCTCAGACTCCGCTCGCCAGCGGTGGTCGCCGTGCCACAGGTGCAGCGTCCAGCCATGCAGCCGCCGCAGCCCGCTGAGCAGCCCCACCAGGGCCATGGAGTCCTGTCCCCCGGAGACCGCCAGCAGCAGGGGGCTGCCGGCTGGCAGCAGGTCCGGTTGCCGCCGCAGCAGGCGATGCAGATGCAGGTGATCCGCCCCCCAGTCAGCCGGCGCTGCGGGGGAGGGCGTTGATGGGGGTGGCGGCGGTGGGGCAGACAACCGAAACGATGGGGCTTCGGGTGGGAGAATCGCCCCACTGTGCGCCCCTTCGGCATGTCCCGCCTCGATCACCTGCCCGCCCAGCTGCGTCGTGCCCTGCTCGAGCGTCGTCTGCTGAAGGTGATCGCGGGGCTGACCAACTTCGACGCCGCCGCTGTCGAGCGCATCAGCCGGGCCGCCGGCCTGGGCGGGGCCGATCTGATCGACATCGCCTGTGATCCGGAGCTGGTGCGCCGTGCCGCCGCCGTCTCCGGGCTGCCGATCTGCGTCTCCGCCGTGGATCCGGACCTCTTCCCCGCCGCGGTGGCGGCCGGGGCCACCCTGGTGGAGATCGGCAACTACGACGCCTTCTATCCCCTCGGCCGCGTCTTCGATGCCGCCGAGGTGCTGGCCATCACCCGCCGCAGCCGCGAGCTGCTGCCCGAGGTGGTGCTCAGCGTCACCGTGCCCCACGTGCTGCCCCTCGACGAGCAGGAGCAGCTGGCCGTGGATCTGGTGGCCGCGGGCGCCGATCTGATCCAGACCGAGGGCGGCACCAGCGCCAAGCCCTTCAGCGCCGGCACCCTGGGCCTGATCGAGAAGGCGGCGCCCACCCTGGCCGCCGCCCATGCCATCAGCCGCGCCCTGGCCGCCGCCGGCCGTCCGGACGACGTGCCCGTGCTCTGCGCCTCCGGCCTCTCGGCCGTCACCCTGCCGCTGGCGATCGCCGCGGGTGCCGCCGGCGTGGGCGTGGGTTCCGCCGTGAATCGGCTCGACGACGAGCTGGCCATGCTGGCCGTGGTGCGCGGCCTGCGCCAGGCCCTGGCTCCGGTGGGGGCCGGGGTGACGGTCTGAGCGTCCCTCGCCAGTGCCCCACCGGTCCGGCCCGGACCCGGTGAGGCCGTGTGTCACAACCGCCGGCCAGCCGCGGAACCCATGCCTACGTTGCGGAGGTCTCCTTCAGACCTGTCATGGGTTCTCTTGTCTGGCTGCTGCAGTGGCCCATCCGGGCGGTCGTGTTGCTGATCGTCGCCTGGCTGCCGCTTGGGGTTGAGATCGACAGCTTCCCGATTGCACTGCTGGCCGCCGTGGTCATCGGGCTGCTGGGCACGCTGCTGATCCTGCCCCTGAAACTGGTGTTCGGTCCCGTCTGGGCCGTCACCAGCCTGGGAGGGCTGATCAGCCCGGTGAGTCTGCTGTTCAACTGGCTGATCACGGTGGTCCTGTTCGCGCTGGCGGCCTGGCTGATCCAGGGGTTCCGGCTCCGGCAGGGTCTGGTGAGCGCCATCCTGGGGGCGATCGTGTACGCGGTGCTCTCCGCGCTGATCCTGCGGATGCTGGGTCTGGACGTGGACTTCACGCGGGCTTCGGCGCTGGTGAGCCTGCTGCCGGTCGCCTGATCGTCGTCAGCAGCGCCCTCAGCAGCGGCGTCAGCAGGTCGGGCCATCAGGTCGGGCCATCCGCCACGCTGGTCACCGCAGGGGATGGCCGGGACTCCCCACAATGGGCGCCATGGCCATGGTTCCCTTCCAGCTGCACGCCCCCTACCAGCCCAAGGGCGATCAACCGACCGCCATCGCCGGGCTTGTGGCGGGGGTGCAGCGCGGCGAGCGCTACCAGACGCTGCTGGGGGCCACCGGCACCGGCAAGACCTTCACCATCGCCAACGTGATCGCCAGCACCAGCCGGCCCACGCTGGTGCTGGCGCACAACAAGACGCTGGCGGCCCAGTTGTGCAACGAGCTGCGGGAATTCTTCCCGAACAATGCCGTCGAGTACTTCATCTCGTACTACGACTATTACCAGCCTGAGGCCTACGTGCCCGTCAGTGACACGTACATCGCCAAGACGGCGTCGATCAACGAGGAGATCGACATGCTGCGCCACTCGGCGACGCGCTCGCTGTTCGAGCGGCGCGATGTGATCGTGGTGGCCTCGATCAGCTGCATCTACGGCCTGGGTATCCCCAGCGAATACCTCAAGGCCGCCGTGACCTTCCAGGTGGGCGAAACGCTCAACCTGCGCGGCTCCCTGCGGGAGCTGGTGAACAACCAGTACTCCCGCAACGACGTGGAGATCTCCCGTGGCCGCTTCCGGGTGCGCGGCGATGTGCTCGAGATCGGCCCGGCCTACGAGGACCGGCTGGTGCGGATCGAGCTGTTCGGCGATGAGGTGGAGGCGATCCGCTACGTGGATCCCACCACCGGCGAGATCCTGCAGAGCCTCGAGACCATCAACATCTACCCGGCCAAGCACTTCGTCACCCCCAAGGAGCGCCTGCAGGAGGCGATCCAGGCGATCCGCGCCGAACTGCGCGAGCGGCTGGAGCTGCTGAACGGCCAGGGCCGGCTGCTGGAGGCCCAGCGGCTGGAGCAGCGCACCACCTACGACCTGGAGATGCTGGAGCAGGTGGGCTATTGCAACGGCGTGGAGAACTACGCCCGCCACCTGGCCGGACGCCAGGCCGGCACGCCACCTGAGTGCCTGATCGACTATTTCCCCGACGACTGGCTGCTGGTGGTGGATGAGAGCCACGTCACCTGCTCCCAGCTCCAGGCCATGTACAACGGCGATCAGAGCCGCAAGCAGGTGCTGATCGAGCACGGCTTTCGCCTGCCTTCGGCGGCGGACAACCGGCCGCTCAAGGGGGAGGAGTTCTGGGAGAAGGCGCGGCAGACGATCTTCGTGAGCGCCACGCCCGGTGCCTGGGAGCTGGGCCAGAGCCACGGCCAGGTGGTGGAGCAGGTGATCCGGCCCACCGGCGTGCTCGATCCGGTGGTGGAGGTGCGCCCCACCGAGGGGCAGGTGGACGACCTGCTCGGCGAGATCCGGCTGCGGGCCGAGAAGCAGGAGCGGGTGCTGGTCACCACCCTCACCAAGCGCATGGCCGAGGATCTCACGGATTATCTGGCCGAGAACGGTGTGCGGGTGCGCTATCTGCACTCGGAGATCCACTCGATCGAGCGGATCGAGATCATTCAGGACCTGCGCAACGGCGAGTACGACGTGCTGGTGGGGGTGAACCTGCTGCGGGAGGGCCTCGACCTGCCCGAGGTGTCACTGGTGGCGATCCTCGATGCCGACAAGGAGGGCTTCCTGCGGGCCGAGCGCTCCCTGATCCAGACCATCGGCCGTGCCGCCCGCCATGTGGAGGGGGTGGCCCTGCTCTACGCCGACAACCTCACCGATTCGATGGCCAGGGCCATCTCGGAAACCGAGCGCCGCCGTGCCATCCAGCAGACCTACAACGAGCAGCACGGCATCACCCCCACGGCGGCCGGCAAACGGGCGGGCAATGCGATCCTGGCTTTTCTGGAGGTGTCGCGCCGGCTCAACGACGAGCAGCTCGAACAGGCCACCGAGGAGGCTGAACACAATGCCGTGCCGCTGGATTCGCTGCCGGAGCTGATCCAGCAGCTGGAAGAGCGGATGAAGGCGGCCGCGAAGAACCTCGAGTTCGAGGAGGCGGCCAACCTGAGGGACAAGATCAAGGGGCTGCGGCAGAAACTGGTGGGCAAGCACTGAGCGCCTCACCTGAACGGGGGGCTACACCGGGGCCTCGCTGCCTTCGGCCCGGTGCAGGGCCGTCCCCCCCAGGCCGAAGCTGGCATGCACCGCCTGAAGGGCGCGCACCCCGTCGGCCTCGGCCACCACGCAGCTGGTGCGGATCTCGCTGGTGGCGATCATCTCGATGTTGATCCCGGCCTCCGCCAGACAGCGGAACATCCGCGCCGCCGTGCCCGGCGTGCAGGGCATGCCGGCCCCCACGGCGCTGACCCGGGCGATGGCGGGCCCCTCCTCGAAGCGGGAGCCCGGCCAGAGGCGCAGCAGCGGGGCGAGGGCCGCCTCGGCATGGCGGCGGTCGTCCCGTTTGAGCGTGAAGCTCATGTCCCGGCTCAGCTGGCTGCCGCTGCCGTGGGTGCGTTCCGACTGGACGATGGTGTCCAGGCTGATGCCGGCATCGGCCAGGGCCCGGCAGACGGCGGCCGCGGTGCCGGGGCGGTCCGGCACCTGGCGGACCGCCACCTGGGCCTGATCCCGGTCGAGGGCGACGCCGCGCACGGCCGGGTCGCCCAGCCGGCAGGGCTGGGGATCGTGGCGCAGCTGGCCGTCGCCCAGCTCGAAGGCCTCGGCGGCCGCCCGCAGGGCGCGGGCCCCCTGGTCGCCGGCCACCAGGCAGCTGACCTTCACCTCGCTGGTGGCGATCAGGCGGAGGTTGATGCCATAGCGGGCCAGGGTGTCGAACAGCCGCGCCGCCACCCCCGGGCGGCCCATGATCCCGGCACCGGAGATGCTGAGCTTGGCCATGCCGCGCTCGCCGCACAGCTGGGCCCCTCCCTCCCCCAGCTCGGCGCCCAGACCCGCCAGCACCTCGCGGCACACCAGCTGGGCCTGGTCCAGATCGTCCTCCGCCAGGGTGAAGGCGATGTCGTTCGTGTAGGCAACCTGGCTGGAGGCCCCCTGGGCACGGCCCTCGTGGGTGGCCTGCACGATCAGGTCCACGTTCAGGCCCGCGGCGCCGAGCGCCTCGAACAGCTGGGCGGCCACGCCTGGACGGTCCGGCACGTGGGAGAGGGCCACCACCCCCTGCCGGCTCTCCAGATCGGCACCATCCACCGGTTTGCCCAGCTCCAGGCCTTCATGGCCGATCGGCCGGGGGTTGCCGCTGGTGAGCCGGGTGCCGGGGGCGTCACTCCAGCTGGAGCGCACCACCAGCGGCACGCCGTAGTTGCGGGCGATCTCCACCGCCCGGGGATGCAGCACCGCCGCGCCCAGGCTGGCCAGCTCCAGCATCTCGTCACAGCTCACCTGCTCCATCAGCTGGGCATCGGCGACCTTGCGCGGGTCGGTGGTGAGCACGCCGGGCACATCGGTGTAGATCTCGCAGGCCTCGGCACCGAGGGCCGCGGCCAGCGCCACCGCGGAGGTGTCGGAGCCGCCGCGCCCCAGGGTGGTGATCTCCGGGGTGCCGGCCTGGCCGCTGCTGGTGCCCTGGAAGCCCGCCACCACCACCACATGGCCGTCGTCGAGCAGGCGGCGCAGGCGCTCGGTGCGGATCTCGAGGATGCGGGCCCGGCCGTGGGCCGACTCGGTGACGATGCCCGCCTGGGTGCCCGTCATCGACACGGCCGGCACGCCCTCGGCATGGAGGGCCATCGACAGCAGCGCGATCGACACCTGCTCGCCCGTGGCCAGCAGCATGTCCATCTCCCGCTGGGGAGGCTCGGCTGAGATGGCCCGGGCCAGGCCGGTCAGTTCGTCGGTGGTGTGGCCCATGGCCGAGACCACCACCACCAGCTCGTGGCCTTCCTCGCGGCTGGCCGCGACCCGGCGGGCGACCGCCTGGATGCGCGCCACGTCGGCGACCGAGGTGCCCCCGAATTTCTGAACCAGCAGGGCCATGGGTGCGGGATCCGGCGTGATCGGAACGGGTGATTATCGGCCGTTGCCCTGCAGGGCGGGGGCGAGCAGAAAGCCGTCCCGGAAGGCGTCGCCGGCATCGGCGCCCCGCTTGAGCGCCGCCTCCACCTCCAGCAGCTGGCCCAGCAGGGCCAGGAACCGGCCCCCGCCCTGACCGCGGATCTGTTTGCGCATCACGTAGATGCGCTTCGGGTTGCCGATGCCGGCCGCCTTGGCGATGACGCTCACGTCCTGCTCGCCCCGCTGGTCGAGCAGGGCCACCCACAGCCAGCCGCGGATCTGGCTGGTGAGGGAGGCCACGATGCGCAGGGCCGGCTCCCCGGCCTCCAGCAGCGCATCGGTGAGGGCGATGGCCTCGGCGGGCTGTCCGGCCAGCAGAGCCTCCCCCACGGCCAGGGCACTGGTGCTGTGACCGCCCACCAGCGCCTGCACCGCCGCCAGGCCGATCGGGCCGCCGCCCTGACCGCTGTAGAGGCTCAGTTTCTCCAGTTCGCTGGCGATTCGGGCGCTGTCGCTGCCGACCGCCTCGCTGAGGGCCTCGGCGGCGCCGGGCTCCAGGCCCAGGCCGAGCTCCCGCGCCGTGCGAGTCACCAGCTCGAGCTGGCCGGCGCCGTCCCAGATCGCCGGCAACGGGAAGCTGCGCTCCACGGCCTCGCCGGCCTTCACCAGCTTCTGCAGGGTCTTGGTGGTGCGCAGCCGCCCGTCCGGCTTGGCGGCGTTCACCAGCAGCAGATGGCACTGCTCGGGGATCAGCGGCAGGGTGGCCTCCAGCTGGTCGGCCAGGTCGGCGGGGCACTGGTTGCAGAAGGGGCTGCGCTGCAGCACCACCAGCCGGGCCCCCGCGCCGAAGGGCGGAGTGCGGGCCTCCTCCAGGGCCTGGGCGGCCTGGGCGGGTTCGTTGCCGTCGAGGCGGCTGAGGTTCACGGTGGCCCAGGCCGGATCGATCAGGTCCGCGATCAGGCTGGTGACGGCCCGGCCGCGGGCCGCCTCGTCATCGCCCCAGAGCAGGTGGATCGGCATGGCTGGAGTCTGGCCAACGCGGCAGGGTTGGGGCACGCTGCCGGCCTCAGCCCGCCGATCCCACCCCATCGATCACCCCATCTTCACCGAGAGCATCCGTCGGATCCGGGCCCAGCTGGAGGCCCGGGGCGGGGCCGAGGAGCTCACTCCCCTCGAGCGCGATGTGCTCGAGCGCTGCATCCACAGCAGCGGTGATCTGACGATCGCGCCGGATCTGCGCTTCTCCCCGGGGGCCTGCGGGGCCGCGCTGGCGGCCCTGGCGGCGGGGGCGCCGATCCTCACCGACACGGCCATGGCCGCGGCGGCCGTGGCGCCGATGGCGGCGCGCACCTTCGCCAACCCGGTGCACTGTGTGCTCGCCTGGGCACCACCCCAGGCCCCGGCGGCATCCACCCGCACCGCGGTGGGCATGGAGCGCGCCCTGGCGGAGCTGGGGGGCGGCCTGGTGGTGCTGGTGGGCAGTGCCCCCACGGCCCTGGAGCGGCTGCTGGAGCGGGTGGCCAGCGGTGCGGTGCCGGCGCCGGCCCTGGTGATCGGCATGCCCGTGGGCTTCGTGGGGGTGGCGGAGAGCAAGCGCAAGCTGGCGGCGAGCGGCCTGGCCCAGGTGCGGCTGGAGGGGTCGAAGGGCGGTGCCGCTCTCGTGGCCGCGGCCTGCAACGCCCTGCTGCGGGCCGGCTGGCTTCAGGCGGCGTCCTGACCCACCCGCACCTGGCTGTTGGCCTCGATGCGGCTCAGCACCTGCCGGGCGCGCAGCAGCACCGAGGCCGGCACCCCGGCCAGCCGGGCCGCCTCGATGCCGTAGCTGCGGCTGGCACCGCCCGGCACGACGCGGTGCAGGAAGCGCAGATCGCTGCCGGTCTCCTCCACCAGCACCTGGGCATTGGCCACGTTGGGCAGCAGCTCGGCCAGCTCGTTGAGCTCGTGGTAATGGGTTGCAAAGACACTGCGGGCGCCGATGCCCTGGGCGAGCTCCTCGGCCACCGCCCAGGCGATCGAGAGGCCATCGAAGGTGGCTGTGCCCCGGCCGATCTCATCCAGCAGCACCAGGGAGCGGGCGGTGGCGTGGTGGAGGATGTTGGCCGTCTCGGCCATCTCCACCATGAAGGTGGACTGGCCGGCGGCCAGGTCGTCGCCGGCGCCGACCCGGGTAAAGATCCGATCGGCGATGCCCAGGCGGGCCGAGCGGGCCGGAATCCAGCTGCCCATCTGGGCCATCAGCTGCAGCAGGCCGGTCTGGCGCAGGTAGCAGCTCTTGCCGCTGGCATTGGGGCCGGTGAGGATCAGCAGGTCCGGGGGGCCATCGCCGCCGGCTTGGCGGTCGCCGATGGGCGGATGGTCCGGCTCCCGCCCCAGGGCGATGCCGTTGGGGGTGAAGGGTTCCTCCACCAGCAGCTGTTCCACCACCGGATGGCGCCCCGCCTCGATCTGCAGCTCCCTGCCCTCGGTCATGGTGGGGCGGCAGTAGCCGCCGGTGGCGGCCACCTCGGCGAGGGAGGCGAGGGCATCGAGCTCGGCCACCAGCCGTGCCGCCTGCCGGATCGCCGGGGCCTGCTCCCCGACCCGACGGCGCAGCGCGCAGAAGAACTCGTACTCCCGCTGGGCGGTGCGGGCCCGCAGCTGCTGGATCTGGCCCTCGCGCCCCTTCAGTTCCGGGGTGACGAACCGCTCCTCGTTGGCCAGGGTCTGGCGGCGGATCCAGTGGTCCGGCACCGCGGCGGCCCGGGCTCTGCTCACCGCCAGGAAATAGCCGAAGGTGCGGTGGTACTGGAGCCTCAGGCTGGCGATGCCGCTGGCGGCCCGCTCCGCGGCCTCCTGGCGCGCCAGCCAGGCGTCCTGGTCGTCGAGCTGGTTGCGCAGGCCGTCCAGCAGGGGATCGACGCCGTCGTGGATCAGGCCCCCCTCCGTCAGCGAGAGGGGGGGGGATTCGAGCAGCAGGTGGCGCAGCTCGGCCGCCAGGGCCTCCAGTTCGGGCCACGGCCTCGCCAGGCCCTGCAGCGCCGCCGCGCCGCAGGGCTGCAGCAGGTCGGCCAGCTGGGGCAGGCGTTCGAGCCCGTCGGCCAGCGCCACCAGGTCGCGGGCCGAGGCACTGCCGGCCCCGGCCCGGCCGGCCAGCCGTTCCAGATCGCCCATCGGCCGCAGCAGCCGGCGCAGGGCCAGCCGCAGGCGGCGATCGTGCACCAGCGCCGCGACGGCCTCCTGGCGGGCCTCGATGCCGGCCAGATCCACCAGGGGGGCCTCCAGCCAGCGGCGCAGGCACCGGCCTCCCATGGCCGTGTGGGTCCGGTCCAGGGCCCACAGCAGCGAGCCATGGAAGCTGCCGCCCAGCTGGGTGCGGGTGAGCTCGAGGTTGCGCCGGGTGGCCGCATCCAGCACCAGGCTGTCCCCGGCATGCCAGCAGGTGGGGACATCGAGGGGCACGACGCCGCCCGCCGCAACGCTGCCCGCCGCAACGCCGCCCCCCGCCGTGTTGCCCTGGGTGCCGTCGAGGTAGGCCACGAGCCCCCCGGCGGCCCGCAGGGCCAGGGGCCGCTCGCCCAGGCCGAGCCCATCGAGGCTGGCCAGGCCGAACCGCCGCCGCAGGGTGACGGAGGCTTCCGGGGCCTCGAAGGGGGTCCGGGGCAGGGGGGTGAGGGGCAGGCCCTCGGGGCACCAGCTGGGGGCGGCGGCTGCCTGCCCCCGTTCGCCGGGCCAGAGCACCTCGGCGGCCTCCACCTGCAGCAGTTCCTGGTGGAGGGTGTCGCTGCCCGCCCGTTCGGTGAGGCGGAACTCGCCGGTGCTGACATCGGCCACCGCCAGGCCCCAGCGGGCGCCGCTCCCCTCCGGCTCCACCACCACCGCGCAGAGCCAGTTGTTGCGGCGGGCGGCGAGCATCCCCTCCTCCAGCACCGTGCCGGGGGTCAGGATCCGGGTGATGTCCCGCCGGAGCAGCTCCCCCTTGGCGGGGGTGGTCTCCAGCTGGTCGCAGAGGGCCACGCTCAGGCCGCGGCGCACCAGGTCGGCGCAGTAGCGCTCAGCGGCGTGGTGGGGAATGCCGGCCATCGGCACCCGGCCGAAGGCCTTCCCCGCCTCCTTGCCGGTCAGGGTGAGTTCGAGCAGGCGCGAGAGGGTGATGGCGTCTTCGAAGAAGCACTCGAAGAAGTCGCCCAGGCGGTAGAGCAGCACGTGCTCGGGGCGGGCCCGCTTGAGCTCCACGTAGTGGCGCAGCATCGGGGTGAGCTGGGCGGGCTCCACCAGGCTGTGATGGTGCCAGGGCGGCAGGTCGGTGTCCGCTTCGGTCCCGCTGTCGCCAGCGGGCTCGCCTGGGGGATCGGTGGCGGCCTCGCCGGCGGCCCCGGGGGTTGGCCTGGTGCCGGGCCCCTGCCGGCGCCGGCGGGGGCGGGCTGCCGCGTCCGCCACGGGATCGTCCGCTGCCGCCGAGGCTGGGGCCGCTGCCCGCGCGGGCTGCTCCGGGACCTGGTCTTCGCAGGCCGGCTCGCCGAACAGGGAGCCCTGCAGGGCCAGCTCAGGCGCGAGCGAAAGCTGGAGGTCGGCTTCCGCGGCCACGGCTGCTCGCAGGGGACGGGGGGAGATCGTAGGCCGATCGTCCGTGACCTCCCCGACAACTTGTGAAGGATCCAGCCCCGGGCTCCCGGCGGCGCCGGTGTCGCGTGTGAGAATCCCGGCACTGACCGGCCCGGCGACGCCGCTGATCCATGCAGATCCTCAACACGCTCACCGTTCTGGCCCTGGTGGTGATGTCGTTCGCCCTGATCGTGGCCGTTCCCGTGCTCTACGCCAGCAGCGAGGACAGTGGCCGCTCCAACCGGCTGATCCTGCTGGGGGGCATCGCCTGGGTGGCCCTGGTGCTGGTCAACTGGGGGATGAGCTTCTTCGTCGTCTGAGGACAGCGTCGCTGTGGGCTGGCTCGAGCCTCCGGGCGGATCCGAGGTTCAATCCGGGGGCTTCGCCGGCGACTTCTAGGCTGAACCCACCTTGCGGCGCCACCGTGGTGGCGGGAGCCTGTGGCGATTTTCGAAGGGCGCTTCATCGGCGCCGATGGCCTGCGCATCGCCGTGGTGGTGGCGCGGTTCAACGACCTGGTGACTGCCAAGCTGCTCAGCGGTTGCCTGGATTGCCTCGGCCGCCACGGCATCGACACCTCCGCCAGCAGTCCCCAGCTGGATGTGGCCTGGGTGCCCGGCAGCTTTGAAATCCCGCTGGTGGCCCAGACCCTGGCGGCCAGCGGTCGCTACCAGGTGGTGATCACCCTGGGAGCGGTGATCCGGGGTGACACGCCCCACTTCGACGTCGTCGTCTCCGAGGTCAGCAAGGGGGTGGCCGCGGTCAGCCGCCAGACCGGGGTGCCGGTCATCTTCGGGGTCCTGACCACCGACACGATGCAGCAGGCCCTCGAGCGGGCCGGCATCAAGAGCAACCTGGGCTGGAGCTACGGCCTGCAGGCCCTGGAGATGGGCAGCCTGATGGCGGCGCTGGCCGGCTAGGGGGGCCGATTAAGGGCGCTGCTTCACCAGGAGGTGCTGGCTGCCCGCCGGCGCGAACCCCAGCTGGCTGTAGAACCCGGCGCTGTTCGTGGTCATCAGGTACACCCGCTCCACCTGCTGGAGCCGCGGGTCGCTGAGCAAGCCCTCCACCACCTGGCGGCCCAGTCCCCGGCCCTGCAGGTCACCGGCAACGACCACATCCCAGAGCACGGCACGGCAGGCCCCATCGCTGCTGGCCCGCCCGAAGCCCACCAGCCGCTTGCCTCGCCAGAGGCTCACCACCACCGGGCTGCCGGCCAGCAGGCGGCGCAGCTTGGCGTAGCTGCGGTCCTGTGCCCAGAAGGCGTGATGGTCAAACAGGCGCCGCAGCTTCAGCAGGCCACGGGTGGGACGCAGGCCCGGCCCCAGGCCCAGCCAGCGCAGGCCGGGGGCGCCGGGGGCGTGGCGAAGCAGCTGGATCGCGACCATGGGAACATCCTCCCAGCCACCCAGCAGCCTTGAACCCGAAGCACAAGGGCATCATCCTGGCGGGCGGCAGTGGCACCCGGCTCCACCCGATCACGGTTGGGGTGAGCAAGCAGCTCCTGCCGGTGTTCGACAAGCCGATGGTCTACTACCCGCTCAGCACGCTGATGCTGGCGGGGATCCGCGAGGTGCTGATCATCACCACCCCCGGCGACCAGCCGGCCTTCGAGCGGCTGCTGGGGGATGGGGCCCGCTGGGGGATGGAGATCCACTACGCCGTGCAGCCCAGCCCCGATGGCCTGGCCCAGGCGTTCCTGATCGGGGAGGCCTTTCTGGCCGGGGCGCCGGCGGCGCTGGTGCTGGGTGACAACCTCTTCCACGGCCATGACCTCAGCCCGCAGCTGCAGGGCTGCAATGGCCGCGGGGACGGCGCCACGGTGTTCGCCTATCCCGTGCGGGATCCGGAGCGCTATGGGGTGGTGGCCTTTGATCCCCGGGGGCGGGTGCTGAGCATCGAGGAGAAACCCGCCAGACCGAAGAGTCGCTTTGCCGTCACGGGCCTGTACTTCTACGACGACAGCGTGGTCGAGCGGGCGCGGCGGGTGGTGCCCTCGCCCCGCGGCGAGCTGGAGATCACCGACCTCAACCGCCAGTACCTGGAGGAGGGGCTGCTGCGGGTGGAGCTGATGGGCCGCGGCATGGCCTGGCTCGACACGGGCACCTGCGATTCGCTGCACGAGGCGGCCAGCTACATCCGCACCCTGGAACACCGCCAGGGGCTGAAGGTGGGTTGTCCCGAGGAGGTGGCCTGGCGCATGGGCTGGATCGACGCGGCCCAGCTGGAGGCCCTCGCCGCCCCCTTGCGCAAGAGTGGTTACGGCGAGTATCTGCTGCAGTTGCTGGAGCGAACCGATGCAGGCTGAGCAACTGCGCACGGCCCAGGGGGCTGTGCTGGAGGGCGTTCTGCTGCTGACCCCACGGGTGTTCGGCGACGACCGTGGCTTCTTCTTCGAGAGCTGGAACCAGGCCACCTTCGACGCCGCCGCCGGCCCCACGGCCTTCGTGCAGGACAACCACTCCCGCTCGGTGCAGGGGGTGCTGCGGGGCCTGCACTACCAACGGCCGCCCCACCCCCAGGGCAAGCTGGTGCGCTGCCTGGTGGGCGAGATCTTCGACGTGGCGGTGGACATCCGCCGCAGCTCCCCCACGTTCGGCCAGTGGGCCGGGGTGGTGCTGAGCGCCGAGAGCAAGCAGCAGCTCTGGGTGCCGGCCGGCTTCGCCCACGGCTTCCTCACCCTGAGCCCCGAGGCGGAGGTGCTCTACAAGACCACCGACTTCTGGAGCAGGGAGTGCGAGCGGGGCATCCGCTGGGATGACCCGCAGATCGGCATCGCCTGGCCCCGGGAGGGCCTGCCCGATGGCCAGCCCCTGCTCAGCGCCAAGGACGGCGTGGCACCGGCCCTGGCGGACGCGGACCTGTTCGCATGAGCGGCGGCCCTCCTCTCACGGTGCTGCTCACCGGCGCCGGCGGGCAGCTGGGCCAGGAGCTGGTGGCCCGGTGCCCCGAGGGGGTGAGGCTGATCGCCACGGGCCGCGCCGAGCTGGATCTGGCCGATGCGCAGGCCTGCCGGCAGCTGGTGCTGGAGCGGCGGCCCGATTGGGTGCTCAACGCCGGCGCCTACACCGCGGTGGACCGGGCCGAGAGCGAGCCCGAGCTGGCCCAGGCCGTCAATGGCGCAGCCCCGGCGGCCCTGGCCGCGGCCCTGGCCGACACCGGCGGCCGCCTGCTGCACCTGAGCACCGACTTCGTGTTCGACGGCCACCAGGGCACCCCGTACGGCACGGGCCAACCCCGCAGCCCCCTGGGGGTGTACGGCGCCACCAAGGCGGCCGGCGAGGAAGCGGTGCTGGCCAGCCCCCTGGCGGCGGAGGGGCGGGCCCAGGTGCTGCGCACCAGCTGGGTGTACGGCCCGGTGGGCCGCAACTTCTGCCTCACGATGCTGCGCCTGCACGGCGAGAAAGAGGAGATCGGCGTGGTGGCTGACCAGGTGGGTTGTCCCACCAGCACCCCCACCCTGGCGGCGGCCTGCTGGCGGCTGATCGCGTGCGCCGAGGCGGCGGCAGCCGGCGCTGGGGAGCCCCTGCCGCCGGTGCTGCACTGGAGCGATGCCGGCGCCGCCAGCTGGTACGACTTCGCCGTGGCGATCGGCGAGCTGGGCCAGGAGCTGGGCCTGCTGCAGCGTCAGGCTCGCGTCAAACCCATCACCACCACTGACTACCCCACCCCGGCCCGGCGCCCCAGCTACTCCCTGCTCGACTGCACCGCCAGCCGCGCGGCGCTGGACCTGGAGCCCCTCCACTGGCGCGCGGCGTTGCGGCAGGTGCTGGGGCGGCTGGGGGGCTGATCCCGTCCGCTGCCCACGAGCAGGTGGTGCATCAAACACCTTCCTGATTCCGCAGCTGGTCGATGAGCGCGTTGCTCACCGGTGTGTTGTTCCCTGTGCCGAATGGACGGAACCCGGCGACAGCGCCAGTACTGCCGCCACCACCATCACTCTTGTGATCGGACTCGTCGGAGAGATCGGTGCACATCGTCTCCGTAGTAGTTGCTGTCTGGATCAAGCCAATCCTGGCGGTTTCGTCCCGAACTTCTGCAGCAGTCCGCCGGTTCGGAGCGGCGGCCGGCGGTACTGGTAGCTTGCAGCCCCGTGCCTCACCAGAACGGAGCCTGCCGCCGTGATCGATCTGCCTGCCCTGCTCGGTTCCCGCAGGCGGGTGCTCGTCACCGGTGGGGCCGGCTTCATCGGCGGCGCGGTGGTGCGGCGGCTGCTGGCCGAGAGCACGGCCACGGTGTTCAACCTCGACAAGTGCGGCTACGCCAGCGACCTCACCAGCATCGAGGCACTGCCCAAGGCGGCTGAGCGTCACCAGCTGCTGCGGGTGGACCTCACCGATGCGGAGGCCACCACCGCCGCCGTGCGCCAGGCCGACCCGGATCTGGTGATGCACCTGGCGGCCGAGAGCCATGTGGACCGCTCGATCGAGGGCCCCGGCGCCTTCATCGCCAGCAACGTGACCGGCACCTTCCACCTGCTGCAGGCGGTGCGGACCCACCACGAGGGGCTGAGCGAGGAGCGCCGGGATGCTTTCCGCTTCCACCACATCAGCACCGACGAGGTGTTCGGCTCGCTGGGCGACACGGGCCGCTTCTCGGAAACCACCCCTTACGACCCCCGCTCCCCCTACTCAGCCAGCAAGGCGGCCAGCGACCACCTGGTGAGCGCCTGGCACCACACCTACGGCCTGCCGGTGGTGCTCACCAACTGCTCCAACAACTACGGCCCCTGGCAGTTTCCCGAGAAGCTGATCCCGGTGGTGATCCTCAAGGCCGCCGCTGGTGAGCCGATCCCCCTCTATGGCGACGGCGCCAACGTGCGCGACTGGCTGTACGTCGAAGACCACGTGGACGCGCTGCTGCTGGCGGCCAACCAGGGCCAGCTGGGCCGCAGCTACTGCGTGGGGGGGCACGGCGAGCGCACCAACAAGCAGGTTGTGGAGGCGATCTGCGCCCTGCTTGATCAGCTGCGCCCGGGCGGTGCGCCCCATGCCGCGCTGATCAACCGCGTCACCGACCGCCCCGGCCACGACCGCCGCTACGCCATCGATCCAGCCCGCATCAGCAGTGAGCTGGGCTGGCAGCCGCGCCATGCCTTCGAGCAGGGGCTGGAGGTCACGGTGCGCTGGTATCTGGAGCACCAGGGCTGGTGCTCGGATGTGCGCGAGCAGGGCGGTTACAGCGGTGGGCGGTTGGGGTTGGTGGCGTAGGGGACTCAAACCAGCCAGCCCACCAGGCGGGAGCGCAGGGCCATCAGGCGGGGGTAATAGCGGGCGAAGGGTCGCAGGCCGAACTTGATGATCTCAGCCGCCTTGGCCGGCAAGTTCCGGGTGGGTTCGCGCAGCCGCAGCTGCAGCACAGCCCAGGTAGGCAGCTGGCTGGACACGCCGCCGAGGTTGTAGGCCACCACCGGCTCGGGCAGGTAGGCCACGCGGCTGAGGTCGGCGAAGGCTGCGGCCATCCAGCCGCGACAGGCGCCCTGGGGCGCGTCGAGGCGGTAGGGGTGGGCACGCGCCCAGTCGCCCTCCACCAACAGGCTCTGGTGGTTGGGCAGGTAGAACCACAGCCAGCGGCGCAGGCTGCGCACCGCCGGATCCGGCACCAGCCATGGCGGGCAGCGGCTGGGCGGTACGGGGCAGATGCGGGCCTGGCCCAACACCACCCTTGGAGCGGTGCCGGTGCGCCTGCAGTGCGCCTGGGCGTGATCCAGAAGGCGCTGAAGGGCGTGGGGATGGAGCCAGTTGTCGCCGGAATTGAGGAACTGCACCCAGTGGCCGCGGCTGTGGGCGAGGCCGAGGTTCATGGCCGGGAAGATGCCGCGGGCCGGGTGATCGCGCACCAGCTCGAAGGGCGCCACCGCTTCCGGGGGCACGGGCACATCACTGCCATCTACCACCACCACCTGCAGGCTTGCTGACACCTGCTGGCTGCGGATCGAGGCGAGGGTGTCCTCCAGCTCCCGGGGGTTGTTGCGGGTGAGCACGATGATGCTCACCTCGGGCTGGGCTGCTGCCGTCATCGGGTTCGGCTGGGTGCACTGTTCAGCACCTCTTCGTAGAGCTCGGCGTAGAGCCCGGCGATGCGGCCGGGATTCCAGAGTCGTTCGGCTCGCTGGCGGGCCTGGAGGCCCAGTGCGGCCCGCCGCTCGGAGTCCTCCAGCACCCAGCCGATGCCATGGGCGAGGTCGGCAGGGTCGTAAGGGGTGGCGAGGTAGCCGGAGCGCTGGTGCTCCACCACGTCGGGCAGGCCGGTGGCGTTGAAGGCCACAACGGGCACGCCGCAGCTTTGGGCTTCGATGGCGGTCTGGGGCAGGTTGTCCATGCGGGAGGGCACCACCATCACATCGGCGGCGGAGTAGAGCAGCGCCAGGGTCTGGTCGTCGTGCAGGGCGCCCACGTAGTGAACCGGCAGGCCGAGCCGTGGTGGATCGAGCGGCTCGGCCTGGCCGAACACCACGGCCTGGAGGGCAGGCAAGGTGGGGGCGAGCTGGCGGAGGGCGGCTTCGAGCAGATCCCAGCCCTTGCGCGGGTCGCGGCTTCCGCCGATGGCTCCGAACAGCAGCAATGGCCCTTCTTCCGGCAGTCCGAACAGCTTGCGCGCCAGCGCCTGGGGCCAGGGCTGGTAGACGTTCGTTGGCAGGGGGTAGGGAATCACCCGCAGTGGCCAGTGGGCCAGCAGCGCTGAGCGCTGCACGCAACCGGCCAGCCAGCGGCTGGGGCTCACGAGCTGGATGGGGCGGCGCCAGTGCCGGCGCTTGCGCTGCCAGCACCAGCGGTCGAGATCCAGGCCGCCATGGCCGGGCGGCCGGTTGTGGCGGTGGTAGCCCTGCTGGTAGCGCAGATCATCGGGGTCATTGGGGTAATGCTCACTGCCGCTGAAGGCCCAGCAGTCGTGGAGGGTCCACACCACGGGCTTGCGCAGCCGGCCGATGGCCTCGATCGAGAGCATCTCCCCCTGCACCCAGTGCAGGTGCAGCAGATCGGCGTCGCTGGCGTTGAGTTCCCGGTCGAGCGAGCAGGGGAGCCAGGAAAGGGAATGGAGCACCGGGTTGGAGGTGCGCTGCAGGGCTGGGAGAAGGTCACCGAGTGCGCTGCGGGCCAGGGGGAGTGCTGCCTTCTTCCCGTTGGGTCCGTGAATGGAGGGCTCATCACCCTGCTTACGGCTGACCCGCATCGAGCTGGTCACGTGAATAGCGCTCCCTCCCTGAAGCGAGGCGTGGATTCGAAAGGCAGCGCGGGCAGCGCCACCCTTTTGATCAGAGAAGGAGACGTGGCAGATGTTCAACTCACTGCACCGATCCTGAGCAGGGCTCTGATCCCTCGAAGAAGTGGACGAGCCGGTATCGCAAGGCCGTTGAGGAGCGGATGCAGGGCTTTTGCCACGGTCTCTCGGAACCGTGCTTTTCGTCGGTTGATAGCTCCGTCAGAGCGTCGTTGATAGATCCAGGCGTGGCTGCCTTGGCATCGCCCGATCTGTTGCAGGCCCAGTGGTTCGGCGCACCAGCTGAAGAAATAGCGTAGGTGAAACGTGCAGGGTAGATGGCAGAGGATCACAGGTTGAAAGCAGTTGGCAATGAAGAGATGCCCACCTGGCTTCACCGCTACAATCATCTCTTCAAGTAAGCTGATAGGGTCGTGCACATGCTCGAGTACATCGGTGCAGACCAAGGCGTCGAATCGGTGAGACGTGAGCGTATGGACGAAAGTAATGTTTGGATACGCTTTGCAGGCTTCCAAGCCATGCGCTGGAGGGAACGGATCGCAGATGGAGACGTGCGAGCAAGGAAGGCGATCCGCTATCAGCCTGGCCAGGGTGCCAAAACCACCGCCGAAATCAAGAATCTGCCTTGGACCAAGTGAGGCCACTCCGTTGGCGATCGATCGCCGATGGCCCATGGATACTGGATCCTGTTCGACGTAAATGCCATTCAGAAGCCAGACAGGGTGGCTGTAAAAATCTCTATATAGTGCAGGCGCATAATGCTGCTGATCACAGCCACATATCTTCCATGCCGTGTCCATGATTCTCCATATCTGGTCAAGCCTCGGGCTGCTGCCACACGTAAGTAGCATCTGCTCCAAGGCTGAGCGCTCCTTGGGCGTCAAGGAATAGTTGTTTAACTCAATCACGCTCTGGCTGTTAATTTGAAAAGCATGCTCCTCAATGCTGTCAAGCTGCTTGTTTCGATTAGATTGTCATTCGGGTATCGAACATACCACCAGCGCATCCAAGTAGCCAAAGCGATTGCGCCTTGTCGCCCATTTGTCCATGCGTGCCAGCAGAACGGTAAGCAGGTTGAATGGCAGGGCCAGTAGGGGGGCGAGGGAGCGAATCAACGATGACTGATGGGTGCTTACGTAGTCTAAGAAGAAAACAACAAGAACATCATAAATATTCCCCAGCGGTTGAATGTGCGTAACATTTAGGCCGCACTCACCACAGAGAAGCTCATAGCCCCATCTGGTGAATCTGCGATAGTCATGAGGCGTTTCATGCTCTGGCCACAGCAATGGGGCTGTAAACAAGAAGACTGAGCCTGGCTTTGCCACCCGTTTCAGCTCGAGAATCGTCTCTTTTAGGTTTCTTACGTGCTCAAAAACCTGGAAAGACACGATCGAATCAAATGATTGATTCTCAAAGGGGATTCTGTTTCCGTCGTAGAAGTAGATGGCTCCTCTCCTGGTTGTCTTCCCATTGGGAAGAGATCTGTCGTACTCAAGTCCTGTGTATGTAGAGGCATGGCGAAAGCTCTCCCTGTAGGGCATTGAGCCACAGCCGAAATCAAGCACGTTTCCATGAATTAGAGATTGAAGAGGCGCAATGGCCTCTTCAATGTTTTTTCTTGGAATCCAATAGGGGCTGTAAAGTCTTGTCCTCCTGGCGCTATTGGCAAAAGGGGGCGTTAGATTCGCTTCTCTGCGGTTGAAATGGAACTGACCCAGTATCAAGACGAGGCGGTTGATTTTCGCGAGAAGCTTTGCCTTGAGGGTTGACTCAAATATGGTCGAGAATGTATAGGCGTCAGCCATTGCATCCCGCAGGATCAGGCTTGGATGTATAAGGCGCTGAATGCCTTCGCTAATTGGTATCTGTAGAGTTGAGTTCTTTGTGTGCGAGGCTTCTTGATCGAATCCCACATTGCTCGCCAGGTTTTGGTTGGGCAAGGCAGTCAACCCTCCATTCACAAGGCAGGTGAAGGTCCATCGGTATGCCCATGAGTCCGGCTTGCCTTCCTGGAGCAGCCGGTCCCAGATGCGTGCCCAGTAGCGGGCCTCCCGGGGATTTTCAAAGATGGATCCGAGCAGGCCGGATGCCTTCAGAGCTGGCCATTGGCGCAGATCGGCGTCGTAGTGGTGCCAGCAGCGGCGCCAGGTGGCCCAGCCCCAGCAGTGGTTGTAGCGGCTGAAGTAGTAGCTGCCATCGCCACGCCAGTGGCCGTTCTGAAAGTTGTTCCCGCTGATGCACCACACCCGCGTGTCGTGGCGGTAGCGGGCCAACAGCTCCGTGCAGTACGGGAAGAAGTCGGGATGGGGAACGCAGTCGTCCTCCAGGATGATGCCCTCCTCCACCTGCTCAAAGAACCAGCTGATGGCGCGGCTGACGCCGAGTCGGCAGCCCTGGTTGGTGTCGGAATAGAGGCTTTCGATCTGGCAGGGCCAGTCGATCTCGTTCTCGATCACGGCCCTGGTTGCAGCCACCTTCTCCACTTCGCCGGGCCGATCGGGGTTGGGGCCGTCGCAGGCGACGAACAGACGGCTCGGGGCGACAGGCCGGATGGCGTCGATCACCTGCTGCAGGGTGTGGGGGCGGCGCCAGGCGATCAGGAGCAGGGGGGTGTCGGCGGGGGTGGCAGTAAAAGCCATCTGTCAACTGCGCGTCATCAGGTCCACTTCGTGCAGATCCTTGAAATCGGCATCCATCGTGGACAGCCCGGCCTGATGAGCACGAGCGGTGGCCACGATGCTGATGGCAGGCACCATCAGGCTTGCTGCGGCCTCAAGCACCGCAAGAAATCGATCAGCCAGTGGGCCGTTGGTGACCACATCGATCCAACCTGACGAGTCCACCACGGCTCTTTGCGGATTCACAGGCGGTCGGGTTCGCGCTGGAAGGTGTTGTCGCCACCAAGAAACCCCCGTAACGCAGCAGGGGGGCTGGTTTGGCACCAGCTCGATTTGCCCCGGCAGCGCCAGCACCTGCAGCAGCTGGCCTGGAGCCAGGCCGAACTGCTCGCGCATCCGCTTGGGGATGACGTCCTGGTACTTTGGGTAGTCCGTTGTGAGCTCCATGGCCCCAACGTAAGACGGAAACCAGGTGGATGCCGCTTTCCCGCTTCAGGAGCGGTCCGCCCAACCCGCGGGTCGACGCGACAGTGCTCCAGCAGTTTTGTTCAGCAGGGGAAGTCGCCGGGATGGGGGACGTAGTCGTCGTCGAGGATAATGCTCTCTTCCACCTGCTCCGCTTCGCCTGGGCGTTCGGGATTGGGACCGTCGCAGGCGACGAACAACCGGGCGGTCGCAACGGATCGGATGGCGCCGCCAGGCGATCAGGAGCAGGGGGGAGTGGCTGGGGCCATGCGCGAGGGGGACCGTGAGCCGTATGGGTAGACAGACTCCGCGTGGCATTGGGGGGTCAGGATTGCCACAGACTGATCAACTCGAGAGACGCCGATGCACCGAGGTGTGCCTTAGGTTTGAGACCCCTCCTTGTATCCAATAGCATAGATGGATCCTACTCGCCTCGATTGCATGTCCAACCCAGGCTGAAAATCGCGGAGCCTGCATCTTCTAAAGCCGGCGTTTCTCATGATATTAATGAGATTCTCTTCGTCGAACATGTAGGCATGTTCGCCCCTTCCCATGTATGCAATGTAATTCACTTGATCGATGAGGCTGCCCGTTTTGCTGAGACCTGGGGTGTACACTTTCTCATCTTCCAATAGGTTTTTCCCGGCAAGGTAGGCTTGCATGTAGCGGCGAGCATTCGGAACGCATACGGAGAAATCGCCGCCAGGCTTCAGGGCAGCATGGCATTTTCTCAGAAGCCTGCACAAATCCTCGAAGGGAATGTGTTCTAAGACATGTGAGCTGTAGATGCTGTCCAGTGAGTTGTTTGGGAATGGCACGCTTGCTCGTAAATCCCATGTCAAATCACAGCCTAAAGTACGGTCCAGTGTTATCCAGTCTCCTGCTCCTCGCTTACTGCCTGCACCAATTTCTAGCCGAAGTGGGGCTTCGTTTCTGAGGATGAAAACTACCTTTATTCTTGTCTGAACTGATTTTATACTCAGATAGAGTGTTTTCGCAATTTTCTTCACTGTGATGATTAACCCGGGAAAGCTGTTGTGCCTTGGCCGCTTTGCATTCATGCGTCAGGCTTAGACCTTGCTATGGCTTTCATCACTTTTTAGAATGGCGGCAATGTTCTGGTAGCGAAAAATTGGAAGCTCGTCATCGCGAATTGCCAGGAGGCCTCCTTTGGGCAGTATTCTAAACAAGTTGTAGTTGTTGAGAATGGAGCTGAAATCATTCAAAAATGTGCGACTTGGAATCATAGTCTCGTTAAACTCGAACTGAATAGCTCCTATTCTGCCGGAGGCAATCATTGCTTGAAATCCTTGGAGGACCTTTAGCTCGTGACCCTCGACGTCCACTTTCAACAGATCAATAAAGGTGACTCTCTGTTCCCTGCAGAATTCATCTCCAGTTGTCACCTTCACATCAAACGTCCTTTCCTCCTGCCTGTGTACTTCAGTAATGACGCCGTCTTCAAGAGAGGCGTGGGTTGACCCATGCGCTGACTCTGCATAATCATGCAACCTTGCAGTCCCTCGCCGACTGGATAATCCAATGTTGAACGGTCTTATTGCTGGAATCTCCTGTACTCGTGCCGCAAGTGTCGTGAAGGTTTCCGGAGAGGGTTCAAAGGCAAAGAGCCGATAGGCTACTTTGCTCTTGAGGCTCTCGACCATCAGTGCCCAGTTGCCTATGTTGGCCCCGATGTCGAAGACGACTGCGTCTGCTGTGGATAGACCTGCCAGCCTTCTTCTTTTGTAAGTATTCAGAACTGATTGGGCAAACCCCTTTTCTCCTGATATCTCGAAATTCCGATAGTTTAGAATTCCCAGCCCTCTCAGGCCGGCTAAGACAAGTGCTTTGTTGAATTTCGCCAACCATGGTCTGCCAAAAATAGAGGCATAGAGGTCAAGGAATGCCGTGATCACCTGTCGTCTTGGCCTCCAAGCTGGAAGGGAAAGGCAAGCTTCAAGACGTTTGCCCTTGTTTCTTCAGACCATACTGCCATCACTGCAAAGGTTGCCAACCCATAAGAGATACAAGTGGCAATGGCTGCTCCATGGAAGCCGTATCTGGGGATCAGTGTCAAATTCAAGAGTATATTTGCTACGCATCCAGCTGCAGTTCTAGCTGCTGAAACCTTTTCCAGCCCTGCTCTCTGAAGCCAGGATGAGCTTGCAGTGCCTGTTGATACGGCGAATGAAGCGAGCCCCAACCAAATCATCGCATCCTGGGCTGCATGAAACTCTGAACCAAAGACAACCGGAATAAGGGGAGACAAGACTTCACTTGTGGTAAGCGCCATGCCCACACCCAAGGTCCATGCACTTCTGTACAGTCTTCTAAGTGCTGAACTCGTGTGAAAATCCCCACTGCCACGACCAATCCTTGGTAGAAAAGTTGCGGTGAGGATGACTGGCAGGAAGTAAAGACTCTCGGCTGCCTTTACGGCTACTGAGTACTGCCCTACGTCTTCAGGACCACGCAGCCATTCCAGCATGACTTGGTCGCTCTTGACGTAAAGCATTACCGACAGCCCGGCCAGGAGCAATGGCCAGCCTCGTTTCAGTAAAACGTGTGCTGTAGGCCATGACACCTCGCGCAAGGTAGTAGAGAGTCTGTAGCCGTTAGCGAATCCAGTAAGAACAACAGCTTGTGCCACCATCGCCACGGTCTGCACACCTCCAAATGCAACCAGCGGAGCTCGGCTCAGCAACGCAACAATGGAAGCTCCTGCTCCGGCTACGGTCTCTGCCAGCCTTGCTTTTGCGACGCGGGTGCCTTGCTGCCGGTTCAGCAGCTCCACCTCAAACACCTCTGCGGAGCTGAACAGATTCCCCAGCACCGCCAGGCCCATCAGCCCGGCCAGCACCGGATCTCGCGCCGCCCAGGCAAATGGCACCAGCACCAGGGCAATGACAGCAGTGCCCACCAGTTCGATCCAGAAGGCTGTGGCCACCAGACCGGGTCGTGGCGGTTCCTCACACAGCAGGATCGCCAGGCTGCCCTTCACGCCCAGGCTCCCCAGCGGGCTGAGCACGCCCACCAGTGCGGCCACATAGCTGAGGGTGCCGAGCTGTTCCGGCCCCAGGTAGCGCGCCGTCCAGCCGCCAATGCCGATCGACACAGCCAGCCTGAACACCTGGCTGCCCACCTGGCTGATCAGGGACGTGCGCAGGCGCTCGGGTTTGGCTTGAGGTTGCCCCAAGGCCATGGCTTAGTGGTGGTTTGTCACCAGCGGTGGCACAGGCGCGCTTGGGGTTTCAGGGTAGGGCGCGTTGGGAGTGGGGGCGATCGCCGTTCAGCGGTAGACGTCGTGGCGGTGGCCGACTCGCACCACCAGAGCGACCAGCTCCTGTTGCTGCCATTCGTAGACAACGCGATACCGCAGCGAGCAGCGCATCACGCACCTCGGCCCACTCCAGAACTGGGTCGGCCGGATCGTCAATACGGCCCCGGAGGGTGGCGATCACACCCGCTGCAGCGACACGGGGTAGCCGGGCCAGCGGGCGTCGGCGGAAACGGCCATCAAGCCCTCCACGCGCGCCTGGGCGATCAGCAGGCGATCGAAGGGATCGTCGTGCAGCGCCGGCAGCTGGGCGGTCTCGATCACGTGTGCCTCCAGCACGGGCAGGATCGTCGCCCCGGCGGCGAGGCACTGGTCGCGAAACAGGGTGGGTGCCACCGGCAGCTTGCCGAGCCGGTGCTTGATCGCCACTTCCCAGATGCTGGCGACCGACACCACACAGGCGCTGGAGGCCAGCCGGTCCCGGATGGCTGGCCGCAGCCGCGGATCACCCAGCAACCACCAGAGCATGATCTGGGTGTCGAGCAGCAGCCGCATCAGCCGCCCATCAGTTGGCTCACCTGCCGCT
>NZ_JBKOUC010000019.1:0-65988 GCF_046764815.1 Aphanothece stagnina RSMan2012
GGACGCCTACGCAATCCGCTTCTCGCGTCACCTTGGTTGACGTCAAGAAGTCGGCCCAATCTCTAACTGCGACAGGCCAGGCTACACGTGCGACAGGACCCCGTTCGTCCGGCCGCCTGAGTGCCGATTCCATCGGCTGGTATCTCAGCAACATCGGCCGTGTGCCACTGCTCACACCGGCCGAAGAGATCGAGCTCGCCCATCACGTTCAGGCCGGAAAACGCCTCCAGTCCGTACCAGTTGATGAGCTGACCCCGAAGCACAAGCGACAGTTACGCATGGCCCAGAGGGCACGCGACCGCATGATGGCCGCCAACCTCCGCCTGGTCGTGAGTGTGGCCAAGAAATATCAGAACCAGGGCCTGGAATTGCTGGACCTGGTGCAGGAAGGGGCGATCGGTCTGGAGCGCGCCGTCGACAAGTTCGATCCGGCGATGGGCTACAAGTTCTCCACCTATGCCTACTGGTGGATCCGCCAGGGGATGACCCGGGCCATCGACAACAGCGCCCGCACCATCCGGCTTCCGATCCACATCAGTGAAAAGCTCTCCAAGATGCGCCGCGTCACGCGGGAGCTCTCCCATCGGCTGGGCCGGCAGCCCAACCGGCTGGAGCTGTCCCATGCCATGGACATGCGCCCGGAGGAACTCGAGGAGCTGATGGCCCAGAGTGCTCCCTGTGCCTCGCTCGATGCCCATGCCCGGGGCGAGGAGGACCGCAGCACCCTGGGAGAGCTGATCGCCGATCCGGCCAGCAACGAGCATTTCGACTCCATGGACCGCCACATCCAGAAGGAACACCTCGGTGCCTGGCTGTCCCAGCTGAACGAGCGTGAGCAGACGATCATCCGGCTGCGTTTCGGGCTGGAAGGATCCGAGCCGCTGACCCTGGCCGAGATCGGTCGGCTGATCAACGTCTCCCGCGAGCGGGTGCGCCAGCTGGAAGCCAAGGCGATCATGAAGCTGCGCCTGATGAGCAACTACCAGCAGGCCGCCTGAGCGGAGGCGCCGGGTGACCGACTGGCAGCATCAGCTGGTCGCCGTGCTGGCGGTGGCCGGATGGCTGGCCGTCCTCAGCGCCGCTGCCGTGCTGGTGCGCCGTCGCTGGAACGGGGAGCTGGCCCAGGCGCAGCGGGAATGGAGTCGCAAACTGGTGCACATCGGCACAGGCCTGGTCATCCCGATGGCCTGGGGCCTGGGCATTGATCGCGGGGTGGCCCTGCCGGCTGCCGCCCTTGTCACGGTGCTGGCTGCCCTGAACCACCGCACCCGGCTGCTGCCGGCGGTGGAGGATGTGGGGCGCCACAGCTACGGCACCGTCGCCTACGGGGCGTCGATCACCCTGTTGCTGTGGTGGTTCTGGCCTGACCAGCCGGCCCCGGTGGCCGCCGGCGTGCTGGTGATGGCCCTGGGGGATGGGCTGGCGGGACTGCTGGGCCCCCTCTGGCCGTCGCCGAGCTGGAAGGTGCTGGGCCAGCGCCGCTCCGTGGCCGGCACGGCTGTGATGGGGCTCGCCAGTGTCACGGTGCTCGGCATCCTGAGCGCGACGGTGGGAGGTCCCGGTCCTGGCGCGGTGGTGGCCATGGCGGCGGCGGCGACCCTGCTGGAGCAGGTCGCGCTGGTGGGCGTGGACAACCTCACGGTCCCCCTCGGGGTGGCCTGGCTGTGGCAGAGGCTGGGTTAGGGCGCCGCGAGGGGTGCCGCTAGGCCTCGAGGAGATCCTCGCAGCGACGCTCCCAGTCCTGGGGCGTCCCCAGACCCGCGACCACCACCCGGTCGCCGGGTTCCTCCCGAAGCCGCAGCTGCCACTGGCGAATCAGCTCCGCCTTCTCCAGCCACGCCTCCATCACCGCGTTGTGGATGGCCACGCCATCCCACTGCCGCTGGCGGCCGATCGCCTGGGACCAACCCAGCAGATCATCCAGCTGGAAGGGCCGGAAACCGGCGAAGGCCGGGCCGCGCGCCTGTTCCAGATAGAACATCTGCAGAGGATCTGTCAGGCCGCAGAACTGAAGGAGGAAGGTCATGACTGCCCCCGAGGAACTGCAGAAACCCTATGCACAGCCGCACGAAATGCTGTTCACGAAGAACAGTCTGTTGCAGAAGTGGGCCCCGACCGGATAGTCAGCACTCTCGATATTCGAGTGCCAGAACATCAGCCTGGCGTCTCACCTGGAGGCGCGCCGCGAGGAGCGGCTGGCCGTTTCAGCCCACACCCACCGGCTGCGGACGGTTGGCGATGCTGCGGACGGCAGCCGCCAGCCGCTCCAGGACATCGGTGGTGGCGCTCAGATCGATGCAGGCGTCCGTGATGCTCTGGCCGTAGGTGAGGGTGGAGAGATCCGCCGCAATCTTCTGGTTCCCGGCCACCAGGTGGCTCTCCAGCATCACCCCCATCACGTGCCGGCTGCCAGCGGCCACCTGGGCGGCCACCTGGTCCGCCACCTCGGCCTGGCGGCGGTAGTCCTTGTTGGAGTTGCCGTGGCTGCAGTCGACCATCAGCCTGGAGGGCAGACCCAGGGCCTCGAGGGCCAGGGCGGCCTCCTCGATCGCCTCGGGGTGGTAGTTCGTGCCGCCCTTGCCGCCCCTGAGCACCAGATGGCCGTCGGGATTGCCCGTGGTCGTGATGATCGAGGCGTAGCCCTCCTGGTTGATGCCCAGAAAATGGTGGGGGCGGGCCGCGGCCTCGACGGCGTTGATGGCGGTGGCGATGCTGCCGTCCGTACCGTTCTTGAAGCCGATCGGCATCGAGAGCCCCGAGGCCATCTCGCGGTGGGTCTGGCTCTCGGTGGTGCGGGCGCCGATGGCGGTCCAGGTGATCAGATCGGCGATGTACTGGGGCACGATCGGATCCAGCAGTTCGGTGGCCGCCGGCAGTCCGAGCTCACCGACGTGGAGAAGCAGTTCCCGCGCGAGGCGCAGACCGGTGTTGATGTCGTAGCTGCCGTCGAGATGGGGGTCGTTGATCAGACCCTTCCAGCCCACCGTCGTGCGGGGCTTCTCGAAATACACCCGCATCACCACCTCCAGTTCACCCCGGTGGCGGTCGCGGGCCGCGGCGATCCGGTCGGCGTAATCCTTGGCGGCGGCCACGTCGTGGACCGAACAGGGCCCGACGATCACCAGAAGCCGGGAGTCTCGGCCGTGGAGGATGGCCTGGATGCGCTCCCGGGCCTGCTGCACGGTGTCCGCGGTGCGCTCCGTGATCGGCAGTTCCCGGTGCAGCAGGGCCGGAGACACCAGCGGGCGGGTTTCCACCACATGGAGATCACTGGTGGTGGCGTGCATGGCTGAAAGGGGCCAGAAGTTGGCGTTGTGCCGGGACTCTCCACCCTAGACAGCCGCCTTTTGCAGCTGTTCACACCAACAGTCGGGATCACGGCCAAGAACAATGGGTTCAGAGATGGACCCCGCTGGGCATGGCTGAAGACACCTTCCTGACCCGCTACCGCTCCGCCGCGGCAGAGCGCGAGGCCCTGGGGGTGCCGGCCCTGCCCCTGACAGCCGAGCAGACCCAGGCCCTGACCGAACTGCTGCAGGCTCCCCCCGCCGGCGAGGAAGCCTTCCTGCTGCACCTGCTCAGCGAGCGCATCCCCCCGGGGGTGGATGAGGCGGCCTACGTGAAGGCCGGCTGGCTCTCCGGCGTGGCCAAGACAACGGCGTCGAGCCCCCTGGTGAGCCCGGTGCAGGCCGTGGAGCTGCTGGCCACCATGATCGGCGGCTACAACGTGGGGGCCCTGATCGAGCTGCTCGGCAGCGACGACGACGTCATCGCCCGGGCCGCCGCCGAGGGACTCAGCCGCACCCTGCTGGTCTACGACGCCTACCACGACGTGCTGGACCTGGCCGAGACCAACCCCTGGGCGAAGCAGGTGGTGGACAGCTGGGCCGCTGCGGCGTGGTTCACCGCCAAGCCCGAACTGCCGGCCGCGATCACCGTGACGGTGTTCAAGGTGGAGGGCGAGACCAACACCGACGACCTCTCCCCCGCCACCCACGCCACCACCCGCCCGGACATCCCCCTGCACGCCACGGCGATGCTGGAGACCCGCATGCCCGGCGGCCTGGAGCTGATCGCCCAGCTGAAAACCAAGGGCCATCCCGTGGCCTACGTGGGCGACGTGGTGGGCACCGGCAGCTCGCGCAAGTCGGCCATCAACTCGGTGCTGTGGCACACCGGCACCGACATCCCCCATGTGCCGAACAAGCGCGGCGGCGGCGTGATCCTGGGGGGGAAGATCGCGCCGATCTTCTTCAACACCGCCGAGGACTCCGGCGCCCTGCCGATCGAGTGCGACGTCACCGCGCTGAACTCCGGCGATGTGATCACGATCCGGCCCTACGCCGGCACGATCGAGCGCGCCGCCGGTGAGCCCGGCGCCGGTGAGATCGTGGCCCGCTTCGAGCTCAAACCCAGCACGATCACCGATGAGGTGCGGGCCGGCGGCCGCATCCCCCTGCTGATCGGCCGCTCGCTCACCGACAAGGTGCGCGCCCAGCTGGGGCTGCCCCCCAGCGAGCTGTTCATCCGCCCGGCGGCCCCGGCCGACACCGGCAAGGGTTTCACCCTGGCCCAGAAGATGGTGGGCAAGGCCTGCGGCCTGCCGGGCCTGCGGCCGGGCACCAGCTGCGAGCCGCTGATGACCACCGTGGGCTCCCAGGACACCACCGGGCCGATGACCCGCGATGAGATGAAGGAGCTCGCCTGCCTGGGCTTCTCGGCGGATCTGGTGATGCAGAGCTTCTGCCACACCGCCGCCTACCCCAAGCCCGTGGATCTCAAGACCCACGCCGAGCTGCCCGACTTCATGGCCTCCCGCGGCGGCGTGGCCCTGCGGCCCGGCGACGGCATCATCCACAGCTGGCTCAACCGCATGCTCCTGCCCGACACCGTGGGCACCGGCGGCGACAGCCACACCCGCTTCCCCCTCGGCATCTCCTTCCCGGCCGGCTCGGGCCTGGTGGCCTTCGCCGCCGCGATCGGCGCCATGCCGCTCGACATGCCCGAATCGGTGCTGGTGAAATTCAGCGGCTCGCTGCAGCCGGGCGTGACCCTGCGCGACGTGGTCAACGCCATCCCCTACGTGGCCATCCAGCAGGGGCTGCTCACCGTGGCCAAGGAGGGCAAGAAGAACGTGTTCAACGGCCGGATCATGGAGATCGAGGGCCTGCCCGATCTCAAGCTGGAGCAGGCTTTCGAACTGACGGATGCGACCGCCGAACGCTCCTGTGCCGGCAGCACGATCAAGCTCTCGGTGGACACGGTGAGCGAATACCTGCGCAGCAACGTGGCGCTGCTCAAGAACATGATCGCCCGCGGCTACGGCGATGCCCGCACCCTGGCGCGCCGCATCAAGGCGATGGAGGCCTGGCTGGCCGATCCGCAGCTGATGGAGGCCGACCCCGACGCCGAGTACGCCGAGATCATCGAGATCGACCTCGATGCGATCACCGAGCCGATCCTGGCCTGCCCCAACGACCCCGACAACGTCAAGACCCTCAGTGACGTGGCGGGCGAGCGGATCGATGAGGTGTTCATCGGCTCCTGCATGACCAACATCGGCCACTACCGCGCCGCTGCCAACGTGCTGCAGGGCCAGGGTGAGAACGCCGCCCGGCTGTGGGTGTGCCCACCGACCCGCATGGACGAGGAGAAGCTCAAGGAGGAGGGCTACTACGCCATCTTCGAAGCTGCCGGATCGCGCATGGAGATGCCCGGCTGCTCGCTCTGCATGGGCAACCAGGCGCGGGTGGAGGACAACACCACGGTGTTCTCCACCAGCACCCGGAACTTCAACAACCGCCTCGGCAACGGCGCCCAGGTGTACCTGGGCAGCGCCGAACTGGCGGCGGTGTGCGCCCAGCTGGGCCGCATCCCCAGCAAGGAGGAGTACCTGGCGATCGCCGCCGAGAAGATTGACCCCTACGGAGCCGAGCTGTACCGCTACCTCAACTTCGATCAGATCGAGGGCTTCGAGGATTCCGGGCGGGTGGTGAGCGCCGAGGCGGAGGCTGAAGTGCTGGCCGGGGTCTGATGGGGACGGCCCGATGCTGGGTCGCCTGCGACTGACACCACGACCCGCAGGCACCACCGCGCTGCGCCTGCCGCGGCTGGAGCCCGTGCGCAGCACGTCCATCCGGCAGCTGCTGGAGCATCGCTGGCTGGTGGTGGTGCTGGCCCTGATCGTCACGGGGCTGGGGGCCGCCACCGCCGCGCTGGTCTTCCGCAGTGGCCTCGATGGGCTGGGACGCTGGCGCATCCACATGCTGGAGCTGGGCCCCCGCTGGCTGGTGCTGCCGGCCATCGGCGGCGGTGGCGGCCTGGTGGCGGGGTTGCTGGTGCAGTTGCTGGCCCCGGCCGCCCAGGGCTCGGGGATTCCGCAGGTGATGCAGTTCCTGCGGCGTCAGCCGATTCCGATGGGGTTCCAGGTGGCGGCCGTGAAGCTGGTGGCCGGGATCGTGGCGATCGGCAGTGGTTTTCCGCTCGGTCCCTCCGGCCCCTCGGTGCAGATGGGCAGCTCGGTGGGCTGGGAGATGGCCCGGCTGCTGCGTGCACCCAACGCCTTCCGCCGGCTGATCGTGGCCGCCGGGGGCGGCGCCGGCATTGCGGCGGTGTTCAGGGCGCCGATCGGCGGCTTCCTCTACGCGCTCGAAGAACTCCTGCAGGGCGCCCGACCGGTGGTGATGCTGCTGGTGCTGGTCACCACCTTCTGGGCCGACACCTGGGCCGACCTGCTCGGGCTGGCCCGGCTGGTCAATCTCGAACCGGAGTCGGGCGTCGGGGCTTCCGACAGCATCTTCCAGCTGCAGCGGCAGGTGATGGCCTTCGTGGTCGTGCGCCCGATCGACCTGCTGTGGCTCTTCCTGCTGGGAGCCCTGGTGGCCATGGCCGCCGAGCTCTACTGCCGCTACGTGATGGGGCTGCAGCGTCTGCGCCAGAGCTGGCGGATTCCCCTGGCCGGGGCGATGACCGCCACCGGCACCCTGCTGGGGCTGGTCGATGCCTGGCTGCCGCCGGACTTTCTCAACCGCGCCGGCATCCGGCAGGCGATCGCCGAAGGCGATGTGGACCTTGCCAAGGCGCTGGCGATCTTTCTGGTGGTGTTCCTCACCACCGGCATGGCAGCAGCGGCGGGCACGCCCGGCGGACTGTTCGCGCCGATGCTCACCCTCGGGGGAGCGCTGGGGCTGGCTGCGGCTGCCGCGCTGGAGCAGCTCGGTCTCGCCGCTCCCAGCACCGCGGTGTTCGCCGGCATGGGGGCCTTCATGGCCGCCTGCGCCCGCGCGCCGATCAGTGCCACCTTCCTGACCTTCGCGGTGACCAAGGAACTGCTGATCCTCAGGCCCGTGCTGGTGGCCTGCCTGGGCAGCCTGGTGATGGCCCGGCTGCTGCACCCCCAGTCGCTGTTCAAGCGGCTGATGCTGCAGACCCCATCCCCCGGAGGCCCCGCTGAGCCGGATGCCGGCAGCAGCCTGCGCCTCAACTCCGTCCCACTGCGGCCCCGGCCCCTGGAGACGGGGCCGGATCACAACCTGCAACGGACACCCGGCGGGGACGGGCAGACCGGCTCGACCTGAATAGGTTCGTGATGAACATTGCAGAGTGGTCATGGTGACGGCCCAACGTGCCGCGGCAGAAGCCGTTGGCTCAACCCCCCGCCATCAGGCCGGCTCCCTGCGCCGGACCCGCCTGCTGGGCATGGGGATGGCCTGGGCGCTGGCGGGCGGTCTGCTGCTCAGCAGCTGTCAGCAGGCCAAGCAGACGGTGCAGGACACGGTGAAGGAGGCCGCCACCACGACCGGGCAGGCCGCGCTGGCCCCGGCCGTGAACCCGGTGCTGGATCTGCTCAGGCAGGGGGATGCCCAGCTCAACGGCGGCAAGCTGCAGGCCGCCCTCACCACCCTGGGGGGCTTCCCGGCGCTGTGGCAGAAGGCCGCACCCGTCATCCAGCCGCTGGCGGGCGACAAGTGGCCGGCCATCGACCAGGCGGCCCAGCTGCTGATCAAGACCGTGGGCGGCAGCCCCAGCGGCGGGGAAGCCTCCTCGGCCGTCACCGGGCTGATAGGTCCGCTCTCAGCCCTCATGGGCCAGTAGCGCCAGGGCATCCGTCCGGGTGAGACCCTGGATGGGTCCGGACGCACCCCGTCGACCCTGCATCAGGAAACGCTGCTGTTCGAACCCGCCCAGCCGGAGGCCGGGGCCCTGCGCGCGGTGCTGGCCTTCCCCAGCACCTACAGCGTCGGCATCACCAGCCTGGGCTATCAGGTGGTGTGGGCCACCCTGGCCAGGCGGCCCGATGTGGACGTGCGGCGCCTGTTCACCGACCGGGGTGACCCCGTCCACCGCCGCTGCGACCTGTTCGGCCTGTCGCTGAGCTGGGAGCTGGATGGCCCGGTGCTGCTCGACCTGCTGGAGCAGCAGCGCATCCCGATCTGGGCCTGCGAGCGGGGCGATGACGACCCGATCGTGTTCGGCGGTGGACCGGTGCTCACCGCCAATCCGGAACCGCTGGCGCCGTTCTTCGATGCCGTGCTGCTCGGCGATGGCGAGCTGCTGCTGCCGGCCTTCATCGAGGCCCTGCAGGCCTGCCGCGATGCCCCCCGGGCTGACCGTCTGGTGCACCTGGCCGGGGTGAGCGGGGTCTATGTGCCCGCGCTCTACGAACCCCGCTACGGGGCGGATGGTGAGCTGCTCGAGGTCGTGCCCCGGCGCAGCGGCATTCCCGCCACAATCTCCAAACAGACCTGGCAGGGCAACACGCTCAGCCACTCCACGGTGGTCACCCCGGAGGCGGCCTGGCCGGACATCCACATGGTGGAGGTGGTGCGCAGCTGCCCGGAGCTGTGCCGCTTCTGCCTGGCCAGCTATCTGACGCTGCCCTTCCGCACCGCCAGCCTCGATGACGGCCTGATCCCGGCGGTGGAGAAGGGGCTGACCGTGACGCGGCGGCTGGGGCTGCTGGGGGCCTCGGTGACGCAGCATCCGCAGTTCGCCGACCTGCTGCAGTGGCTCGACCAGGACCGTTTCGCGGACACCCGGGTGAGCGTGAGCTCAGTGCGGGCCGCCACGGTGACGCCGGAGCTGGGCCGGATCCTGGCCAAACGCGGCAGCAAGTCGCTGACGATCGCGATCGAAAGCGGCAGCGAACGGATGCGCGAGGTGGTGAACAAGAAGCTGGCCACCGAGGAGATCTTCGCCGCCGCCCACTACGCAAAGGAGGGTGGCCTGAGCGGCCTGAAGCTCTACGGCATGGCCGGGCTGCCCACGGAGGAGGAGGCTGACGTCGAAGCGACCGCTTCCCTGCTGCTGGACCTCAAGAAGGCCACCCCCGGCCTGCGGCTCAGCCTGGGCGTGAGCACCTTCGTGCCCAAGGCCCACACCCCCTTCCAATGGCAGGGGGTGCGGCCCGAAGCCGAGAAACGCCTCAAGCTGCTGGCCAAACGGCTCAAGCCCAAGGGGGTCGAGCTGCGCCCCGAGAGCTACGGCTGGAGCGTGATCCAGGCGCTGCTCTCCCGCAGCGACCGACGCCTGGCGCCGGTGATCGCCGCGGCCCGGGGCAGCCACGAGAGCCTGGGGGGCTGGAAGCGGGCCTACCGGGCCGTGCTGGCCGGCGAGGTGGAACGACCGGCGGGGATGCCGCCGCCGCCACCCTGGGAGGAGGTGGTCCACAGCACCTGGAGTCCGGAGCGGGTGCTGCCATGGGAACATTTGCGCGGACCCTTGAGCAAGGAGGTGCTGCAGGGGCACGCGCGGCGGGCCCTCCAACCTGAACCCCACCGCTGAGACCGGGAAGCCGCAGCTCGGACCAACATGAGAGCAACGGCAGCCAATAACTTCAAATCAATTGCGGATCCTTCGATTGCCCGATCGACAAAACCGCGATAGAATTAATATTCTGAGCAGAGATCAGGCAAAGGATCATGGCTTCCTCCATTCTTGAACCCTGGGAGTCTTCCGGCCCAAATCGCCGGAGCAGGAGCGGAGAGGAAGAAATCCTTAAGCTCCAGGGATCAACTTCGCAGGAGGTTGTGGTCAGCAGCGATCCGCTCACCGGAATGAGCGTCACCACAGCAGGCGTTCCCCTCACGACGGCGAACACGCCGCCGAAGGGTCAAGTTTTCCAGACGTCCGTCGATCGCGTCACCGGAGTGCCCGGCACGAGCAAAGCGGCGGCAACCCGACGCCTGTACATCATCACCCTCGAGGATGGTGGCCCTCCTCTCAGTGAGCGGGCTCGCGAGGTCCTTGGGGACGTCCAACCCCAGGCCCTCTTCAAGAACCTCGGCATGCTCACCGCCCGCCTCACCAGCGCCCAGGCCGCGGCGCTTGAGCGCCGCGGCGGGGTCAAGCGCGTGGAAGCCGATCAGGTGGTGAGCCTCAGTCGCCCCGACGCCGCGGCACCACCTCCTGGCAAGGGACCCGGTGGTGGGGGTGACGCTCCAGCGGAGTCCACTTCACAGGTGCTGGACTGGGGGGTGAAATGGGTTTGGGGCAATCAGGACAGAACCTCAACCATTGGATCCTTCGCGAGCAAACGCGCGTTTGTCCTGGATACCGGAATCTCCCCCAACACCGGTGACCTCAACTTCGACAAAAATGATCCGATCAACAAAGATTTCACAGGGAGTCGCAAGAGTGGCTTCTACGACAGAAACGGCCATGGCACCCATGTCGCCGGAACGATTGCGGCCATCAACAACGACCGTGGTGTTGTCGGGGTGGCACCCGGCGCGAAGGTGTTTGCGATCAAGGTATTGAACGATCAGGGCAGTGGCACCTACAGCGGGATCATTGCAGGAATCGATTACATGATGACAGTTGCAGGGACTGGCGACGTTGCCAATCTCAGCCTGGGCGGGGGATATTTTGAATCCCTGAACGATGCGATTCAGCAAGCCGCCACCGAAAAAGGGATTCGCTTTTCCCTGGCAGCCGGCAATTCCTATGCCGATGTGGATTCCTTCAGCCCGGCAAGCGCTGGCAACCCGGCGGCAGGTATCTATACGATCAGTGCTCATGATCGCTACAGCAAAAACGCCTCTTTCACAAATTTTGACAACCTCGTTGGTGCCGGTGATGTTGACAACGTGGCCTATGCCGCTCCTGGCGTGAACATCACATCCCTCCGGATTGACGGCTCCACAGTGGCCTATAGCGGCACATCCATGGCGGCTCCCCACGTGGCCGGCCTGCTGCTGATCGGAGGGTTCAAGGTCAGTACAGACTTGGCCCAGACCTTCGGGGGGGAAAGGACCGATCCCTTGGCGATGACCAACCTCGCCTGACTCACTCTCACCTCCAGCAGAAAGAAGTTGCCCTTGTCCTGGTTTCTGCACCTCGCCAACAGTTTCACCTGGCACGAGGCTCAGTCGAACACCGCCGTGCGCCCCCGGTACACCATCACCTGGCGGCGCAGGTGCAGGCGCACCGCCCGGGAGAGGGCCAGCCGCTCGGTGTCGCGGCCCTTGCGGATCAGGTCCTCCACCTCGTCGCGGTGGCTCACGTGCACCGTGGCCTGCTCGATGATCGGGCCGGCATCGAGGTCCTCGGTCACGTAGTGGGCCGTGGCCCCGATCAGCTTCACCCCCCGCTCCCAGGCCCGGTGGTACGGCTGCGCCCCCTGAAACGCAGGCAGGAAGGAGTGGTGGATGTTGATCACCTGCGCCCCGCCCCCACCCTGGAACGCCGCCAGGAACTCGGCGCTCAGCACCTGCATGTACTTGGCCAGCACCACCAGCTCGATGCCGTGCTCCCGCAGCAGCTCGAGCTGCTGGGCCTCAGCCTCCGGCTTGGTGGCCGCCGTGAGCGGCACCTGCACGAAGCTGGCCCCGAACCCCTCCGCTAGGTCCTGCAGATCGGGGTGGTTCGACACCACCAGCGGTACCTGCATCGGAAGCTCCCCGGCCCGCACCCGCCAGAGCAGATCCACCAGGCAGTGGTCCTGGCGGCTCACGAAGATGGCCGCGCGGGGAAGGACATCGGAGAAGTGGAGCTGACCCTCCCCCCCCAGCCGCGCGGCCAGGGCGGTCGCGGCGGGCTCGATCGCCTCCCGCGGCAGCCCGAAGCCCTCCAGCGCCCACTCGATGCGGCTGAGGAAGAGGCCCGCCCCCAGGTCGGTGTGGTGATCGGCGTGGCGGATGTTGCCGCCGTTCGCCGCCACCCAGCCCGAGAGCTCGCTGACCAGGGCCGGGCGATCCGGGCAGATCACCTGGAGGATGGCGGTCGAGGACGGCATGGTCGCGGCCGGACGGGTGCGTCAGAGCATGTGCATGCGTAGCACCTGGGGTGTGGCCCGCCGGATCCGGGCCTGAATCGTGGGCAGACCCAGACGTTCATGGGCCGCCACCCGGTGGCAGCCGTTGAACCCCCACCACTGGCCGTCGACCTCGAGCACATCGATGGGTTCCCTCTGCCCTTCGGCCGCGATCGAGGCCATCAGCGCCGCCACCTTCGCCTCATCGAGGCTGCGCTCCAGGGGGCGGCGGATGGCGGCCAGGGGGAGGACAGCGAGACGCATGGCACTAACTCATAGTCACTCCGTTTTAGAGCGTTGGGCGTGGATGTGGCGAGGGGCAACAGTGATCCAGGAACGCCCTGCCGGGGCCGATACAGTCAGCTCCACGCCTCGACGACCTCACCGTGATGGCCCCCCTGACCGTGATGGCCCCTGCTTTGCCAGCGCCCTCCCTGATCTCCCGCCTGCGCAGCGCCATCGCCCTGCCGCTCCGCCGGCTGGCCATGCTGGCCCTGGTCGTCGTGCTCGGGGTCGGCCTCACGGCCTGTGACGCCAGCCAGGCCAAGCCGCCCACCCTGAGCACCGACGACATCGCCGCGATCGAGCGCCAGGCCGAGGGGTTCCTCGCCGCCCGTGACCGGCTGCCCGAGCTCGCCGCCCTGGTCAACAGCCGCGACTGGACCTTCACCCGCAACGTGATCCACGGGCCGATGCAGGAGGTGGGGCGCCAGATGCTGTACATCAACCAGCGCCTGCTGCCGGCCGACCAGGCCGAGGCCGACAAGCTCGCCACCCAGCTCAAGAGCGCCCTGGCCCAGCTCGATGAGGCGGCCCGCCTGCAGGACGGCGAGAAGCTGCGCAAGGCCTACATCCAGGTGGCCAGCGGCTTCGGGCGCTACGCCCAGATCCTGCCCCAGCAGGTGCAGGCCGACCTGAAGCAGGTCTGAGGCCTTTCAAGCTCAGCACCTCCCGGCAGAACCCTTGAGGCCCGCGGTGGCCCGCTCCCAGCCCGTGGTGGTGGTCGGGGCGGGCATCGTGGGCCTCTGCTGCGCCTGGCTGCTGCAGCGCCAGGGCCATCCGGTGGCGTTGGTGGATCCGGCCCTGGAGGGCCCTCCGAGCGAAGGGTCCGGCAGTGTGGCCGCTCTCGGGGTGTTGATGGCCCAGGTGTTCCACCGCGGCAGCGGCCGGGCCTGGCGCCTGCGGCAGCGCAGCCTGCAGCTCTGGCAGGACTGGCTGGGCGAGCTGCAGGCCCGCGGCCATCCGGTGAGCCGGCGGGAGGGGCTGCTCCTGCTGGCCACCGACCCCCAGGAACGGGAGCGGCAGGAACGGCTGGTGGCGGAACGCCAGGCCCGGGGCTTCCCGCTGGCGTTCTGGTCCCGCGAGCGCCTGGCAACGCTGCAGCCCGCCGTGCCCGCCGCCGCCCTGGGTGCTCTGCACTCGCCCCACGACGGCCAGCTCGACCCGAGGGCCGCCATGGCGGCCCTGCTGGCGGATGCCCGCGACCGCGGCCTGGTCACCCACGCCACCAAGGCCGCCGCGATCAGCCGTGGACCGGCCGGGCAGTGGATCGTTCACGGCGGCGCGGCCGAGCGCTTCAACGCCGCCTGGCTCGTGCTCAGCGCCGGTGTAGCCAGCGCCGGGCTGCTGGAGGCCCTCGGCCACAGGCTGCCGATGGAACCGGTGCTGGGGCAGGCCCTGGAACTTGAGCTGAGCGCCCCGCCCGGCTGGACCTGGCCCGGGGTGGTGGTGTGGCGCGGCCAGAACGTGGTGCCTCGGCCCGACCTGGCTGGAGGGCGGCGCCTGTGGCTGGGGGCCACCCTGGAGCCTGGCGACCGCGCCGACCCGAGCAGGCTGGCCGAGCTGCGCGGCTGGGCCGGAGCCGAGCTGAGCTGGCTGCAGGACGCCACGGTGCGAGGGCAGTGGCAGGGTGCCCGCTGCCATCCGGTCGGCCGACCGGCCCCCCTGCTGGAGGAGCTGGAACCGGGGTTGCTGCTGGCCAGCGGTCACTACCGCAACGGTGTCCTGCTGGCACCGGCCTCGGCGCAGTGGGTGCTGGAGCAGGTGGAGCACAGGGCGATCGAGCATTAAGAACCGGTTATCGCAACAGGCCGCGCGCTTGCGTACGGTCGAGGTGGTGACGTCGTTACCTCCCTCCACCGCCACCACTTTCATGACGCTGCTCTCCGGCCGACTGCGCCGCACGACCGCCGCCCTCACGCTCTCGGGCCTCACCCTCTCGCTCGCCGCCTGCGGTGGCGGCAGCAGCGGGGATGGCCCGACCGGCACCCTCAGCGGCGCTGGAGCCTCGTTCCCGGCAGCGATCTACCAGCGCTGGTTCAAGGACATGAGCGGGGACGGCATCAATGTGAACTACCAGTCGGTGGGATCCGGCGCCGGCGTGCGTCAGTTCATCGCCGGCACGGTGGACTTCGGTGCCTCGGACAAGCCGATGAAGGACGAGGAGATCGCCAAGGTGGCTCGCGGCGTCCTGCAGATCCCGATGACGGCCGGCGCGATCGCCGTGGCCTACAACAATCCGGGCTGTGAGCTGAAGCTCAGCCAGAAGCAGCTGGCCGATGTCTTCCTCGGCAAGATCACCAACTTCAAGGAGCTGGGCTGCGACGACAAGAAGATCACCATCGTGCACCGCTCCGATGGTTCCGGCACCACCTACAACTTCACCAAGCACCTGGCCGCGATCAGCCCCGAATGGAAATCCGGGCCGGGCGCCGACAAGGCCGTGAACTGGCCCACCGGCATCGGTGCCAAGGGCAATGAGGGTGTGGCGGCCCAGCTCGGCCAGGTGGATGGCGGTCTGGGCTACGTGGAGGTGGCCTATGTGAAGGACCCGCTGCAGGCCGCGGCCCTGGAGAACGCCTCCGGCGAGAGCGTCAAGCCCACGAATGAAAGCGAAAGCGAGGCGCTCGGCGCGATCGATCTCGGGCCGGACCTGATCGGTGGCGACCCCAATCCCGCCAAGGGCTACCCGATCGTCACCTTCACCTGGATCCTGGCCTACCAGAGCGGCAACGGCGAGAAGACCGAGCTGCTGCAGAAGGTCTTCAACACCATGCTCTCCGAACCCAACCAGGCCCTGGCGCCTGAACTCGGCTACGTGACCATGCCCGCGTCGGTGATCGAGAAATCCAAGGCGGCCGTGGCCCAGATCGCCCAGTAGCCCACGGGTCGGCCGGGCCAGCTCAGGTCATTTCGCGTCGGAGCAGGGCATCCCACAGCCGCGTCGGCATCAGCCGATGGGCGACCATCGAGACGGCTGCCTGGTGGCCACAGGCATAACGGGCCTCAGGGGTGGGTTCCTCGAGGGCCCTGCCAATCGTGCGCGCCACCAGCTCCGGTTCCGAGGCCCGGCGGTACACCCGCTCCCAGGCGGCGGCGACCCGCCGCATCATGGGGCCATACACCGCTGATCCCAGATTGGCCTCCATCGAGGGAGCCGTGACCTCGGCGAAGGCGGTGCGGATCAGGCCCGGCTGAATCACGACCACCTGGATCCCGAACGGCTGCAGCTCCAGGCGCAGGGCATCGCTGAGCCCCTCCAGGGCGAACTTGCTGGCGCCATACCAGCCCGCACCCGGCGTCACCACCTCACCGGCCATCGAGGAGACGTTCACGACACGGCCACGGCCACGCTCCCGCATGGAGGGAAGCACCAGCTGGGTCAGGCCCATCAGGCCGAACAGGTTGACCTCGAACATCGCCCGGGCATCGGCGAGGTCCACGGTTTCCATCGGCCCGATATGGCCGTAGCCGGCATTGTTGACCAACGCCTCGATCGGTCCCTCCCGGGCCAGAACCTGCTCCACCAGCGCCTGCCGCGAGGCGGCATCCGCCACATCGAGCGGCATGACGGCGGCCCCCGCAGCCGCCAGGGCCTCCATGGCCTCAACCCGCCGGGCGGCGGCCACAACCCGCCAACCCCCTGCGAGCAGCTGATGAACCGTGGCCGCGCCGATGCCGGAGGAGGCGCCGGTCACCAGAGCCAGACGGGAGCTGGGCGAAGCCATCGGCACGCGGAAAGGGACGGGCGGAGGGTCTCCCGCTGGCCGGACCCTACCGGGAGACCCCATGAAAACGCCCCAGCCGAAGCCGGGGCGATTGGAACGGAGTTCAGGGCCGTCACCGGCCGGGGTTCACTTGCTCTCGGTGAACTCGGCGTCGATCACATCGTCGCTGGCGGCTGAGCCCGCGGAGTCGGGGCCGGCGCCGTTGCCACCGGCCGCTGCGGCCTCGGCACCGGCGGCCTGCTGGTAGACCGCCGCACCGGCGGCATAGAGAGCCTGCTGGAGGGTTTCGAGCTCCGACTTCATCGTGGCGAAGTCCTCCTTCTCAACGGCCTCCTTGAGCTTCTTGCTGGACTCCTCGACCTTCGCCTTGTCCTCGGCGCCCACCTTGTCGCCGAGCTCGCCCAGCTGCTTCTCGGCCTGGTAGATCAGGGTCTCGGCCTGGTTCTTGAGGTCGATGCGCTCCCGCTTCTCCTTGTCGGAGGCGGCATTGCTCTCGGCCTCCTTGACCATCTTCTCCACCTCGTTCTCACTGAGGGTGGAGGCGCCGGTGATCGAGATGCTCTGCTCCTTGCCGCTGCCCTTGTCCTTGGCGGTCACGCTGAGGATGCCGTTGGCGTCGATGTCGAAGGTGACCTCGATCTGGGGCACGCCGCGGGGGGCCGGCGGGATGCCGTCGAGACGGAAGGTGCCCAGCGACTTGTTGTCACTGGCCATCTCACGCTCACCCTGCAGCACGTGGATCTCCACGTTCGTCTGACCATCCACCGCAGTGGAGTACACCTCGGATTTCTTGGTGGGGATGGTGGTGTTGCGGGGGATCATCTTGGTCATCACGCCGCCGAGGGTCTCCACGCCGAGGGAGAGCGGCGTGACGTCGAGCAGGAGGATGTCCTTCACCTCACCGGCGAGCACACCGCCCTGAATCGCGGCACCCACCGCCACCACCTCATCGGGGTTGACGGTCTGGTTCGGATCCTTGCCCGTGACCCGCTTGACCAGCTCGAGAACGGCCGGGATGCGGGTGGAACCACCCACCATCACCACCTCGTCCAGCTCGGCGGCCGACAGCTTGGCGTCCTTGAGGGCCTGCTCCACCGGCACGCGGCAGCGGTCGATCAGCTTGCTGGCCAGCTCCTCGAACTTGGCCCGGGTGAGGGTGAGATCGAGGTGCTTCGGTCCCTCGGGTGTGGCCGTGATGAACGGCAGGTTGATTTCGCTCTGGGTGGCACTGGAGAGCTCGATCTTGGCCTTCTCGGCCGCCTCGGTGAGGCGCTGCAGGGCCTGCTTGTCCTGGCGCAGGTCGATGCCCTCGTTGCCCTTGAAGCTGTCGGCCAGATAGTCGACGATCACCTTGTCGAAGTCATCCCCGCCCAGGTGGGTGTCGCCGGAGGTGGAGAGCACCTCGAACACACCGTCGCCCACCTCGAGCACCGACACGTCGAAGGTGCCGCCGCCCAGGTCGAAGACCAGGATCCGCTCGTTGCTCTTCTTGTCGAGACCGTAGGCCAGGGCCGCGGCGGTCGGCTCGTTGATGATCCGCAGCACCTCGAGGCCGGCGATCTTGCCGGCGTCCTTGGTGGCCTGGCGCTGGGAGTCGTTGAAGTAGGCAGGCACGGTGATCACCGCCTGGGTGACGGTCTCACCGAGGTACTTGCCGGCGTCCTCGGCCAGCTTGCGCAGCACCTGGGCGCTCACCTCCTCGGGGGCGAACTGCTTGTTCAGCACCGGGCACTTCACCTTGACGTTGGCGCCGGCCTTCTCCACGCCGTAGCTGACCTCCTTGGATTCCTCGTTCACCTCATCGACGCGGCGACCGATGAAGCGCTTCACCGAGTAGAAGGTGTTCTCGGGGTTCATGACCGCCTGGCGCTTGGCGATCTGACCCACCAGCTGGTCCTGGTTCTTGGTGTAGGCCACCACCGAGGGAGTCGTGCGGAACCCTTCGGCGTTGGCGATCACCGTGGGCTTGCCGCCCTCCATCACGGCAACGCAGCTGTTCGTGGTGCCGAGGTCAATGCCGACGACCTTTCCCATGGGTTCCCACCTCCTTGGTGGTGAAAGTTGAGTTCCTGCATCTTCATCAGTGAGGCCTTGCCGAGGCGAGGGGTGGTTCCCGAACAGGCGGTTACGGTTCGGATCCGCCGCTGCCCTGATCGCCCGTCATGGCCCTCTCCATCTCCGCTCACACCGCCCTGGTGGGGGTCCTGGGGGATCCGGTGCGGCACTCGCTCTCGCCGGCCATGCACAACGCCGCCCTGCAGGAACTCGGCCTGGACTGGGTCTATCTGGCGCTGCCGGCCCCGGCGGACCAGCTGCCGCAGGTGGTGCAGGCCCTGGAGGCGATGGACTGCCGCGGCCTGAACGTGACCCTCCCTCACAAACAGGCCGTCGCCCCGCTCTGCCGTGAGCTCAGCCCGCTGGCCGCCCGGGTGGGCGCCGTCAACACGCTGCAGCGGCGGGAACGCGAGGGCTGGCTGGGCACCAACACCGATGTGGAGGGCTTCCTGGCCCCCCTCCGCAGCGGGGGACGCGACTGGAGCGGCTGCCGGGCCGTGGTGCTGGGCTGCGGCGGGAGCGCCCGGGCCGTGGTGGCGGGGCTGGTGGAGCTGGGCTGCAGGGCGATCCTGGTGGCCGGGCGCAGCTCCGGATCGCTGCTCTCCTTCGCCGACGGCTGCCGCTCCTGGGCGCCGCAGCTGCAGGTGATCCCCTGGACCCAGCTGCCCGGGGTGCTCCGCGAGAGCGAGCTGGTGGTGAACACCACCCCCGTGGGGATGGCCTCACCCCGGGACCCGGGCGCTGCGCAGGCCTCGCCCCTGGACCCTGAAGCCCTTCGGGCCCTCAGCCCAGGCAGCACGGTCTACGACCTGATCTACACCCCCCGTCCCAGCGCCCTGCTGCGGGCCAGCGCGGCCCAGGGGTGCCGGGTGATCGACGGCCTGGAGATGCTCGTGCAGCAGGGCGCTGCCGCCCTGCGCCTCTGGACCGGGCAGCAGACGGTGCCGGTGGACGCCATGCGCCAGGCGGCGGAGCGCTGCCTGGCCGGCGAGGACGGGCGTGGGGCTGCCTAGCCTTCACGGACCCGTTCCCCATCAGCCATGCAAGGCGCCCCGATCTGGCAACGACTGCTGGCGGCCCTGGCCTACCTCCTGCCGTGGGCGGATGCGGTGAGCTTCGGACGGTCGCTCTTCCAGCTCTTCCCCATGCTGCAGTGGCTGACCCTGCCGGCCCTGCCCGTGGCGCTGGTGCAGCAGGCGGTGCCCTTCGGCGGGTTCCTGCTGTTCCTGGTGCTGTTCCTGGCGGTGGTGCGCAACGCCCGGGTGCCCTACCTGATCCGCTTCAGCGTGCTGCAGGCGATTCTGGTCGACATCGTGCTGGTGCTGCTGGCCCTGGCCTTCAACATCCTGCTGGCTCCCCTGGGGGCAGGCTTCGCCGTGCGAACCCTCAGCAACACGGTCTTCCTCGGGGCCCTGGTGCTGGTGCTGTTCGGGGTGGTGCAGAGCCTGCGGGGCGAGGAGGCCGATCTGCCGGCCATCTCCCAGGCCGTGCGGATGCAGCTGTACTGAGGGTCGACACTGCTGCGATAGGTTGGTCAATCCGTCGCTGATGGTCCCCCGGTCCATCGGCCAACGCCCTCCACCCGGCCCCCGAGGCCTTTTCCGACAGGCGACCCCATGACGCAGCCCTATTACGAGACGATGTACATCCTTCGTCCGGACATTCCGGAAGAAGAGGTGGAGACCCACGTCAACAAGTACCGCGACCTGGTCAGCGAGGCCGGCGGCGACGTGCTGGATTGTCAGATGCGCGGCAAGCGTCGCCTGGCCTACCCCATCGACAAGCACCGCGAAGGCATCTACGTCCAGCTGAACCACAACGGTGACGGCCAGCAGGTGGCCCCCCTGGAGCGGGCCATGCGCCTGTCCGAGGATGTGATCCGCTATCTCACCGTCAAGCAGGACGGCCCCATGCCCGCCCCCCGCGCCGTTCCGGGCGCCGTGAGCGAAGCTCCCGCCGGCGAGCCCGCTGGCGTCTGAGGGCTGAGGCACCAGGCTGCCGGCGCCCAGCCGCCCTGCTTGTCATCCGAGGGGGATCGGCCTAGGTTCCGCCAATGAGCATGGTTCCCCCAGCACAGGGCAGCTTCCCGCTGCACCCCGACAACCTGCCCCCGGCGATGCGGCCCACCGGGATGCCCGCACGGGCGGCCCACGGCACTGTCCCTGACAGTCCCCAGGCTCCGCTTCCAGATCCCGCGAGACGGGTTGCGGGAGCGGAGCCTGGTATCGAGAGGCTCGCCGCCCTGCGGCAGCAGCTGGCCCACACCCATGAGGAACTGGCCTCGCTCCGCTCGCTGATGGAGACCCTGCCCCAGTTGTTCGAGCAGAAGTTCCAGGAGCGCGTCGGGCCCATGCTCCAGCAGCGCCAGCGCCTGCTGGAGCAGAACAGCAGCCTGCGGGACAACCTTCATCAGCTCGCCCCTGCCGGAGCTTCCGCCGATGGGCTGAACGGCCGAGCCGCCCGGCCCAGGCTGGGTGCCGCCCTGCGCCATGCCTTCGGTCTGGAGGACAGCGGCGTCGCCTGAACAGCCTGGCAGCCTGGACCTGACCCTGAGACCTGAGGCGGAGACTCAGCCGCGGCGGCTGGCGGCCCAGAGCCGGGTGGGCAGGCCCCAGACATAGATGAACCCCTCGGCCGCCCGGTGGTCGAACCGGTCCTCGGCGCCATAGGTGGCCATGTCGGGCACGTAGAGGCTGTTGGAGCGGCTGCTTCGACCCACCACCGTGGCGTTGCCCTTGTGCAGCTTGACGCGCACCTCGCCGTTCACCACCGGCTGGGTCCGGTCGATGAAGCCATCGAGGGCATCCTTGAGGGGACCGAACCAGAGGCCCTGGTACACCAGATCGGCCCACTGCTGCTCGAGCTGGCGCTTCGTGCGCAGCACGTCGGCCGCCAGGGTGAGGCTCTCGAGCTCCTGATGGGCCCGGATCAGCATCAGCAGGCCCGGGGTCTCGTAGATCTCGCGGCTCTTGATGCCCACCACCCGGTTCTCGATCATGTCCAGCCGTCCGAACCCATGGCGGCCGGCCAGGCTGTTGGCCGTGCGGATCAGGGTCACCGGATCCAGGCGGACGCCGTCGATGGAGACAGGCCGGCCCTGCTCGAAGCCGATCACAACGGTCTGGGGTTCGGCGGGGGCCTCCGCCACCGAACGGGTCATGGCATAGATCTCCTCCGGGGGCTCCACGTCGGGATCCTCCAGCGGACCGGCCTCGATCGAGCGACCCAGCAGATTCAGATCAATCGAATAGGGGGAGGCCTTGCTGACCGGGGAGGGAATGCCGCAGCGCTCGCCGTAGGCGATGGTCTCCTCCCGGCTCATCCCCCATTCCCGGGCTGGAGTCAGCACCTTGAGCTCCGGTGCCAGGGCACCGATGGCCACGTCGAAACGCACCTGGTCATTGCCCTTGCCGGTGCAGCCATGGGCCACGGCGTCGGCGCCCACCTCCCGGGCGATCTCCACGAGCCTGCGGGCGATCAACGGGCGCGCCAGGGCGGTCGAGAGGGGATAGCGGCCCTCATAGAGGGCGTTGGCCCTGATGGCCGGGAAGGCGAACTCGGTGATGAAGGGTTCGATCAGATCGCCCACCAGCGACTGGGAGGCTCCGGAATCCAGCGCCTTCTGGCGGATCGGCTCGAGTTCATCGCCCTGGCCGAGGTCAGCCGCAAAGGTGATCACCTCCTCCACGCCCCACTCGTTCTTGAGGTAGGGGATGCAGACGCTTGTATCCACCCCGCCGGAATACGCCAGCACTGCCTTCTTGGCCCGGCCCATCAACGCGTCTCCATGCGCTCAGTCGACCGATTCTCCCCTGCGGCCCGCCACCGCCGGTGACCCCGTCGCTGCGGGCAGCGGCCAGCGCCCCAGCAGAGCAAGACCCACCAGCAGGGGGACGCCGAGCACCAGGGCAACGAGCCAGCGGGGGTCGGGCACCAGCGGCTGGGGCCAGCGCTGCCCGGCCGCTGCCAGCGCCATGCTCAGGGCCAGGGCCAGGACCCACAGCCGCAGCACGGCCCGCGGCTTGGCGAAGGGGGGCTGGGGAGGCATGCGGGGGCGGCAGTGTCGCAGCTATGGTGGCGGATTGGCGCCTGTGGGCCCGGCCTCCCGAACCCGCCCGCTCCCAACCCGTGACCCGCGTGGGTTGCGGCCCGTTGCGCCCAGCCTGAACTCCATCGCCAGCCTGAACGGACGTCGGATCGTATGAGCAATCTCTCCCCCTCCAGCCTCAGTCGTCTCGACAGCATCAATCCGTCGCTGACCCGCTACGGCCGCGCGGAGCCCGCTCCGGTGCTGCCCCTGCGGGACGAGCCGGACCTGCTCAGCTGGCTGGAGGCCAGCGGCCGGCTGGTGGCCGATGAGGAGACCGCCGCCACCGAAGTGAGCACGGTCGAAGAGGAGGAGCTCTCCGCCCTGATGGGAGAAAAGGAGGACTACAACCAGGCCGACGAGCAGCAGGAAGAGGACTGGGAGGACTGAGGCAAGGGAAACTGGGCCCACCCCACCGGCCCACCCCCCTGTTGACCCGCTTCCCCTTCCCCTGGCCCAGCAACAGCCGCCAAGCGGCGCTGTTGCTGGGCTTGCTGCTGCTGGCGGCCTGCCTGGCCAGCGATCGGTTCATCGCCAACTCGATGCTCAGCTGGCCGTTCCTGGTCGCCACCCTGGTGGCGACCGCGGTCACCGGCTGGGGCGTGCCGCGGCTGCGTTCGCTCAAGCTCGGCCAGGTGATCCGGGAGGATGGGCCCCAGGCCCACCTCAGCAAGGCCGGTACCCCCACGATGGGCGGCCTGCTGGTGGTTCCGGTCGGCGTGATCGTGGGAGGGCTGGTCAGTCCGGCCGATCCCCGGCTGGTGGCTGTCGCCGCCATCACCCTGGCCTACATGGCGATCGGTGCCATCGACGACTGGCGCAGCCTGAGGCGGCACACCAACACCGGTCTGACTCCCCGGGGCAAGCTGCTGCTGCAGGCGGGTGCCGCCGTGCTGTTCCTGCTCTGGACCCACCAGGCCCAGGTCCTGGGGGTGGAGGAAGCCGGCACCGTGGCCCTGCCCCTGGGCTGGCTGCTGCCCCTGGGCCTGCTGATCTGGCCCCTGGCCCTGTTCGTCTTCCTGGCGGAGAGCAACGCCACCAACCTCACCGATGGCCTCGACGGTCTGGCGGCCGGCTGCGGCGCCGTGGTGTTCACCGGGCTGGGCCTGCAACTGATGCTGCGCGGCAACGAAGGCGACCCGGCCCTGGCCGGCTTCTGCGCGGCCATGGCGGGCTGCTGGCTGGGGTTCCTGGCCCACAACCGCCATCCGGCTCGGCTGTTCATGGGCGACACCGGTTCCCTGGCGATGGGGGCCGCCCTCAGTGCCGTCGCCCTGCTCTCCAACAGTTTCTGGCCCCTGCTGCTGATGGGCGGGGTGTTCCTGGCGGAATCCCTGTCGGTGATCCTGCAGGTGTGGGTGTTCAAGGCGACCAAGGGGAGCGACGGCCAGGGCCGCCGCCTGTTCCGGATGGCCCCGCTGCACCATCACTTCGAACTGGGCGGCCTGGGTGAGGAGCAGGTGGTGATCCGCTTCTGGGGCGTGAGCCTGCTACTGGTGGTGGTGGGGCTGGTGCTGCTCCCCTGATCCACCCACCCCCTCGTCTGCCCGATGGCCTACTTCACCTGGAAGGAAACCGGCCTCACGGCCGACTGCGCCAGCCTGGAGGCCATGGCCGCACGCTTCGAGGAGGCGGCCGCCCTGATGCGCCGCATGGCCGTGGAGGGCTTTGAGCTGGAACTGAGCTCCGAGGGTCAGCGGATCACCCATCCCGATCCGGCCGTCTTCGAGGCCTACGGCTTCGTGAGCGAGGAATCGCCGGTGCGTCAGCTGACCCTGCTGAGCGGCACGGAACCCGGTTGAGGCCCACGGGCGCCAACCCGGGTCAGCGGGCTCAGCGGCGGCGCAGATAACCCACCACCCACACCACCACGAAGGCCAGGGACGAGAGCCCCAGATAGATCAGGGCACCGTTCTGCAGGGTGGCGATGTCCCAGCCGAACAGCAGACCATCGGCGGCATCCCCTGCCGTGCTCCATCCGATCAGGCTGCCCATGGCTCCCGCCGCCGCAGGAGCTTCTCTAGCAGGTGTCCAGGCCGGTGGGGGGTGCGGCAGGATCGACGGCTCTGCCTCCGCCTGCCGATGACCAGCTCGTTTCCCCGCACGGTGATGCTGCTGGGCAGTGGGGAGTTGGGGAAGGAGGTGGCCATTGCGGCCCAGCGCCTGGGTTGCCGTGTGATCGCGGTGGACCGTTACGGCGGTGCTCCGGCGATGCAGGTGGCGGACCGGTCCGAGGTGCTGCCCATGACCGATCCGGAGGCCCTCAAGGCCGTGGTGCGGGCCCATCAGCCGGACCTGGTGATCCCGGAGATCGAGGCCCTGGCCGTCGACGCCCTCGCTGATCTCGAGGCCAAGGGCATCACCGTGATTCCCACGGCCCGGGCCACGGCAGTGACCATGAACCGTGACCGGATCCGGGATCTGGCCGCCACGACGCTCGGCCTGCGCACGGCCCGCTTCGCCTACGCGGAGAGCGCTGAGGCCCTCGCCGAGGCCGCCGCACCGCTGGGCTGGCCGGTGGTGGTCAAACCCGTGATGAGTTCCTCGGGCAAAGGTCAGTCGGTGGTGCGCGGCCCGGAGGACATCCAGGCCGCCTGGGACGCCGCCCAGGCGGGGGCCCGCGGCACCGGCACCCGCGTGATCGTCGAGGAGTTCCTGCACTTCGACCTGGAGATCACGCTCCTGACCGTGAGGCAGTGGGAGGGGCCCACCCTGTTCTGCCCTCCGATCGGCCACATCCAGGAACGGGGGGACTACCAGTGCAGCTGGCAGCCGGCCGCCCTGGACGCTGCCGCCCTGGACCAGGCCCAGGCGATGGCGCGGGCCGTCACCGATGAGCTCGGCGGAGCCGGCCTGTTCGGTGTGGAGTTCTTCCTCTGCCGCCGACCCGAGGGGACGGCAGCCGCCGGCCAGGGCGGCGCGCTGGAGGTGGTGTTCTCGGAGCTGTCGCCCCGCCCCCATGACACCGGGCTGGTCACGCTGATGGGCCAGAACCTGAGTGAATTCGAACTGCACCTCAGGGCCGTGCTCGGCCTGCCGATTCCGGCGATCCGCAGCGTGGGTCCCGCCGCCAGCCGGGTGATCCTGGCCGAGCAGAGCCTCGAGCAGGTGCGCTTCGAGGGGGTGGCCGAGGCCCTGGGCACACCGGACACCCAGGTGCTGCTCTTCGGCAAGCCTGACGCCCGCCCGCACCGGCGCATGGGGGTGGCGCTGGCGCGCGGCGCCGATGAAGCCCAGGCGCGGGCCCGGGCCGACGCGGCAGCCCGCCAGATCCGCGTAGTGGCCGGCTGACCCTGGTGCCGGCCGGGAACGGCCCTTAAGGTGCGCCGGTCAGGAGCCCCCATGACCCAGGCCCAACCGGTTCCGCCCCGTCGCAGCTCCCTGGGCCGTGCCGAACGGACGGCCCTGCGCGCGGCCCAGGCCCGGTCGGTGTCCGTTCTGGGCGGCCGGCACCAGCACCAGCCCGCGGAGCAGGCCCAGCGCACCCAGCGCCACGAGCTGCCGGCGCGCAGCCGCTCACGCGGCCTGCCCTGGCTGCCCTTCGCCCTGGGCATCGCCTGCGGCTATGGCCTGGCGGGGCCCCTCCCCCACCTGGTGGGCCACACCCTGGCGGGGATCGTCCGGGCGCCGCAGGAACGGTTGGCCGCCATCGTGAATCCCTTCGCCATGGGCCAGCGGCGGGTCCTGGTGATGGGCACCGACCGGGTCAGTGACAACACCGACGTGATGTTCACCGTGCAGGTGAAGGATGGCGCCACCCAGCTGCTCCAGGTGCCCCGGGACACCTTCGTGGAATCTGAGCAGCTCGGGGTGCTGAAAGCGAATGCCCTGTATGCCTTCGGCGGCGTGGACGCGGTGAAGGATGAGGTGGGCCGGCTGCTGAACACCCCGGTCGATCGCTACGTGCGGGTGAACCTGAGGGCCGTGGAGCGCCTGGCCGATGCCCTCGGCGGCGTCGAGGTCGACGTGCCCAAGCGGATGTACTACGTCGACAACGCCCAGGGGCTCTACATCGACCTCTACCCCGGCCCCCAGGTTCTCAAGGGTGAGGCCCTGGAAGGTTTCCTGCGCTTCCGCCACGACGAGATGGGTGATCTGGGACGGATGGAGCGCCAGAAACTGGTGCTCGCCCAGGTCTTCCGCAAGCTGATCCAGCCCAGCATGCTGGGCGAACTGCCGGGCCTGCTGAAGATCGCCGGTGATGACGTGCAGACCGACCTCTCACCGATCGAGATGGGCCAGCTGCTCTCGTCCATGGCCAACACCACCCTGAGTTCCTCCCAGGTGCCCGGCCGGCTGTACTGGCATAACGAACTCAGCTACTGGATGCCCGAAAGCAATCCCCACTTCGCCGCTAGCGAGGTTGACGAGGCCGCCGTGTCCAGCGCTCCCTGACGCCTCAGGGAGCTGCCACCAGGGGCAGCTCAGAGCTGCCCCAGCCCTGGGGGGCCAGCAGCGGCGGAGCCTGGAGCGAGGGCCTGCTGCGATCGCCGGCCGCAAAGGCGGTCTGAACCCAGGCCAGCAGCAGAGCCCGCAGGGGGCCGCCGTTCCCCCCCGCCGGACCGCGCAGATTGAAGTGGTCCCCACCCTTGGCCACGACCAGTTGATGACCCTGGGCGCTCGCCACGGTCTGCACCTGCATGGCCTCGGGATCGGGGGTGACCACCCAGTCGCGGCTGCCGCTCACCAGCAGGGCGCGGGCATGCATGGTCTGGAGCGAGCCGTAATCGAACAGGAGCCGCAGGGGGGTGCTGACCGCCGCCACCGCAAGCACCCGCTGATCCGCCAGGCCGGCACGGTCCGCCGAACCAAGGAAACTGCACTGCAACACCCAGCTGAGGTTGCGCTCGGGATCGGTGCGATCCCCACAGCGCTCGATCAGCCTTCGGGAACTCGGGGCGGTGCCGGCCAGCTGCAGGGCTGTCGTGGCTCCCCAGGAATGGCCGATCACCACCACCGAGCGTGCCTTGAGGGCATCGATCACCGCGGAGACATCCAGGGGCCGCAGGCGGAGCTCTTCGGGAGCGGGCGGTGAGGTCTCGCCGGAGAGCATGGCCCGCTGCTGGACGGCGTCGCTGCCGGGATGGAGGGGCAGCGCCACCCGGAAGCCATGGCTGGCCAGATGGGCGGCCCAGCCTTCGAAGCTCTCGGGGCTGTCCCAGAGACCGTGGGAGATGACCACAAGGCGGCCCTCCCCCTCCCCCTCAGGCTCCAGCATCACCACCTCGAGCGGGAGCGGGCGATGGCGGGTGGGCACCTCCATCACCCGCCGCCTGACCGGGCGCGGCCCCGGGGAACTCAGTGAGGGGCTCACCGAAACCGGCGGACGGCTGTCGACCAGGGCGGTGGCCAGCCGCTGTTGGGCGGCGATGCGCTGGAGGTCCATGAGCGCCCGGGGCAGATCGACGGTGACCGACTGGCCCGGGATGGCCCGCAGGACGGTGTAGAGGGTGAGTTCCCCCGTACGGCTGGCCGCATTCAGGACGACGTTGAGGTCCTGGCCGGTGGGATCGGGAGGCAGGCCCTGGACATGACCAAGGGCGGAGACCGCCAGAATCACCTGCTCCAGCAGGGGTGTCCCGACGGCCTGGCTGACCACCTGGCGGGTCTGCACCGGCAAGGGTTTGTCGAAGATCTCGCGCAGGTGCCGCCCCACCACACCGCGGCTGGCACGGTTCAGTTCCGCCAGATCGCTGGAGCCCTGCCAGAGCGTTTCCGGATTCTCCAGCTCACTGAGCCGCACGGTGAAATCGAAATCCAGCAGGGGCACCTGCAGGATGACGTCTTCAATGGCCCGCGCCGGTTTGGCCCCCAACAGCACGGGGAGGCAGACCAGGGAGGCGAGACGACGGCGCACCATCCGATCAGCAGGCGCCGAAGAGAGCAGTCTCGACCCGCTGAAACCAGCGGTAGGTCTCGTCGCAGCGCAGACCGCTGAGGGCAAGGGAAACGGTCTGGCGCACCGGATTGCAATCCACGGTGAGCGCCATGGCCAGTTTCTCGTGATCCACATGATAACTGGCGCTACGGCCGTCCTCCGCATACAGCGTCTCAGGATCGCGATTGAAACCGAGTTCCCGGGTGAGGCAGGCAATGCCGGTGAGGGAAGACACCAGATCAGCCGAGGACTGGATGGCGGTGGTGTAAACCCAGGGTGCGGGCTCCGGTGCATCCAGGGAGTCGAGAATGAAGCTGTTGGCCAGCGTCGTCACCAGGGTGCGCATGGTGGACCTGATCAACCCATCGTCGCCGCCAGGCTAGGTCCCAAGCACTGCCCATGGTGTTCCCAGCAGACAGCACCACTACGGATGGGACCACAGGAGCGCTCAGGGGTCAGCGGCAGCGAGCGGCATCGGCAGGCCCAGCCTCAGACAGCCAGCGGCAGGGGGGGATGCTGAGCCAGCACCTGCCGCAGGTAACGGCCCGTGTGACTGGTGGGATGCTCAGCCACCTCCTCGGGGGTGCCGCACACCACGATCTCGCCGCCCTTGTCTCCTCCTTCGGGGCCGAGGTCGACGATCCAGTCGGCGCAGCGGATCACATCGAGGTTGTGCTCGATCACCAGGATCGAGTTGCCCTTGTCCACAAGCCGCTGCATCACCTCCATGAGCTTGTGCACGTCATAGAAACTCAGACCGGTGGTGGGCTCGTCGATCAGATAGAGGGTCTTGCCGGTGGCCCGCTTGGAGAGTTCGGTGGCCAGCTTCACCCGCTGGGCTTCCCCTCCTGAGAGGGTGGGCGCGGGCTGGCCCAGCTTCACGTAGCCCAGACCCACATCCACCAGCGTGCGCAACCGATCGGCCGCCTGGGGAATCGCACTGAAGACGTCAGCGGCCTGCTCCACCGTCATCTCCAGCACATCGGCAATGGTGTGGCCCTTGTAGGTGACCTGCAGGGTCTCGCGGTTGTAGCGGGCCCCCTTGCAGACATCGCACTGCACATAGACATCGGGCAGGAAATTCATCTCGATGACGTTCACGCCCTGGCCACTGCAGGCCTCGCAGCGGCCACCCTTGACGTTGAAGCTGAACTGGCCCACCTGGTAGCCGCGGGCCTTGGCCTCCACCGTGGCGGCGAACACCTGACGGATGGGATCGAAGGCACCGGTGTAGGTGGCAGGGTTCGAGCGCGGGGTGCGGCCGATCGGGCTCTGGTCGATGACGATCACCTTGTCGATCGCCTTGATGCCCTTGAGTTCGCCCAGGCCGGCCGGGAAGGGGACCTTCATCCCCAGTCTGTGCTCCAGGGCCGGGTGGAGCAGTTCGTTGACCAGGGTGCTCTTGCCGCTGCCGCTCACACCGGTGACACAGACCAGGCGCCCAAGCGGGAAGGAGACATCGAACCCGGCGAGGTTGTTGCGCTCACAGCCCACCAGGCTGATCGCCCGGGAACCACTGGAGCGCCGCTCCGGCGGCGTGGGGATGGCCCGCCGGCCGCTGAGGTAGGCGCCCGTCAGGGACTCGGGCTCATTCAGCAGCGACTGCAGGCCTCCCTCCGCGACGATGTGGCCGCCATGGACACCCGCCCCCGGACCGATGTCGACGATGTGGTCGGCGGCGCGGATCGTGTCCTCGTCGTGCTCCACCACGATCAGCGTGTTGCCCAGATCGCGGAGCTTCAGCAGGGTGGCGAGCAGACGGTCGTTGTCCCGCTGGTGCAGGCCGATGCTGGGCTCATCCAGCACGTACAGCACGCCGGTGAGGCCCGCCCCGATCTGGGTGGCAAGACGGATGCGCTGGGCCTCACCACCGGAGAGAGTCATGGCGGGGCGATCGAGGCTGAGGTAATCGAGCCCCACATCCAGCAGGAATTTCAGCCGCATGCGGATCTCCCGCAGCACCAGTTCGCCGATCTGGATCTGGCGAGGGGTCAGCAGGGGCTCTGCCCCTTCGCTCTCCCCCACCCCCATCAGCTCCTCGATCCGGCGCAGGCTCTCCGCCACGCTGCTGCCGGTCAGCTCATGGATGCGGAAGGGACCCACCCGCACCGCCAGGGCCTCGGGCTTGAGCCGCAGCCCCTGGCAGCTGGAACAGGGCACCAGCTCCAGAAACTTCTCGAGCTTCTGACGCACCGACTCCCCGCTGGCATCGCGCAGCTGCCGCTCCAGGATGGGCAGGATCCCCTCGAAGGGCCGCACGTAGGTCTGGGCCTTGCGGTAGCGGCTGTCGGCCTGGATGGCGATGGGTTCGCTCGAGCCGTTGAGCAGGACCTGCTGCTGCTCGGCCGTGAGCTCCTTCCAGGGCGTCTTGATCTCGAAGCCGAAGGCCTCCCCGACGGAGTACAGCAGGGAGAAGTAATAGGCGTTGTCCTTCTCCGCCCAGGGGGCCACGGCCGCGTAGACGGGCAGGGAGGGATCCGGAACCACCCGCTCGGTGGTGAAGCGGCGCAGATGGCCGATGCCGTGGCAGTCGGCACAGGCGCCGTAGGGGCTGTTGAAGGAGAACAGCCGCGGCGAGAGTTCCTCCATCACGGCCCCGTGGACCGGGCAGGCGAAGTTCTCGGAATAGAGCCGTTCCTGCTCGAGGCCCTCCGGCAGGGCCTCGCCGGTCTTGGGAACCACCTCCACCAGGGCCAGCCCATCCCCCCGTTTGAGGGCGGTCCGGAGCGAATCGGTCAGCCGCTCCTGGATCCCCTCCCGGGCGATCAGCCGGTCCACCACCACTTCGATGTTGTGGGCGTGGTTCTTGTCCAGCTCGATGTTGTCGGCCAGCTCGCGCACCTCGCCGTTGATCCGCACCCGGGCGAAGCCCTCGGCCACCAGGCCGCCCAGCAGCTTCACGTGGGTGCCCTTCTTGCCGCGCACCACCGGGGCCAGCAGCTGGTAGCGGGTACCCTCCGCCAGCTGCATGATCTGGTCGACCATCTCATCGATCGACTGGGGCCTGATCGAGCGGTCGCATTCCGGGCAGTGGGGCTCCCCGGCGCGGCCGAACAGCAGGCGCAGGTAGTCCTGGATCTCCGTGACGGTGCCCACCGTGGAGCGCGGGTTGTGACTGGTGGATTTCTGATCGATCGAGATGGCGGGCGAGAGCCCCTCGATCGCATCCACATCGGGCTTGTCGACCTGGCCGAGGAACTGACGCGCGTAGGCCGACAGACTCTCGACGTAGCGGCGCTGACCCTCGGCGAAGATCGTGTCGAAGGCCAGGGAGCTCTTGCCGCTGCCGCTGACCCCGGTGAACACCACCAGGCGGTTGCGCGGAATGGTGAGATCGATGTTCTTGAGGTTGTGCTGGCGGGCCCCGCGCACCCGGATCACATCCTCGAGCGAACCGCCGTTCAGGGTCTGGAGCGCGGCCCTGTCATGGGCCTTCTCATGGACCGTCCGGGCCAGGGATCCGGCGGCGCCCCCGGTGGCGGCAGGGCTCTTGGCGCGGGGCATCCAGCCGTCACGAGAACGGTGGATTCTAGGGGCGGGGGCTGGGGGCCAGGGACTCCGACCAGCCAGGACAGGCCCGGTCACACAGCTCGGAACTGAGCTGCCAGAGACGCTGCCGCTGGCCAGCCTCCAGGGCTGCCGGAGCCACGCGCACCGGCGTGGGCCAGCCGCGCATGCCCCCCCACTGGTCCGGACCGTAGTGGCCGGCGGGGGTGACCTCAGGTGCCGTCGCCGCAAACAGCTGGGGAAGGGCGCCCATGGCGGCGCTCTGGAAGAGGGGCGCCATCAAGCGGTAGGCAAGCGGCTCGAGCCAGGAGCCGCTGGCGGCCACCGAGGCTGGCTGCAGATTGGTGCGGGCCACCCCCGGATGGGCCGCCAGGGAGAGCACGCTGGCACCGTCCGCTTCGAGCCGCCGCTGCAGCTCGATCGCGAACATCACGTTGGCCAGCTTGCTCTGGCCATAGGCCTTCCAGCGGTCGTAGCGGCGTTCCCCCTGCAGATCGTCGAAGTCGATCCGGCCGAAGTACTGGGCGCCGGAAGTCACCGTGACGATCCGGGCGTCGGGGCGACCCCGCAGCACGGGCAGCAGGGCGAGGGTGAGCGCGAAGTGACCGAGATGGTTGATGCCGAACTGCCGCTCGAACCCCTGGCGCGTCAGGGAGCGGGGGAGCCCCATCACCCCGGCGTTGTTGATCAGCAGATCGAGGCGGCCGTAGCGCTCCGCCACCTGACGGGCCGCCGTGACCACCGTGGTCAGATCGGCAAGGTCGAGGTCGAGAAGATCCAGGGCGCCACCGCAGGCCGCGGCGGGCAGCAGCTCCTCGCGGGCCCGCTCGGCCCTGGGGCGGGAGCGGCAGGCCAGGATCACCGTGGCTCCCCTGGCCACCAGGGCCCGGGCCGTCTCGAGGCCGAGACCACTGCTGGCGCCGGTGACCAGGGCGAGACGACCCGACTGATCGGGGATGGCGGTGGCGGTCCAGGGCATGGCGACCCGACGGTCAGCGGCGCTTCAATGTAACGGTTTATAAATCTATGGGGCTGGATGCGCCTCGGGGCTGGTAGCTCCCCTGCCCAGCAGGCTGGCGGCGTAGCTGCGAGCCTCCTGGTGATCCCCCCCGGCCAGCTCCGCCAGCTCCACCTGGCGGGCGCGGGTGTCCCGCAGTTGGGACACCCGCGTGTGGGTGACCCCCTCCACGACCTGCTTGGCCACCCGGAAGTGGTGGTCGGCGGCGGCCGCCACGAGCGGCTGGTGGGTGATGCAGAACACCTGGCGCTGGCGGGCGAGCCGCTGCAGCAGCGCCGCCATGGCGCCGCTCACCCGGCCACTCACCCCGGCATCGATCTCATCGAACAGCAGGGTCACGTGGGAATCAGCCGCCGCCAGGCAGGTCTTGAAGGCCAGCAGGAAGCGGCTCATCTCCCCCCCGGAGGCCACCTCCGCCAGCGGCGCCAGGGCGTGGCCCGGATTGGCCGAGAACAGGAACTGCACCGCGTCCGCCCCCTCCTCCCCGGGACCGGACGGCTCGATCGCCACCGCGAAGCGCACGTTGGCGAGCCCCATGGGCCGCAGGGCCTCCATCAGCTGCCCCTCCAGCCAGGCGGCGGCTTCGTGGCGGCACTGGCTCAGCTGCGCATTGGCCTGATCGCGGCAGCGGCGGGCCTGGCACTCCCGCTGCTCCAGCACCTCCAGGGAGACCCCTGCGCCACCGCTGTGGAGCTCGTCCCGCAGCCGATCCCGCAGGTCGATGAGGCCAGCCAGATCCTGGCCATGGCGCCGCTGCAGCGCCCTGAGCTGCTGCAGCCGCTCCTGCAGGGCCGCGAGGCTCTCCGGATCGCTCTCCAGGCAGGCGCCATAGCGGTCCAGATCGCGGGCCAGATCCTGCACCAGCTGGTGCACCTCCACCGCCCGGCCGTGCAGCTCGGCCAGGGAACCATCGCACTGCTCCATCGCCTGCCATTCCGCTTCGCAGGCCGCCAGGTGGTCCAGCACCGAGGGAGCACCCTCAGCCCCCTCCACCAGCCGGCCCAGCAAGGTCATCACCCCCTCCTGGAGGCGGACACCGTGGGCCAGCCGATCCTGCTCCTGCTGCAGGTGCAGAGCCTCCTGGGGATCCTCCAGAGCGGCGGAGTCCAGATCGGCGAGCAGGGCCTCCCGGCTGGCGCGTTCGGCCTGAAGCTGCTGCCAAGCCGCCCGGGCCTGGTCCAGCGCCGCGGCGGCCGTCTTCCAGTCGCTCCAGGCCACGCCGACCTGGCCGAGGGCCTGCTGCAACGGCGCCCCCCCACAACGATCCAGCCAGCGGCGCTGCTGGCCGGCCCGGGCGAGTTGCTGGGTCTGACCCTGCACGGTGAGGTCCACCAGCAGAGGGCGCAGCGCCTGCACCTGGGAGCGGTTGATGGTCACCCCGTTGAGACGGTTGCGGCTGGAGAGGCGTCCGTCGCTCCATCGCCACTCACGGGCCAGCACCACCTCGCCCTCCTCGGCCGGCAGCTCCTCGGCCTCCAGCCAGCGGAGCAAGGGTGGGGAGAGGCTGAAGCAGGCCTCGATCACCCCCCGGCTCGCCCCCTGGCGCAGCAGGCGGGAGGCCCCGGCACCCTGGGCCCCGCCCAGCAGGGCATCGAGGGCATCGAGAAGGATGGACTTCCCGGCACCGGTCTCGCCGGTGAGCACCGTGAAGCCTGCGCTGAACGTGAGCTCCAGGCGCTCGATCAGGGCGATGTTCTCCAGGCGCAGGGCCGTGAGCACGCAGCCTCCGGTCATCGCGCCGACCGTAGCGGCTGCGTCTTTGCTTTAGAAGGGGACTCCGACCAACGGCAGAGCGCGGCCATGGTGAGCAGCCGTACCGAGTCAGCACCCCCCACGGCCCTGGAACTGGCCGCGGCGGCCATGCAGCAGGCCGTGCATGGCGATGGGACCCATGACGAAGCGGTTTATGACGAAGCGGTTCCGGACCAGGCGGTGCCGGACCAGCCCGAGCCGGAGCCTGCCTCCGGCCAGCAGGCCGACCTGCAGGCCAGCACCGATCTGAGCGACTTCATCGAGGCGGCCGGCCTGCTGGCGTACGACCCCGTCGCCATCAGCCGGATCTACGCCGGCCATCCCCAGCGGCTGATCCGCCGCCTGTGGCAGACCCTGGTGCCGATCGGCCTCTACCTGACGGGTGTGGGGTTCGACTGGCTGACCGGCCGCCTCAACCTGCGCTCCCGGGTCCAGGCCAGGGCACGGGAGGCCGCCGAGCTCGTCGCCTCGCTGGGACCGGCCTTCATCAAGGCGGGACAGGCGCTCTCCACCCGGCCCGACATCGTGCCTCCCCTGCTGCTCGAGGAACTGGCCCAGCTGCAGGATCAGCTGCCGGGTTTCGATCCAGGCCTGGCGATGGCCTGCATCGAGGAGGACCTCGGAGCACCGGTGAGCACGGTCTACGCCCAGCTCGAACGGAACCCGATCTCGGCCGCCTCGCTGGGCCAGGTGCATCGGGGCGTGCTGCATGGCGGGCAGCGGGTGGCGGTGAAGGTGCAGCGCCCGGGTCTGCGGGAGCAGATCACCCTGGATCTCTACATCGTGCGCAACATCGCGGCCTGGCTCAACCGCAACGTCGGGGTGATCCGCAGCGATCTGGTGGCCCTGATCGATGAGCTGGGCAAACGGGTGTTCGAGGAGATGGATTACTGCAACGAAGCGAGCAACGCCGAACGGTTCGCCGTTCTGCACGGCCACAACCCCCGCATCGCCGTTCCCCGCATCTACCGCGAAGCCACCAGCCGCCGGGTGCTGACGATGGAGTGGATGGAGGGGGTGAAGCTCACCAACCTCGAAGCCGTGCGGTCCATCGGGGTGGATCCGGACGACATGGTGGAGGTGGGCGTGAACTGCAGCCTGCAGCAGCTGCTGGAGCACGGTTTCTTCCACGCCGACCCCCATCCCGGCAACCTGCTGGCCCTGCCGGACGGGCGGCTGGCCTACCTCGATTTCGGCATGATGAGCGAGGTCAGCCGTGAGGCGCGAACCGGGCTGATCCAGGCCGTTGTCCACCTGGTCAACCGCAACTTCGATCAGCTGTCCAAGGACTTCGTCACCCTGGGATTCCTGGCGGAGGACGTGGACCTCAAGCCGATCGTGCCGGCCTTCGAGAGTGTGTTCGGCCAGGCCCTGGAAATGGGGGTGAGCCGGATGGACTTCAAGGCGGTCACCGACGATCTCTCGGGGGTGATGTACCGCTTCCCGTTCCGGGTTCCCCCCTACTACGCCCTGATCATCCGCTCCCTGGTGACCCTGGAGGGCATCGCCCTGAGCGTCGATCCGGACTTCAAGATTCTCGGTGCCGCCTATCCCTACTTCGCCCGGCGGCTGATGGAGGACCCGGATCCCAGCCTGCGCGAAAGCCTCAGGGAGATGCTGTTCGATGGGGAGATCTTCCGCTGGCAGCGGCTGGACAACCTCATCGCCAGTGCCTCGCGGGGAGCCAGCCTCGACCTCGATGGGCTGCTCGATCAGGTGCTGGATTTCCTCTTCTCTCCCCGGGGAGGCCTGCTGCGCCAGCAGCTGGTCGACGCCCTCGTGCAGCAGCTCGACGGTCTGGCCTGGCAGACCACCCTGCGGCTGGGCCAACGCCTGCCCACCAGACTCCAGCCCCCCGGCCTGCGCCGGCGGCGTCCGATCGAGACCGCCGACCCGCTGCTGGATCTCGAACCGGTGCGTGAGCTGATGGCCATCCTCCAGGCCCTGCCGGGCTTTGAGCCCAAGTTGCTGCTCAAGCGGTTGCCCCGGGTGCTGGGCGAGCCGGAGCTGCGTCGGATGGGGCGCGATCTGGCCCGCGGACTCGCCGAACGGGGGGTGGTACGCCTGCTGCGGGATGTGCTGGTCGACCCCGGGCTGCGCCGTTCTCCCCCCCTGGCCTCGGCCTGAAAAACTCCTAGGGTGAGGCGATGCCATCACGCATGAAACGCCTCAGGTTGCTGGCCGCCCTGCTGGGGCTGGGGATGAGCCTGGGATCGCCGGCCGCCTACGCCGCCGAGAACCTGGTCTTCGTGAGCGGAGCGTTCCGCCGGTCGATCACCGTCGCCGATGTCACCCACCTGGCCCAGACCGGCGAATCCCGCGGTCTGCTCACCGACGTGCTCCGCTTCAGCAGTCAGGACCCCGCACAGGTCTCCAAGCTGCTGAACCAGTCCCTGGCCCTCCCGGTGTCCCTGGTCAGCCGGCTGCTCAACACCCGCATCGGCGAGGCCCTGCTGCAGCGCCTGTCCCAGGTGGTCTACCCGCTCAAGGCCCCCAGCCAGGGCATTCCCGCGCTGCGCTCGGCCCTGGTGATGGGTCTGGTCAACGGCAACGGCTCCATTTCCGCCATTTCCTTCCTTGAGGCCTACCCGACCCAGGAGCTCGAAGTGAACATCCCGGCCCTGCTGGGCATCATGCGCAAGGCCGGTTCGATCGTGGAACTGGTGCGCTTCTTCTCCGAATCGCCGCTGGATGGCCTGCGTGGCAATGCCGCGGAGGCCAATCCGACCGCGCCGTCTGCCGAGCCGTAGATTCGGCCGAGACCTCCCCTGACGCCTTGGCCCTGCTCCAATCGCTGCGTCGGCTGGGCCTGGGGCCGACACCCACCCTGCAGGACTGGCCGGGGCTGATCGAGGCCTACCGGGCGTGGCTGCCGGTGAATGAGCGCACGCCGGTGATCACCCTCCGCGAGGGGGCCACCCCACTGATCCCCGCCCCGGCGATCGCCAGCCGGATCGGCAAGGGGGTGAAGGTGCACCTGAAATACGACGGCCTGAACCCCACCGGCTCCTTCAAGGACCGTGGCATGACCATGGCCATCTCCAAGGCCCGTGAAGCGGGCTCGGAGGCCGTGATCTGCGCCAGCACCGGCAACACCTCCGCCGCCGCCGCCGCCTATGCCCGGCGGGGAGGCATGCGGGCCTTCGTGCTGATTCCCGATGGGTACGTGGCCCAGGGAAAGCTGGCCCAGGCCCTGCTCTACGGCGCCGAGGTGATCGCGATCCAGGGCAATTTCGATCGGGCCCTCGCCATCGTCCAGGAGGTCGCCGACCAGTACCCGGTCACCCTGGTCAATTCCGTCAACCCCTACCGGCTGGAGGGTCAGAAGACGGCTGCCTTCGAGGTGGTGGATGCGCTGGGCGTGGCCCCGGACTGGCTCTGCATCCCGGTCGGCAATGCCGGCAACATCAGCGCCTACTGGATGGGGTTCAACGAGTACCGCCAGGCCGGCCACTGCCGCACCGTCCCCCGCATGATGGGCTTTCAGGCCGCTGGATCAGCTCCGCTGGTCCTGGGCCACACGGTGGAGCAGCCGGACACCATCGCCACGGCGATCCGGATCGGCAACCCGGTGAACCGCGACAAAGCCCTGAAGGTGAGGGCCGAGAGTGGCGGCGATTTCATGGCCGTGACCGACGCCGAGATCATCGAGGCCTACAAGCTGCTCGGCAGCGAGGAGGGCGTGTTCTGTGAACCGGCCAGCGCGGCCTCGGTCGCCGGGCTGCTGAAGCGGCGCGACGAGGTGCCGCCGGGTTCCACCGTGGTCTGCGTGCTCACCGGCAACGGCCTGAAGGATCCCACCACCGCCATCGAACACAACGATGCCCGCTTCCACACCGGCCTGGAGGCCGATACGGCCAAGGTCGCCGAGGTGATGGGCTTCTGAGCGCCTCCCCAGGCCTCCGCTCGGGGGGCTTTGTCATGGCCGGCTGAGGGGGCGGTGGGGGTGCCGGCGGGGGTGCCGGCGGGCAGCTGATGCTGCCGCAGGACGGCATCCGCTGCCGGAAGTGTCTGTCCAGGACCTGGGGAAGAAGGCACCGGATGCTGCGGAATGCAGCCGGAGAAGCAACGCCCCGGTCCGCCCTCCTCTTTCCCCAGCGGCGGGAATCTGGGGAGAACGGCGATTCCTCCCCAGCAGGCTGTGGCCGTTCCCCAGGCCTCGATCCGGCGCAGGCCTGCCCCAGAAGGGAAAGCGGGCCTTTTGCCCAGTTTCCCCAGGCCCTAAGGCTACGGGTTTGTTCTTTCTTTTCCAGTTGATTGATGGACTTGCAGAAGGTTCCGGGGATGGCGGATGACCGGCGTTGCGCAATTCACCGGGCTGTGGAAACGTGGTGCTCCCGTCCCACGGACACCGGGTTCAGCCCCGCGACACCATGAAGCTGGTCTGCTCTCAGACGGAACTCAGCGCGAGCCTGCAACTGGTCAGCCGCGCGGTGGCCGCCAGGCCCACCCACCCGGTGCTCGCCAACGTGCTGCTCACGGCTGACGCCGGCACCGGTCGCCTCAGCCTCACGGGGTTCGATCTGAGCCTCGGCATCCAGACCAGCATTTCCGCCGATGTGGAGACCAGCGGTGCCATCACCCTGCCCGCCCGCCTCTTCGGCGAAATCGTCTCCCGTCTCTCGGCCGACGGCCCGATCACGATCCACTGCCGCGAGGGCCATGAGCAGGTGGATCTGATCAGCCTCTCCGGTCAGTACGAGATGCGGGGGATGCCGGCCGAGGATTTCCCCGATCTGCCGCTGGTGCAGACCGGCCATCCCATCCGCCTCCAGGCCGAGGCCCTGGTCAAGGGATTGCGGGCCACCCTCTTCGCCAGCAGCGGTGACGAGGCCAAGCAGCTGCTCACCGGGGTCCATCTCCATCTCGATCCCGAGGGCCTGGAGTGCGCTGCCACCGATGGACACCGGCTCGCTGTGCTGCGCCTGGCCGAGGCGGGTCTGGCTCCGGATCAGGGCGGCGAGCCCTTTGCCGTCACCGTGCCGGCGCGATCCCTGCGGGAACTGGAGCGGTTGCTCTCCGGACGCCAGTCGGAGGAGCCGCTGAGCCTCTTCTGCGATCGGGGCCAGGTGGTCTTCCTGTGGGCCGACCAGGTGCTGACCAGCCGCAGCCTGGATGGCACCTACCCCAACTACCGCCAGCTGATCCCCGAGAGCTTCGGGCGCCGCATCGTCATCGATCGCCGCGGCCTGATCGCGGCCCTGGACCGGGTGGCGGTGCTGGCGGACCAGCACAACAACGTGGTGAAGATCACCGCCGATCCCGACGCCGGCAGGCTCCAGGTGCAGGCCGATGCCCAGGATGTGGGCCGCGGCTCCGAATCCCTGCCGGCCGACATGTCCGGGGAGTCCATCCAGATCGCCTTCAATGTCCGCTACCTGCTCGACGGTCTCAAGGCCATGGTCTCGGAGCAGGTCGTGCTCCAGTGCAATGCCCCGACCACGCCGGCCGTGCTGCAGTCCCTCGATGAGTCCGGTTTCACCTATCTGGTGATGCCCGTTCAGATCCGGGGCTGAACCGCCTTGTCCCTTCCCGAGCAACTCCTGCTCAGCGACCTGCTGCGGCGGCGTGTCCGCTGTGACAGGGGACTGGAACGGGGGGCGGGTCTGCGGGTCTGGATGCATCCGCCGGTGCATCGGGTGCTGGGCTGGGTCACCCGTCCTTCGGCGTTCGGCAATCGCCGCCTGGTGTGGCGGCTGGATCAGCTGCGGGCGCTGCTGGAGCTGGAGGCCCTGGTGAAGGGGGATCCCGCCGAGACCGACCAGGACACGATCGAGCGCCTGCCCACCCTGATCGAGGCCTCCCTGCTCGATGCCCGCCGCGAGCCGATCGGCACCCTGGCCGATGCCGCCATCGAGCTCCGCACCGGCCGGATCCGCCATTACCTCGTGAGTCGCAGCGACCCCCGGCTGCCCGGCAGCAGCCGCTGGCGGCTCAGTCCGGAGCGGATCGTGGATCAGCAGCCCGGCCTGGTGTTCACCGCCCTGCAGGGCCTCGATGATCTCCCCCTTGCCCGCGCCAGCGTCCGCCAGGAGTTCCTGCGTCGCTCGCGTCGCTGGCGTGACCAGGTGCAGGAGGAGACGAGCCGGCTGCGGGACCAGTTCCAGGAGGCGGGTGATCGCCTCGAGGGCCGTGTCGAGGGCTGGCTCGAAGAACCGCCCTGGGAGGCCGCGGCGGAGCCCCGGCGCGACTGGGGGCCTCCCCAGGACCCCCCGCCGGACGACGGCGAGGATCCCGAACCCTGGGACGACCACTGGGGGGTCGAGCCGAGTGAGCAGGAGTCCCCCCCGTCCTGGATGGCTCAGCCCCGCGCCCGCCGCCGCCGCCACCAGCCCGACCCGGATGGTGATCCCTGGATCTGACCCGCCGCCGGGCCCCGGGCTGCTGAACCCCTTCGGCCACACTGGAGCCATCCGACTCCCATGGCTGTGGTTGCTGCTTCCGACCCTGCGGCTCCCGATTACCCGGTGCCCGAAGCCCTCAGGAAGGAGAACCTGAGCCAGGACGACTATGAGGAGATCTGCCGCCGCCTGGGCCGGGCCCCCAACCGGGCCGAACTGGGCATGTTCGGGGTGATGTGGTCGGAGCACTGCTGCTACCGCAATTCACGCCCCCTGCTCAGCCAGTTCCCCACCAGCGGCCCGCGCATCCTGGTGGGTCCCGGCGAGAACGCCGGTGTGGTGGATCTCGGTGAGGGCCAGCGCCTGGCCTTCAAGATCGAGAGCCATAACCACCCCTCGGCGGTGGAGCCGTTCCAGGGGGCGGCCACGGGGGTGGGCGGCATCCTGCGCGACATCTTCACCATGGGTGCCCGGCCGATCGCCCTGCTCAACGCCCTGCGCTTCGGCCCCCTCGAGGACGAGCGCAACGTCGGCCTGATGGAGGGCGTGGTGGCGGGCATCGCCCACTACGGCAACTGTGTGGGCGTGCCCACCGTGGGCGGTGAGGTGGCCTTCGACCCCAGCTACTCCGGCAACCCGCTGGTGAACGCCATGGCCCTCGGCCTGATGGAGACCGAGGAGATCGTCTGCTCCGGCGCCGAGGGCGTGGGCTATCCCGTGGTGTACGTGGGCAGCACCACCGGCCGCGACGGCATGGGCGGCGCCAGCTTTGCGAGCGCCGAGCTCACCGAGGCCTCGCTCGATGACCGGCCCGCCGTGCAGGTGGGCGATCCCTTTCTGGAGAAGGGTCTGATCGAGGCCTGCCTCGAGGCCTTCCAGAGCGGCGATGTGGTGGCGGCCCAGGACATGGGCGCCGCCGGACTCACCTGCAGCTGCTCGGAGATGGCCGCCAAGGGTGGCCTGGGCATCGAGCTCGATCTCGATCGCGTGCCCGCCCGCGAGGCCGGCATGACCGCCTACGAGTTCCTGCTGAGCGAATCCCAGGAGCGGATGCTCTTCGTGGTCAAGCCAGGCCACGAGGAGCCGCTGATGGCGCGCTTCACCCGCTGGGGCCTGCAGGCGGCCGTGGTGGGCCGCGTGCTCGAGCAGAACGTGGTGCGCGTGCTCCAGAACGGCGAAGTGGCCGCCGAGGTGCCCGCCAGTGCCCTGGCCGACGACACCCCGATCAACCATCACGAGCTGCTCAGCGAGCCTCCGGCCGCGATCCAGGCCCACTGGCGCTGGAGTGAGGCCGATCTGCCCGCGGCGGGCCCCACGGGCATCACGCCGGTCGGGGGGGAGCGGGCCGGTCAGCCCACTAGCTGGAACCAGGCCCTGCTGCTGCTGCTCGATGACCCGACGATCGCCTCGAAGCGCTGGGTCTACCGCCAGTACGACCACCAGGTGCAGGCCAACACCGTGGTTCCTCCAGGCGGGGCGGATGCGGCGGTGGTGCGGCTGCGGCCCCAGCAGGGTGCGGGCGCCATGGCGCCCGCCCACCGGGGCGTGGCCGCGGTGGTGGACTGTCCCAACCGCTGGGTGGCTCTCGACCCCGAGCGCGGCGGAATGGCGGCAGTGGCGGAGGCGGCCCGCAACCTCAGCTGCGTGGGGGCCGAGCCCCTGGCCGTGACCGACAACCTCAACTTCCCCTCGCCTGACACCGCCATCGGCTATTGGCAGCTGGCGATGGCCTGCCGCGGCCTCTCTGCCGCCTGCAGCGCCCTGGGGACCCCGGTCACCGGTGGCAACGTCTCCCTCTACAACGAGACCCGCCTCCCCGACGGCACCATGCAGCCGATCCACCCCACTCCGGTGGTGGGAATGGTGGGGCTGGTGCACGACCTGGCTCGGATCTGCGGCCTGGCCTGGCATCAGCCCGGCGATGCCATCTGGCTGCTGGGGGTGCCGCTCGAGCCGCTCGTGGCCCCCGGGCCGCTGGATGAGCGGGTCAGTCTGGCGGGCGGGAGCTATCTGGCCTGCGTCCACGGCCTGGTCACCGGCCGCCCCCCCCGCCCCGACCTCGCCCTGGAGCAGGCCGTGCAGGCGTTTCTGCGTCAGGCGATCGCCGCCGGCCTGGTGACAGCCGCCCACGACCTCAGCGATGGAGGCCTCGCCGTGGCCCTGGCGGAATGCTGCATCGCCTCCGGCCTCGGCGCCGACCTCTGCCTGCCCACCTCGGTCGCCCGCCCCGACCGCCTTCTGTTTGCCGAAGGAGGCGCCCGCATCCTGGTGAGCGTGCCGGCCCAGCAGGCTGCAGGCTGGCAGGAGGCTCTGGCGGCCGTCGCGGGGTCCGTGCCCGCCACCGAGCTGGGCCAGGTCATCGCCAGCCCCAACCTCAGCGTCCGCAGTTCCGGAGCCGCCCTGCTGCAGCTTGGCCTCGACCAGCTGCGCGAGCCGTTCGAGCAGGCGATCCCTCGCCGCATGGGGGTGGATCTCCCCCCCACCGCCTGAGTGAAGCCCTGATGCAGAATGATTTCTTGATGTACTGGGTGTCGGGCTTGTGGCGGTGATGCATCCGGACCCCGCGCCCAGCCCTCCCGTTCCCGACCGCCCCGACAAGCCCGAGGAGGCCTGCGGGGTCTACGGCGTGCTGGCCGCCGGTCAGCAGGTGGCCAACCTCACCTACTTCGGCCTCTATGCCCTGCAGCACCGCGGGCAGGAGTCGGCTGGGATCGCCGTCTTCGATGCCCACCAGCAGGTGCGGCTGCACAAGGACATGGGTCTGGTCAGCCAGGTGTTCGACCAGCAGGTGCTGGAGCGCATGCCCGGCGATCTGGCGATCGGCCACAACCGCTACTCGACCACGGGCAGCAGCAAGGTGTGCAACGCCCAGCCGGTCGTGCTCAACACCCGCCTCGGCCCCTTTGCCCTGGCCCACAACGGCAACCTGGTCAATGCGGCCCAGCTGCGCGAGGAACTCCGGGCCATCGCCAGTGAGCTGACCTCCACCACGGATTCGGAACTGATCGCCTTCGCGCTCCAGCAGGCCGTGAATGACGGCCTCAGCTGGGACCAGGCCATCCGCCGGGCGGCGGCCCGCTGTCGGGGGGCATTCAGCCTGGTGATCGGCACCCCGGAGGGTCTGTTTGCCCTGCGGGATGGCCACGGCATCCGCCCGCTCGTGTTCGGCCATCTCGGTGAACCCCACCAGGGCCACTGGGTGGTGAGCAGCGAGACCTGTGGGCTGGACATCATCGGGGCCGCCTACAACGACGATGTGCAGCCCGGGGAGATCATCCATTTCCTCCAGGGCGATCCCTCGCCGCAGCGCAGCCGCTGGTGCGAGGAGCCCGCCAAGCTGTGCGTGTTCGAGATGATCTATTTCGCTCGGCCCGACAGCCGCTTTTTCGGCGAATCCCTCTACAGCTATCGCGTGCGGATCGGTGAAGTCCTGGCCCGCGAGACCCCCATCGACGCCGACATCGTGATCGGTGTGCCCGATTCAGGCATCCCGGCGGCCATCGGCTATTCCCAGGTCAGTGGCATCCCCTTCGCCGATGGTCTGATCAAGAACCGCTATGTCGGTCGCACCTTCATCCAGCCCACCCAGGCGATGCGGGAGGCCGGGATCCGCGTCAAGCTGAATCCCCTTCCCGATGTGCTGGCCGGCAAGCGGGTGGTGGTGATCGATGACTCGATCGTGCGTGGCACCACCAGCCGCAAGCTGGTCGCGGCCCTCCGCGATGCCGGTGCCACCGAGGTGCACATGCGGATCAGTTCACCCGCCGTGACCCATCCCTGCTTCTACGGCATCGACACCGACACCCAGGACCATCTGATTGCGGCGCGGCTCACCCTGGAGGAGATCACCAGCCACCTGGGTGTCGATTCGCTTGCCTACCTCAGCAAGGAAGGCATGGTGGAGGCTGCCCAGGCCGAGTCTTCCCACTTCTGCACGGCCTGTTTCGACGGCCAGTACCCGATCGAGATGGACGAGTCGGTGCGCTCCAGCAAGCTGATGCTCGAACCCGCCGGCATCGCCGCCACGGTTCACTGAGGGCCATCCTGCCCTGACAGAAAGTCGCCACAGGCGGCGGAAGGGCTCACCCCCAGGTCGGCTCAGGCAAGCAGGGGAATGAGCCGGCGCACCGCTTCGCCCGGGCGCAGGCTGAGCTCAAGGCCGGCGCCGTTCGGATCCTGGAGATCCAGGTTCCCCGGGACGAGTCGACCACTGCGGCTCTCCCCCACCAGCACCCCCACCACCGAGGCGGCGCCATCGCACAGGTCCACCAGCGTGTCGCCGCGGCGGCTGAAGCGCACCCCGATCTGGCCCAGATCGCCCCGTTGGCAGCGACGCAGACCGTCCAGGCTCAGCCGCTTGACCACCCCGCCGCTGCTGGCCAGCAGCACCGAGCCGCCCGCTTCGACGCAGGCCGCTCCGACGACCCGCTCCTCCGGCAGCAGCCGCATCAGCACCGGTCCCTGGGCGGTGCGACCCATCAGGGGCACCTGGCTGTCCTGCAGCGGCAACCGCAGCATCCGACCCGTGCTGCTCCCCACCACCAGATCTTCCCCCTCGCGGCAGAGGACCACCCGCTGCAGGACCACCCCTTCCTTGAGTTTGAGGACCGTGGCCGCCCGGCCTGACAGTTCCTGGAATTCCTCCAGCGGCAGCCGCTTGAAGCGACCGTCGCTGCTGAGCAGGCCGAGGCTCAGGCCTCCGCTCTCGCCGCCCTCCGGCAGGGGCATCACCTGCACCACGGTGGCGCCATCCAGGCTGTCGGGCAGGAAGCGCTCCAGCAGACCGGGCTGCTGACCGGCGAATTCCCAGCGCAGCAGCGCCACGCGGCCGTCGGCGGTGAAGGCCAGCACCTGGGGCTGGCGGGCCACCGGCACCATCACCTGGCCCGGTGCGGGATGGTCGCCCAGATCGACGGGTTCATCGAGGTGCAGCCGGCCCAGCACCTGGGGGCTCACCACCTTCACCGCCCCGTCGGCCTGGATCACCAGCCGGCTGTCCGTCGCGAGGGCCTCGTAGGCCTGCTGACGCTGCAGCTCGGCATTCGGGCGGATGGCGGCCGCCCGCTGGGCCACCAGGTCATCGCCGCCCTCCACCAGGCGGGTGCGGCGCGGGGTGGCAAACCGTTTCCTGAGCGCCTTGAATTCCGCCACCATCGCCTCCAGCAGGCTGCCGCGGTCCTCGAGCAGGTGGCGCAGCCGGGTGCGCTCCTGACGGAGTTCCTCGGATTCCTTGCGCAGGCTTTCCTGCTCCAGACCGGTGAGGCGGCGCAGGGGCATGGCCAGAACGGCATCGGCCTGACGTTCGCTCAGATCGAGATGGACCTGCAGGCTTGCCCTGGCGCTGGCGGCATCGGCGGCCGCGGTGATCATGGCGATCACCTGGGGCAGGGCATCGAGGGCCTTGATCAGGCCCTCCACCACCTCCAGCCGGTCTTCACAGCGCTGGAGCGCATGGCGGGTTCTCCGGACCAGGGTCAGCTCCCGGTAGGCCAGGAACTCCTCCAACATGCGGCGGAGGCTCAGCTGGACAGGCTGCCCGTTGACCAGGGCCAGCAGGATGGCGCCGAAGTTGCTCTGCAGGGCGGTGCGGCGCTGGAGCTCCCCCAGCACGGTCTCAGCGCTGGCGTCGCGGCGGAGCTCCACCACCACCCGCATGCCGTCGCGATCGCTCTCGTCACGGATGTCGGCGATGCCGCCGATCTTGCCGTCGTTCACCTGCTCGGCCAGCTTCTCGATCCAGCCGGCCTTGCTGAGCTGGTAGGGGAGTTCGGTGATCACCACGGCACTGCGGCGGTGCCGGCCCTTGCCGGGCTGCACTTCCTCGATGTGGGCCACGCCCCGCATCGGGATGCTCCCCCGGCCCACCAGGTAGGTGTCGCGCACACCGCTGCCCAGCAGCACCTCCCCGCCGGTGGGGAAATCCGGGCCTGGCACCAGGGCCAGAAGCTTCTCATCGGTCAGGTCGGGCTTGCGGATGAGGGCGATCAGGGCATCCACCACTTCCCCCAGGTTGTGGGGCGGGATGTTCGTGGCCATGCCCACAGCTATGCCTGTGCAGCCGTTCAGCAGCAGGAAGGGCAGCTGGGCCGGCAGCACCGTGGGCTCCTGCTGGGAGCCGTCGAAGTTGGGGGCGAAATCAACCGTGTCGTTGGCGATCTCATCGAGCATCGCCTCGTTGGCGATCGGGGCGAGACGGGTTTCGGTGTACCGCATCGCCGCCGGCGGATCGTCGTCGACCGAGCCGAAGTTGCCGTGGCCGTCGAGGAGCGGGTGGCGGCTGGCGAAGGTCTGCACCAGCCGCACCAGGGCGTCGTAGACCGCCTGGTCGCCGTGGGGGTGGTACTTGCCGAGCACGTCGCCCACCACCCGGGCGCACTTGCGGTAGGGCCGATCCGGGGTCAGCCCCAGCTCGTGCATCGCGTAGAGGATGCGCCGCTGCACCGGTTTGAGTCCGTCCCGTGCGTCGGGCAGGGCCCGGCCCACGATCACGCTCATGGCGTACTCGAGGTAGGAGCGCTGCATCTCCTGATGCAGGGCGATGGGCTCGATCCGCCCCTCGCCGTTCGGAGTGCCGTTCCGTTCGTTGCCGCGCTCCTCGGCCATCCGGTGCTGGGGTGAGGGGGCGAGAGGTGGGGCTCAGCCTACCGATGCCGTTCCAGCTGAGCGGGGTTACTCCTCCGGTTCGGCGCCCAGGTCACCCTCCGGACTGGCGTTGGCCATGGCACGGTCCACGTAGGGCTTGAGTTCGGCCTGCTGCAGCAGGATCTGGGTCGTGCTGCGCAGCCGCGGTCCCCAGAGCTGTTCCTTCTGGTAGCTCTCCAGGACGTAGTTCGGCTCGGCGTTCAGGGCTTTGCCGGCCCGTTCGAGCGCCTCCTGGCGGCCTTCGGCGCCGCTGTTGAACAGGCCTGCGGCCAGGGCCAGATTCGGTTCTGCGGCATCGGGCTTGATGCCCAGCACTTTCCTCCACCGGTCGATCGCGTCGCGGGTCCGGCCCTGTTCGTAGAGGACCAGCGCCTGGTTGTTGATCGCTTCCCAGAAGTCCTTGCGCAGCTGGCTCGCCCGCTCGAAGGCCTTGAGGGCCTGGGCGGGTCGGTCGGTCAGGATGTGGGCATTGCCCAGATCGAAGTAGGCGCTGGCGCTGCGGCCGTCCAGGCGCAGGCCCTGCTCCAGCAGTCCGATGGCCTCCGCCGGTCGGCCATCGCGCAGCGCGAGCGACCCCTCGGCGAACCAGATGCCGGCATTGCGGGGATCGAGTTCCTTGGCCCGGGCGAGAGAGGCGGCCGCCTCCTTGAGCTGGTTGCTGCGCAGCTGGGCTTCCGCCAGCAGCAGCCAGCCCCGCGGGTCGTTCGGCAGCAGCCGCACCGTGAGGGCGGCCAGACGGGCCGCATCCTCCGCCTGGCCGAGTCGCAACAGGCGGGCGGCGGCCTGGGCGATGCCCAGGCCGGCGGCCTCCAGTTCTTGTTGCTGCGGAACGTAGGTGTAGGGGACCAGGGCGTGGGCCGGTGGCGTCTGGCTGAGACTCAGGCCCAGGGCAACAAGCGGAATGGCGCGCAGCCAGCGCGGGGCCATTGAAACGGGTCGGTTGTGGCCAGCCTAGGGAGTGGGCCGGGGGGCAGCCCGGCCCAGCACCGCCCGGATGTTGCGTCGCCACATCCACGGTCTGATCCGCCGCAGCGCCGAGGCCCGCAGGCGCTCGTCCCAGAGTGCGTCGCTCCAGGAGAGCGCCTCCTCCGCCGGCAGCCCCAGCCACCACGGCCGGGGTTGCACGTCGGGATCCTTCGAGCTTTCGAGCGGCTGCTGATTCCAGGGGCAGACCTCCTGACAGATGTCGCATCCCGCGACCCAGCCGCCCAGGGCCGCGGCGATCGGTGCCGGCAGGTCGGGATCGCGGTTCTCGATCGTGTGGAAGGCGATGCAGAGCCGGCTGTCCACCACGAAGGGTTCGCGGATCGCACCGGTGGGGCAGGCGGGCAGGCAGCGGCTGCAGCTGCCGCAGAGGGGGGTCGCCGGCGCATCGGCGGGCAGATCCAGGCTGGTGAGCAGGTGCCCCAGCAGCAGCCACGACCCCCTCCGCCGATCGATCAGGTTGCCGTGCTTGCCGATCCAGCCCAGGCCGGCCTCCTCCGCCCAGGCCTTGTCCATGAGCGGGGCGCTGTCCACGCAGGCTCTCCAGCGGACCCCCGGCACCGTCGCCTCGAGCCAGCGGCCCAGCCGCCGCAGGCGGCCCTCGATCACGCGGTGGTAGTCCCGTCCCCAGCCGTAGCGCGCCACGGCCGGTGTGCCCGGCAGCCGTTCCGCGGCGACGTAATAGTTGAGTCCCACGGCCAGCAGGCTTCGCACGCCGGGCAGCAGGGTCTCGATCCGCTGGCGCCGGGGGTCGGCCATCCAGGCCATACCGGCCTGGTGTCCAGCGGCCAGCCAGCGTTCCAGGGCTGCGCTGCGCAGCTGCCAGCGCTCCCCTGCCGGCACGGCGGCGATGCCCACCGGATCGAACCCAAGCGCCCCGGCCTCCCGTTTCAGCGCCTCGGCCAGCTCGGCTGCCCGGGCCGTTCCGGCCGCGCGGTGCGTCACTCGTACAGTTGCCGCGAATCTTCAGTCTGCAGCGAGCAACCTGTGAGTAGTACAGCCACCTCCGGCCGCCTGGCCCATCTGCTGCGCTGGATCGGCCTCACCCTGGTGGCCCTGACCGGTCTCCAGGTCGCTGCCCTGCTGGCCGCCTGGAACTGGTCGCTCGAGCCCTTCCGCCAGCTGTTCGTCGACCGTCTGGTCGGGGAAACGCCCATGGCCCTGGTGGGGCTGCTGCTGATGCTGATCGCCAGCCGCTTCGAGGCTCCCGCCGGGCGCACCGCGCTCCGCTGGGTCGTGGGTCTGATCGGCATCGTGCTCGCCATCACGATGGTCGTGGCGGTTCCCATCTCGATCGAGGCCGAGACGGCCCTCGCCCAGCAGATGCAGCAGTCCGAAGCCACCATCGCCCAGCAGACCTCCCAGCTGGAGATGCAGAAAAAGCAGCTGCAGGACCCCGGTTTCGTCGACAAGCTGATCGCCGAGGCCGAGAAGGAGGGGCGCATCCCCGCGGGTGCTTCCGCTGAGATGAAGAAGCAGAAAGCCCAGGAGTTCATCGACACCCAGCTCAAGCCCCAGCTCGAGCAGGCCGAGCAGCAGCTGGGCCAGGCCCGCCTGGCCAGGGATGTGGCCCTGCAGCAGCGCCGCTTCAGCGGTACCGCCCGGGCCGGTGTGCTCGCCATCGGCTTTGCCCTGGTGGCCCTGGCGGCCCTGGTCTGAGCGATGGGAAACGTCCGGGGGGCGTGGCTGGCTAAGTTGCCATCTGGTAGCTGACGACCGGATCGCCGGGTCTTCCCTTGGTTCAATCCAGTCCCAGACCTGATCAGCCCCTGGGCGACCGCCTCCAGCAGGATCTCAAGAACGATCTGATCGCCGGCCTGCTGGTGGTCATTCCGCTGGCCACCACGATCTGGCTCGCCACCACGGTGAGCCGGTTCGTGCTCGCCTTTCTCACCTCCATCCCCAAGCAGTTCAACCCCTTCAACACCCTCAATCCGGTGTTGCAGGAACTGATCAATCTGGGCGTCGGCCTGCTGGTTCCCCTGCTGGGGATCCTGTTGATCGGCCTGATGGCCCGCAACATCGTCGGTCGCTGGCTGCTGGAATTCGGGGAGGGGACGCTGCTGAGGATCCCCCTGGCGGGATCGGTCTACAAGACCCTCAAGCAACTGCTCGAGACCTTCCTGCAGGGCAACTCCTCCCGCTTCCGCCGGGTGGTCCTGGTGGAATACCCCCGCGAGGGGCTCTATGCCCTCGGATTCGTCACCGGCGTGCTGGGCACAGCCCTGCAGGCCGGATTCAACGAGCCCATGCTGAGCGTGTTCATTCCCACCGCCCCGAATCCCACCACCGGCTGGTACACGGTGGTGCCGGAGCGTTCCGTCCGGGATCTCGACCTGTCGGTGGAGGATGCCTTCCGCACCATCATCTCCGCCGGCATCGTCAATCCCGACGAACGCGAAACCCCCAACCGCAGTTTCTCCAGCCTGCTGGCCCAGCTGCGAGCTCCCCAGATGTCCTGATGCAGAGCCGCACCCTCTCCCGTGAACTGGCCCTGCTAATGCTTGGCCAGACCAGCGACCGCGCCGATTCTCCAACCTCCTCGTCCGACCCCCCCCTGGATGTGCTGCTGCAGCAGGCCCTGGCCAGCCTCAGCCAGCACGTGCGCGAGGCCCTCGATCGCTCGGCCGAGGATCTGCAGACCGCCCAGCAGCAGCTGCTCGACAGTGAGCTCCAGGAGCAGGGAGTCGAGCAGCTGCCCCGGGTCCGGCAGCATCTCCAGGACGGCCTGGCGGCGGCCGAGCAGGCCCTCAACCGTCTTTCCGCGAGCCTGGAGCTGCCCCGGCTGTTGCTGCTCGCCGACCAGGAGGAGGTGCGCCGCGGGGCCATCGACCGTGCCGCAGCCGTGATCCGCCAGCGCCCGGCCATCGACCGGCGACTCGACGCCGTGATGGAGGGCTGGCGCCTGGGCCGCCTTCCCCGCATCGATCGGGACATCCTTCGCCTGGCTGCGGTGGATCTAAGCGAGTTCGGCACCCCGGCGGCCGTGGCCTGCAGTGAGGCGGTGGAGCTCGCCAACCGCTACAGCGACGAGCAGGGCCGGCGCATGATCAACGGCGTCCTGCGCCGGTATACCGCGGCGGCGGCGGCAGGGGCCTGATGGTGTTCGACTGGTTCCGCAGGAAGGCGGCCCCCGCCGCTGGCCAGGATGTCCCCCCCTCCGAAGCTGAGGTGGTGCCCGGGCCGGCGCCTGAGTTGGCGACCGAGTCGGCGCTCTCCCCTGGCACGGAGAACGATCCCGCTGCCGCCCCCCGGGATCAAGGCGCCCTCCCGGAGCCTGCCTCCTCCCCCTCCCCGGATGGCGCCTCCCGGGATGACCCCTCCCCGGATGGCGATGCCCCACCGGCAGCCGTCCCCCCGCCTGCCTCCGGCGGCGTCGATCAGGACACCCTCGCCTGGGCCCGCGAGGCCTATGCCCGGCTCAAGGCCCAGCAGGAGGCGGCCCGCAGCCAGACCGAGGCCCCGCAGGTCGAGGCCCAGGCCTCCGAGGTTCCAGAACCCGCACGCCGGCCTGCCCCCGAGCCCACCGCCGTTCCCGAGCCGAGCAACGCGGAGTTGGCCCCGCGGCCGTCCCTGCTTGAGCTTGCCGCCGCCCAGCGGGCCGAGCGGCAGCAGGCCCTCACCGCCCCCACGGAGGAGCCGCCTCCTGAAGCTGCCGAACCCGCTGCTGGCCCAGCCCCCGCTCCGGCCGCCTCGGCGGCCCCTCCAGCCGATGCGGCAGAACCCCAGCTCGGGGCCTTCGACGACACCTTCACCTGGTCGGTCGAGGTGCTCGCCGCCCAGGGGAGGGCCGCCGATGAGGTCTCCCTCGAGGAGATCGACTGGTTGGGCCGTCTGCGCCAGGGTCTCGAGAAAACCCGGCGGGGTTTCGTCAGCCAGCTGCTCGAGACCCTCGGGGATGATCCCCTCACGCCCGAACTGCTCGAGGATCTCGAGACCACCCTGCTCCGCGCCGACGTGGGCGTCTCCGCCACCGACCAGGTGCTCGAGGCCCTGCGCCAGCGCCTCAACCAGGAGGTGGTCGATCCGGCCGAGGGGATCCGCTTCCTCAAGGAGCAGCTGCGCGGCATCCTCGAGCGGCCGATTCAGGAGAGTGACCGTCCCCTGCTGGTTCCCGAGCGCGATCGCCTCAATGTCTGGCTGATGGTGGGTGTCAACGGTGTCGGCAAGACGACCACCCTCGGCAAGCTGGCGAACCTGGCGGTGCGCAGTGGTTACAGCTGTCTGATCGCCGCGGCGGACACCTTCCGGGCCGCCGCCGTGGAGCAGGTGCGCGTCTGGGGCGATCGCAGCCACGTGCCGGTGATCGCCAACCCCAGTGCCAATGCCGATCCGGCCGCCGTCGTCTACGACGCCATCGGCGCCGCCAGGGCCCAGGGCACCGAACTGGTCCTGGTGGACACGGCGGGCCGCCTTCAGACCAAGCACAACCTGATGGAGGAACTGGCCAAGGTGCGGCGCATCGTCGACAAGCTCGCCCCCGAGGCGGCGGTGGAATCCCTGCTCGTCCTCGATGCCAGCCAGGGACAGAACGGCCTGCGCCAGGCCATGGCCTTCGCCAGTGCGGCCGGGCTCACCGGCGTGGTGCTGACCAAGCTCGATGGCAGTGCCCGGGGGGGGGTGGCCCTGGCGGTGGCCTCCGAGGCCGGGTTGCCGATCCGCTTCATCGGGGCCGGGGAGGGAATCCGCGATCTGAGGCCGTTCAACAGCTTCGAGTTCGTGGAGGCGCTGCTCTCCGGCTGATCGCGGCTACCCTACGTTCCCCTGCGGCTGCTCGGTGAGTCAGACGCCGCCAGCCCGCACTGATTCGGAGCCTCCCGCCAACTCTGTGTCCGCGTCCGGTTCGCTGCGCCAGCTGCTGGACAGCCTCAGCCGTGAACAGCGCCGCAACCAGGAGCTGCTCGCTTCGCTCGGATTCGCCCTCCGCAGCGTCACCAACCTCAGCCGCCTGCTGGAACTGGTGCCCGTGGTGGCCTCCCGCCTGGTCGAGGCCGATGGGGCCCTGCTGGTCGTGTTCCGCGACGACGGCACGCTCTGGCGGGACCAGCTCCAGGCCACTCCGGCCGACCGATGCGTGGAGCTGCTCCGCCAGCTGGCTGCGCTGGGGGATGGGGAGTTCAGGACGCTGACCGGCGACGAGGCGGTGGCGGCCCTGCTGGACCAGCGGGTGGCGCGGCTGCTGGGAGGTGGCCGGCTGTTTGCCACCTCCGTGGTCTCCCGCAGCCGTCAGAGGGGCCGCCTCTATGTGTTCAGCGACCGCTCCGGATTCAGCTGGAGTGAGGTGCACCGGCGCCATGTGCAACTGGTGGCCGATCTGGTGGGAGTCGCCCTCGAGAACGAGGCCCTGCTGCAGGACATGCGGCGCCATGAGCGGGTGGACCGCCAGCTCAGCATCGGCGCCGAGATCCAGGCCCAGTTGCTGCCGGATCACTGTCCCGTGATCGATGGGATCGAGCTGGCAGCCCGCTGCCGACCGGCCTTCCAGGTGGGTGGTGACTACTACGACTTCATCCCGACGCGCCCCCAGCTCAGCGGTCGCCACCGCGAGCGTGGCCGCTGGGCGCTGGTCATGGGGGACGTGATGGGCAAGGGGGTGCCGGCGGGTCTGCTGATGAGCCTCCTGCGTGGCATGTTGCGGGCGGAGGTGCTCAGCGGCCATCCCCCCGACCGCATCCTCCACGATCTCAACCAGCTGGCCCAGGAAGACCTGGCCCACTCCCACCGCTTCGTCACCCTCTTCTATTCGGATTACGACCCGCGCACCCGCCTGCTGCGCTACGGCAATGCCGCCCACAACCCGTCCCTCCTCTGGCGGCGTTCCACGGACCGGATCGATCGTCTGGATGCCTCCGGGATGCTCATCGGCCTGGAGAGCGAGGCCGAGTACGGCGTGCAGCAGATCGTGCTCGAACCGGGTGATGTGGTCCTGTACTACACCGATGGGGTGACCGAAGCCGCCGGCTTCAGTGGCGATCGCTATGACGAAGAGCGGCTGCTGCAGAGTTTCCGGGCGGCCTGCAGGGCCGGCCTGGGGGCCCAGGAGATTCTCGATCAGCTCTTCGAGCGGCTGGATCGCTTCGTGGGTTCCGAGCGGCACCTCGATGACGATGCCTCGATGGTGGTGCTCAAGGTGCGGGAGGAGGTGGTGCTGCCCCGGCTGCCCGGTTTGCCTGCTCCCAGGCCCCGGATTCCGAGGCCTCGAAGCTGAGTGGCAAGCTGAACGGCAGCCCCGCTTCCGCCGCAATGGCCGCCGCTTCCTCCCCCTCTCCCCAGCCTGGTGTCACCGGGGGTGAGGCCGGCGGCTGGAGCAACCGCTTCGAGCAGGGCCTGCACCCGGCGATCGAGCGGTTCAACGCCTCGATCGGCTTTGACATCCTTCTGCTCCAGCAGGATCTCGACGGGTCCATCGCCCATGCCCGCATGCTCGGCCGCTGCGGCGTGATCAGCCAGGACGAATCCGCGCGGCTGATCGAGGGGCTCGAGACGGTGCGGCAGGAGGCCGCCGCCGGTCAGTTCCGCCCTGGTCTCGAGGCCGAGGACGTGCACTTCGCCGTGGAACGTCGGCTGATTGAACTCCTGGGACCCCTCGGCAAGAAGCTCCACACCGGTCGCTCCCGCAATGACCAGGTGGGCACCGATCTGCGCCTGTGGCTGCGCCAGCAGATCGATCAGATCGATGCGGCCCTGCTGCGGCTGGAGCGGGCCCTGCTGGAGCAGGCCGAGCGCCACGCCGACACCCTGATTCCCGGTTACACCCATCTGCAGCGGGCCCAGCCGGTCTGCCTGGCCCATCACCTGCTCGCCTACATCGAGATGGCGGAACGGGATCGCGCCCGGTTGGCGGATGTGCGTGGTCGGGTCAACATCTGCCCCCTCGGTGCCGCCGCCCTGGCCGGCACCCCCGTTCCCATCGACCGCCGTCAGACGGCCGCGGAGCTGGGCTTCGAGGCGCTCTACGCCAACAGTCTCGACGCCGTCAGTGATCGGGACTTCGCTGTGGAATTCATGGCAGCGGCTTCGCTGGTGCTTGTCCACCTGAGCCGCCTCAGCGAGGAGGTGATCCTGTGGGCGAGCGAGGAGTTCGGCTTCGTCGCTCTCACCGATCGCTGCGCCACGGGCAGCAGCCTGATGCCCCAGAAGAAGAATCCCGATGTGCCCGAACTGGTGCGGGGCAAGAGCGGCCGGGTGTTCGGCCACCTGATGGGGTTGCTCACCATGATCAAGGGGCTTCCGCTGGCCTACAACAAGGACTTTCAGGAAGACAAGGAAGCCCTCTTCGACGGGGTGGCCACGGTGCACGGCTGCCTTGAGGCCATGGCCATCCTGTTCGAGGAAGGCCTCCAGTTCCGCCCGGAGCGCCTGGAGGCGGCCGTGGCCTCGGATTTCTCCAATGCCACCGATGTGGCCGACTACCTCGTGGCCCGCGGTGTGCCCTTCCGGGAGGCCTACCAGCTGGTGGGTGGCCTGGTGAAACGCTGTCTGCAGGAGGGGGTTCTGCTGCGGGATCTCCCGCTGGATCGCTGGCAGGAGCTGCACCCTGCCTTCGACGCCGACATCCATGCGGCGATCCAGCCGCGCCAGGTGGTGGCGGCCCGGCGCAGCGAGGGTGGTACGGGGTTCGACCAGGTGGCCGCCCAGCTGCAGCGCGTGCGCACAAGGCTTGACGCCTGAGGGCGGAGAGCGCGGGTCGGCCTAGGCTGGGAGGGTTAGAGGCCTGAGTGCCTACCCCGGGTTCGTGAGCATTTTTGTTGGCAATCTGCCCTTCCGCGCTGAGCAGGAGGACGTGGCGGAATTGTTTGCACCGTTTGGTGAAGTGGTCAACTGTTCTCTACCCCTCGAGCGCGATACGGGTCGCAAAAGGGGCTTCGCCTTCGTTGAGATGGCCGATGCCGAGATGGAATCCCGGGCCATCGATGCCCTGCAGGGCGCCGAGCTGATGGGGCGGCCCCTGCGCATCAACAAGGCCGAGCCCCGTGGCGGCGGCGGTGGTGGTGGTGGTGGCGGTGGTCCGCGTCGGGGCGGCTACGGCGGCGGCGGATCTGGTGGCGGCTATGGCGGCTACGGGGCTGGCGGAGCCGGAGCCGGTGGCTATGGCGGAGGGGCTGACCGCGGATCGGGGGCCAGGGGCTGGGAAGACCGCAGCTACGGCAGCGGTTCCGACAACTTCGAGGCGGGTCGGACCCGCCGCCGCCGCAGCGGGGGGGCACCGGGTGGCTCGGAGGGCTACGGAGGCTATCAAGGGGCCGAGGGCTGAAGGCTGTTCCGGACCACCCCTTGCCGATCCCGGCCAGCTCAAGCTTCCCGGGCAGCTCAAGCACACGGTGGTCCTGCTCAGCATCCGAGCTGCTCGAGCCTGCGGGCGGCGGCCTCCAGCACCTCGGGTCCGGCCTGGCGGTCGCCCGCCTCGCGGGTGAGGCACTGGCGCCACTGACGCGCTCCACTGACCCCCTGCACCACATGCACCAGATGGCGGGCCAGGGGCCAGAGCCGCTCACCCCGTGCTCGCCACCCTTCGGCGTAGGGGATCAACCCCCGCACCACCTGGGAGGCCGCCGCCGCAGCCCGGCTGGTGTCGCCGTGGAAGTCCCGATCCACCCCAACCCAGCGCATCGGGTGGTCGTAGACCGCCCGTCCCACCATGGTGCCGTCGAGCCGCTCGAGGTGTTCCCGGCAGTCGTCAGGGGTCTGCAGCCCGCCGTTGAGCTCGATCGTCAGGTGCGGCCGCTCCGCCTTGAGCTGATGCACCAGCGGGTACCGGAGCGGCGGAATCGTGCGGTTCTGCTTCGGGTCCAGGCCGTCCAGCCAGGCCTTGCGGGCATGCACACTGAAGCGGCGGGCTCCCGCGGCGGCCACGGTGTCCACGAAGGCGACGAGCTCCGGGTAGGAATCCTGGGCATCGATGCCGATCCGATGCTTGACCGTCACCGGCAGGGGGGATGCGGCCGCCATGGCGGCAACGCAGGCGGCCACCTGCGGCGGATCGGCCATCAGACAGGCACCGAAGCGCCCCTTCTGCACCCGGGCACTCGGACAGCCCACATTGAGGTTGACCTCGTCGTAGCCCCAGTCATAGGCCAGCCGGGTGGCCTCAGCCAGCAGCCGGGGATCGTCGCCGCCCAGCTGCAGGGCGAGCGGTTTCTCCACCGGGTCAAAACCGATCAGCCGCTCCAGCCGACCCCCCGGCTGTGCGGCGCCGGCCGCCTGGCTGGCGTGGTGGAGCGCCTGGGCCACCACCATCTCGGTGTAGAGCAGGCTGTGACGGGTGATCTGACGCATCAGCACCCGGAAGTGCCGATCCGTGTAGTCCATCATCGGCGCCACACTGAAGCGGTAGCTGGCGCAGTCGGCGTGCTCCATCCCCCCATGCTGCCCGCCCATGCTTCCTGAACGGGTGTCCGTGCTGGTGGCGGGCGGTGGGCCGGCCGGTTTCATGGCGGCCATCAGCGCCGCCGAAGCCGGAGTCCGGGACATCCATGTGCTGGAGGCCACGTCCGAGCCCCTCCACAAGGTGCGCATCAGTGGCGGGGGCCGCTGCAACGTGACCCATGCCTGCTGGGATCCCCGTGCCCTGGTCGGTCACTACCCCAGAGGCAGCAAGGAGCTGCGGGGTCCGTTCGCCCGTTTCGCCTGCGCGGATGCGGTCGCCTGGTTCGAGGCCCATGGGCTGGAGCTGGTGGAGGAGCCCGATGGCCGCCTGTTTCCGCGCTCCAATGCGTCCAGCTCGGTCGTGGCCACCCTGCGCCGAGCCGCGGCCGCCGCCGGTGTCGCGGTGCACACGGGTGTGGGTGTGCAGCAGGTGGCGGTGCGCCCCGGGGGGGGATTCACCCTGCAGCTGCGCGGCGCCGGTCTGGACCATCCCCTGACCGCCCTGCAGGCGGAGCGGCTGGTGCTGGCCACGGGAGGCCACCCCAGTGGGCGGCGGCTGGCCCAGTCCCTGGGGCACAGCCTCGTGGCGCCGGTTCCGTCCCTGTTCACGCTGGCCCTTGCCGGGGATCCCCTCCTGGATCTGGCGGGGGTCGTGATGGATCCGGTCCGGCTGGTTCTGGAGCTGCCGGAGGGCGGCCGGGAACGTCAGCAGGGTCCGGTGCTGATCACCCACTGGGGCCTCAGTGGGCCGGCCACCCTGCGCCTCACGGCCTTCGCCGCCCGTGCCCTGCATGCCGCGAGCTACCGGGCCACCCTGGTGGTGGACTGGACGGGTGGACGCAGTGAGCAGGAGCTGGAGGGCTGGTTCCAGCGGGCTCGCCAGGACCAGGCCCGGCGCCAACTGGCCAATGCCCGCCCCTGGCCGGGCCTGAGCCGACGCCTCTGGCTCCATCTGCTGGCGAGCCAGGCGGTCGACCCCTCCCTCCGCTGGGCGGATCTGCCCCGGCGCCAGCAGCAGGCCCTGATGCGGGCGCTGCGGCAATCCCGCCATGCCGTGACCGGCAGGGGGCCATTCGGCGAGGAGTTCGTGACGGCGGGGGGGATTCCGCTCGGAGAAGTGACGTTCTCCCGGATGGAAAGCCGGCTTCAACCGGATCTCTACCTGGTCGGCGAGTTGCTGGATGTGGACGGCGTCACGGGTGGTTTCAACTTCCAGCACTGCTGGAGTTCGGGGTGGCTGGCGGGGCAGGCGCTCGCCAGTGCTGCAGGAAGCCAAGCCTCATGGTTGCCATGACAATGATGTCAGGGATGTCGGTTGGGATGCGGAGAAGAGACTTCCATCAGCGAGCAATGGATGATGGCATCGATTCGGGCAGGAAATATAATCTAATGAAAGTTCTGAATTTATTTGATTTGCTCGAATACTGAGAACATAGGGAGGTACATGGCGATCAGGATTGCCGCCACCATGCCACCCACCAACACAATCATCGCAGGTTCCAACAGAGAGGTTAATATTTTTACTGCCGCTTCAACCTCGTCTTCGTAGAAGTCAGCAACCTTGGAGAGCATAGAATCCATCTCGCCGGTTTCTTCACCGATCGACAACATGCTGATCGCCATCTCGGGGAAGACGTTCTTGCGGCCTAAGGCGACGCTCATCGGGATGCCGGCAATCAGGTCATCACGGCTGCTCTGGACCGCATCGGAAATGATGGAATTGCTGGTGACCTCCCGAACGACCTCCAGGGACTGAAGAATGGGCACACCAGCGCGGGTGAGGGAGCTGAATGTGCGACAGAATTGAGCTGTGGCCGTTTTTTGGATCAGATCACCGAAAACGGGAAGTTTCAGGCTGAGGGCGTCGATTCTGCGGCGACCGAGGGGTGTCTGGTAAAACTTGATGAAAGCAATAGCAAGAACAACCAGACCCGCAACCAGGACCAGGGAAAATGGAGATCGCAGCAGCTCGCTGAGATCAACCATCATCTGGGTGAACCAGGGCAAGTCAGCCCCCAGATCATCAAAGATCTTGGCGAACGTGGGAATGATGAAGATGGTCATCCCCAGGAAAACGGAAATGGCGATCACGAACACAGCCACGGGATAGCCCATGGCTCCCTTGATCTGGTTCTGGAGCCGGGCATTGTCTTCGAGAAGCTTGGCCAGCCGACGCAGGGATTCATCCAGCACACCCCCCGCTTCACCGGCTTCCACCATCGCCACGGTCAGGCGGTCGAACACCTTCGGCCAGCGCCGCATGGCGTCGCCGAGGGTTGTTCCCTGGTTGATCTCCAGGCTGATCGATTCCAGGGCCCGCTTGAACAGCGGCATCTTCTGTTGAGCGGCCATCAGATCGATGCTGCGCACGATCGGCACACCCGCATTCACCAGCGTCGCCAGCTTGCTGGCGAACACGGCCTTGGCCTGAACCCCAGGCCTGCGCTCGAACAGGCTGGTGAGACCTGAGAACTTGAGTTTCTGGCGAAGCTCCGCGGCGGCCTTCTGGCTGGTGGCCGAGCCCCCCGCCTTGGGCGTGATGGCGGTGACCCGGATGCCGCGCAGGCGGAGCGTGCGTTTGGCCTGCACCGCATCCGGTGCGTCAATGTTGACCGAGGTCTCCTTGCCGTTGTTGACGTAGTTGGCGATGAACGTTGGCATGGCCTTGGCTCCTCTCCTCAGGTCAGCTGGTTGAGCAGACGTTTCAGCTCATCCGGTTTGGTGGTCTTGGCAATCGCCTCCTCCATGAGGATCTCGTTGCTCATCACGAGGTCGGACAGGGACTTTTCCAGGGTCTGCATGGCCATCTGTCCCCCCATCTGAATCTGGGAGTAGAGCTGGGCGGTCTTGCCTTCGCGGATCAGGTTGGCAATGGCCGGTGTGTTGATCATGATTTCCTGAGCCATCACCCGGCCAAATTCCCCTGGAGCTGGATTGTGGCGCTTGCAGAGGGTCTGGGCAAACACGGCCACGAGGCTGGTGCTCAGCTGGACGCGGATCTGGGTCTGCTGACCGGCGGGGAACACATCCACCATCCGGTCCACGGTCTGGGCGGCGGAGCTGGTGTGCAGGGTGCCGAAGACCAGGTGACCTGTTTCGGCGGCCGTGATCGCCAACTGGATGGTTTCGAGGTCCCGCAGCTCGCCCACCAGAATCACGCCGGGGTCCTCCCGCAGCGCCGCCCGCAGGGCATTGGCGAAACTGCGTGTATCTTCATTCACCTGGCGCTGGTGGATCACGCTCTTCTCGGAGCGGTAGGTGAATTCGATGGGATCCTCGATCGTGAGGATGTGCTCGGCCCGCTGCTGGTTGATGTGGTCCAGGATGGCGGCGAGGGTGGTGGTCTTTCCCGATCCCGTGGGTCCGGTGACCAGCACCAGCCCCTTCGGGGATCGGCTGACTTCCTCGACGATCGGCGGGAGCCCCAGGGTGTCGAGCGAGGGCACCGTGTTCCCCAGGGCGCGGAGGCAGGCCGCATAGGTGCCCCGCTGGCGGAAGACGTTGACCCGGAACCGCGCCACCCCCTTGAGGCCATAGGAGCAGTCCAGCTCCCAGGTCTGCTCCAGCTGTTTGCGCTGGGCATTGTTCAGCATGGAGAAGATCAGCTTGTTGCAGGATTCTTCATCCAGGCGATCATCGATGATCGGTCGCAGCTGCCCATTGAAACGGCCATAGGGTGGAAGGCCGGCACTGATGTGCAGGTCGCTGCCTCCATCTGCCACGAGCTGGCTCATCAGGTCTTCGATGATGACGGCCATGGTCGCGTTTCCAGGGGGTGGGCGGAGAAATCGTCCGGTGATCGACGCCGTGGCTCAATCAGCTGAGGCCCCCGGCTGGCGAATTGTCGGCCCTACCTCTCGGTGAGGCAATAGGGGCACTCCAGCCAATCGTCATGCAGACCAGCCCCGCAGCCCTTGCAGGTCAAGGTGCTGAGGGCCCGGGATCGACGCTCGCTCTCGAGGCCTGAATCGGTCAGGAGCATCCGCTCCACTTCAGCCAGGGTGGTGTGACCTTCCCGCACCAGCTGCAATCCGTAACCCAGCAGCGTCTTCATGCCGCCTTCCAGGGCCAGACGGCGGATCACATCGGTGGTCTGGTGCTTGGCAATGGCGGCGGCGATCTGGTCGTTCATGCGCAGCACCTCATAGACGCCCACGCGACCCTTGTAGCCCGTCCCATGGCAGGCAGGACAGCTGCCTTCCCCGCCCGGGTTGGCGTTGTTGGCGCGGTAGAAGGTCACGCCGCTCTCATTGCTGGTGAGCAGTCCGAAACTGCTCAGCTCTTCGCTGGAGGGGTGATAGCCGATGCGGCAGCGGGGGCAGACCCTCCGCAGCAGCCGCTGGGAGACGATACCCAGCAGGGAGGCGCTCACCATGAAGGGCTCCACGCCCATCTCGCCCAGGCGCGCGATGGCGCTGGGGGCGTCATTGCAGTGCAGGGTGGTCATCACGAGGTGACCGGTGAGGGCGGCCTCGATGGCTGTCTTGGCGGTCTCCAGGTCGCGGGTTTCCCCCACCAACAGCACGTCGGGGTCCTGGCGCATGAAGGCCCGCAGGGCGGTGGCGAAGTCCAGGCCCTTGTCCCGGTTCACCTGGGTCTGGGTGATGCCGTGGAGGGTGTATTCGATCGGGTCCTCCACCGTGGAGATGTTGATGGCCGTGTCGTTCCGCTCGGACAGCAGCGCGTACAGGGTGGTGGACTTGCCGGACCCCGTCGGCCCGGTGACCAGGATCATCCCGTAGGGCCGGGCGCCGAGCTCCCGCAGGGTTCGGCGGGCCGCGTCGTCGGTGATCAGGGTGTCCAGGCCGAGCTGGGTCGCTCCGCTGTCCAGCAGTCGCATCACCACCTTTTCACCGTTGCGGGTGGGCAGGGTGCTGACCCGGAAGTCCATGGTGCGCCCCCGGAACATGCGGCGGATGCGACCGTCCTGGGGCATGCGCCGCTCGGCGATGTCCAGGTCGGCCATGATCTTCATGCGCGAGGTGACGGCCGGCGTCAGGCTCTTGGGGAGATCCTCGAAGTGCTTCTGCAGAACGCCGTCGATCCGGAACCGGATCTCCAGGGTGTGGTCCTGGGGTTCGACGTGAATGTCACTGGCCCCACTGGTGAGGGCCTCGATCAGCAGGCGGTCGACCAGGCTCACGATCGGCGAGGCGTTCGCCCTGGAGCTGGCCTCGCTTTCGCTGATCTCGAGGTCCTCGAGGTCCTTGACCTCCTGGAGCTGCCCCACGGCGGTGGGGATGTTCAGATCCTTGGTGAGGGAGCGGATCTTGAAGGGGTTGTCGGCCTCGGTTGACGGGGAAGGGTTCTGTCCGTCCGCAGCCGGGTCCAGAAGTGCCGCCTCAGGGTCTTCGCTGGCAGCGGCCGACGGGTCCAGCGCTGCGACGATGTCCGCGGCCAGGGCGACCACCAGCTCGCAGCCGCGGCCCACGGCCTGGAGTTCTCTCACCACCGCGTCCCGCTGTTCCGCCTCCCAGTTGCTGGGCACCGCGACCCGCAGACGGCCGTCCACTTCAGCGACGGGACAGGCGCCGATTTCCCGCCACCGCGCCATGGAGAGCCCGGGGTTCTGCAGCCGGTTGGGTTTCAGCTCTTTCCTGCCCAGCACGGGATGGCCGAGCAGCAGTTCGAGTTCCAGCCGCTGCTGCTCTCGGCTGACCGCATCGGGGACCGGTCTGGAGGTGGTGAGGGTCATAGTCCCGAGGTGCGGGCTTCCGCCGTTGTGGGGGATGGGAGTGAAGTCCCAACATGTTTAGATCCAAAGTTCCAACTTGTCACTCATGAGCGGTGAACCTGCGATGGGATCCGAGACCAGCCCCGGTGAGGATCTGCAGACTCCGGTCGACGCCCCGGTGACCACGGCGGCGGCTGACGCCTCGGACGACCCTGCAGCGACCCCCCGTTCCCAACCCCCAGCGGCTGAGGCGGCTCCGGATCGGGTCTCCCAGCTCGAAGCCGAGCTCGAAGCCCTGCGGGCCCAGCATGAGACCCTCAACGGCCAGTACATGCGGCTGGCGGCCGACTTCGACAATTTCCGCAAGCGGCAGAGCCGGGACAACGAGGATCTTCGGCTGCAGATCACCTGCGCGAACCTGAGCGAGATCCTGCCGGTGCTCGACAACTTCGACCGAGCCCGCCAGCAGCTGACCCCCCAGCATGAGGAGGCCCAGACCCTCCATCGCAGTTACCAGGGGCTGTACCGCCAGCTGGTGGAGGTCTTCAAGCAGCTTGGGGTGTCCCCGATGCGCGTCGAGGGGGAGCCCTTCGACCCCACCCTCCATGAAGCGGTGATGCGCGAACCCAGTGACAGCCACCACGAGGATGTGGTGATCGAGGAGCTGCAGCGCGGTTACCACCTCAACGGCCGGGTCCTCCGCCACGCCCTGGTGAAAGTGTCGATGGGGCCGGGTCCCGCCCAGCCGGAAGAAGCCCAGGAGCCCGGTGAGCAGCCCACCTCCCCGCCGCAAGAGGCCTGACCATGGCCGATTACTACGACCTCCTCGGTGTCAGCCGCGATGCCGATGCCGACACCCTCAAACGGGCCTACCGACGCCTGGCGCGCCAGTACCACCCCGACATCAACAAGGATCCCGGCGCCGAGGATCGGTTCAAGGAGATCGGCCGGGCCTACGAGGTTCTCAGTGATTCCCAGTCCCGGGCCCGCTACGACCAGTTCGGGGAGGCTGGCCTCGGTGGCTCCGGCATGCCCGACATGGCCGACATGGGAGGCTTCGCCGACCTGTTCGAAACCTTCTTCAGCGGTTTCGGCGGCGCCGCTGCCGGCGGGGGGCCGAGACGGCGCGGACCCCGTCAGGGGGACGACCTGCGGCTGGATCTGACCATCAGCTTTCAGGAGGCCGTCTTCGGCATCGAACAGGAGGTCCAGATTCGCCATCTGGAGACCTGTGGCACCTGCGGCGGCTCGGGGGCGAAGGCCGGGGTCGGCCCCACCACCTGCGGCACCTGTTCCGGGGCTGGGCAGGTGCGGCGTGCGACGCGCACCCCCTTCGGCAGCTTCACCCAGGTGGCGCCCTGCCCCACCTGCGAGGGCACCGGCCAGGTGATCGCCGACCCCTGCAACGCCTGCGGCGGTCAGGGTCTGCAGCAGGTCCGCAAGAAGCTGCGCATCAACATCCCCGCCGGGGTTGATTCGGGGACGCGTCTGCGGGTGGCCAACGAAGGGAACGCCGGCCAGCGGGGCGGTCCCCCCGGCGATCTCTACGTCTTTCTGACGGTTCAACCCCATCCCCACCTGCGCCGCGATGGGATCAACGTGCAGTCCGAGGTGGTGCTCAACTATCTGCAGGCCATCCTGGGTGACACCATCGAGGTGGAGACGGTCGACGGCCATGAGCAGCTGGAGGTGCCGGCCGGCACCCAGCCCGGAGCGGTGCTCACCCTGCAGGGCAAGGGGGTTCCCAAGCTGGGCAATCCGGTGGCCCGCGGCAACCACCTCTTCACCGTCAAGGTCCAGCTGCCCACCAAGCTGAACGCCGAGGAGCGGGAGCTGCTCGAGCAGTTGGCGGGCCACCACACCAGCAAGGGTCACAAGCATCCCCACAGGAGCGGACTGTTCGGGGGCCTGTTCGGTCACCGTGACTGATCATCCTCAGCCGCCGGTGGAGCCCTCCATGGAACCCTCCCTGCGCCTGGACCTGCGCGGCACGCCCTGCCCCCTGAACTTCATCCGCACCAAGCTGTCCCTGGAAACGTTGCAGCCCGGCGCCTGGCTGCAGGTGGATCTCGATGGCGGCGAGCCCGAGCAGATGGTGGCCTCCGGCCTGGAGCAGGCGGGCCACACGGTGCGGCGTCAGAGCCATCCCACCATCGCCACAGCCGTCCGTCTGCTGATCCGCCGCGATGGCCTCTGATCCGGCGGCGCCTTCGGCCGTCGCCGGCCTGGTGGTGGCCCTCCAGGCCAATTACTGCTGGGTCGAGCTCGATCACCCTGGTCCTGGAGGGGAGCTCCGCTTGCTCTGCACCCGGCGCACCCGGCTCGGCAAGAGCGGTCAGACCATCTGTGTGGGGGATCGGGTGAGGCTGGAGGGGGTCGACTGGGCCGCGGGCAGGGGAGCCGTGGCGGCCCTGGAGCCCCGTG
>NZ_JBKOUC010000020.1:0-56046 GCF_046764815.1 Aphanothece stagnina RSMan2012
GTCACAGACCGGCCCACCCATTGCCCCGCAGGGAGTTTGAGGAGAAGACCGCCAGCACCGGCTACGCCGGTGCTGCTCCTCGGGATTTACACCACTTGGCGGGACGCCCCCTAAGCAGATTGCCCAGGCGGATCAGGTTGTAAGCGATCACATGCAGCCCGAATACGGCACTGGCATTGCCCTGACCGCGCAGCTTGAAGTGGCGCAGGCCGCCGAACTGCTTGATCCAACCGAACACCTTCTCGATGCCTCGGCGGGCGTTGATCGATTGGGCGTAGCCCTCATGGCAGGTGGTGCGGCCATCGATGGCGGAGCCACCGGAGCGGCCTGGGTTCTGGGCGACATGAGGAGTGACGCCGATCCGCCGGATCTCAGCTACGAATCCTCTGGTGTCGTAGTTCTTGTCGGCACCGATGGTCTTCTGGTGGCGACCGGGGAGATCGGCTGCCATCTCCTTGGCCGCATCCCGTTCGCCGTAGCCATCAGCCTGCGTCACCCGGCAATCCACCACCAGGGCATGGCGGTTGTCCATCAGGGCATGGCCCCGATAGCTGGGCAGGGCCGGGTGATCATTCGACTTGCGGGCCAGCAGAGCGTCGGGATCCGTGCCAGAGCGGTGGGTCTTGTTGCTGAGCCGGAGTCCGCGGAAGTCGCCCTTGGCCCGCTTCTTTTCACTCTTGGCCTCCCCGAATCCCTCACCAGGACCTGACGGCGGAGGCGGCGAGTCATCCTCTCCGTCGATCCGCTCCAGGGAGGCGTGAGAGGCCCAGGCCTGCAGCAGGGTCCCATCCACGGAGAAGTGCTCGTTGCTGAGCAGCGGTTTCACCTCGGGAGCCGCCATGACCTTCTCCAGGAACTTGCCCATCACCTGCTCGTTGAGCAGTCGCTGACGATTCTTGGTGAATGTGGTGGGATGCCAGATCGGATCATCAGGGCTCAGCCCCACAAACCAGCGAAACAACAGATTGTAGTCGAGTTGTTCAATCAGCATCCGCTCCGAGCGGATCCCGTAGAACGCCTGCAGTAACGAGGCCAGCAGAAGTTGTTCCGGCGGCACCGAGGGCCGGCCTTCTGCGGCGTACAGCTCACAGAAGGTGGGATTCAGTCGATCGAGAGCCTGATCCGCCAGTTTCCGGATCTGCCGCAGCGGATGACTGGCTGGAATCCGCTCCTCAATCGACACGTACGAGAACAGGGAGCCGCTGTGCTCGCGGTGACCTCGCATCTCAGCTGGACAGTTGCCCCATTTTCGCTGGATTGCCCGGGTTTTTCAGCGAACTCCTAGTGTGCCGTCCCGGAGATTTGCGAGCAAAGTCGCTGGAGTTTCTCCAGGATGGAGTCTGCCGATGCCGTCCAGTTGAACGGTGCCTTGGTCTTGTTGTAGGCCGCCACGAACTGCTCGATTTTGGCGATCAGCTCCTTGACGCTCGAGAAGCTGCCGCGCCGGATGGCGCGCTGGGTGATGATCCCAAAAGAGCGCTCCACCTGGTTGAGCCAGGAGGCGTAGGTGGGCGTGTCATGCACGTGGAAGCGGGGCCGTTGAGCCAGCCAGGACCTGACCTTGGCGTGCTTGTGGGTGCAGTAGTTATCGACGATCAGGTGAACCTCCAGGTTCTCGGGGACTGACTTCTCGATCTGGCGGAGGAAACCCAGGAACTCCTGATGCCGGTGACGTGGCCTGCACTGCGTGAACACCTCACCGGTGGCCACATCCAGCGCGGCGAACAGGGTAGTGGTGCCATGGCGGATGTAGTCGTGGGTGACGCCTTCCACGTAGCCCAGGCCCATGGGCAACAGGGGCTGGGTGCGGTCCAGGGCCTGGATCTGGGTCTTCTCGTCGACGCAGAGCACCATCGCCTTGTCCGGCGGGTTCAGGTAGAGGCCGACGATGTCCCTGACCTTCTCTACAAAGAACGGATCGGTGGAGAGCTTGAAGTGCTTCTGCCGGTGGGGCTGCACCGAGAACGTCTGCAGCCAGCGGTGCACGGTGGTTTTGGAGATTCCGGTGGCAGCGGCGAGGGAGCGGGCACTCCACTGGCTGCTTCCATCAGTTGGCTTGGTTTGGAGTGCCCGGTTGATCACCTCGGCCACCGTGTCGTCCTCATAGGTGCGCGGACGGCCAGGCCTGAGCTCATCGTGCAGTCCCTCCAGGCCCAGCTCCCGGTAGCGCTTGCGCCACTTGCCGACGGTCATGCCCGTCAGCCCCATCCGTTTGGCGATGGCTGTGTTGGTCTCACCAGCCCCGCAGGCCAGCACGATCTGGGCACGCTGAACGATGGAGTGAGGCAGTGAACGGGAGCTGGCGAGAGCCTGGAGTTGCTGAACCTCGTCGTCGCTGAGAACCAGCGGCAGCATCGGACGACCAAGCGCCACTGGGCACCTCGGGCAACACTCCTGATTCTAGATGTTATTTCCGGGACGGCACACTAGGTATTCCTCATCGTTGAGCTGATAATTCAGCTCTTGACGACCGCGATGTGATCCTCAGGAAGGGTCTACAAAGAAGTCGGCATACAGGCTTAAGATGTGCGCTGAATCATATTCTGTGGGCTGGATATCGAAGAAGGCAGCTCTGCCAACAATTTCAGTTGGACTTGCGAGCCTTTCGGCTAAGTGATAATGAGGTCTGTCAGCGTAGTCATCGAATACAATCCGTGTTGGTTTTCTTGTGTAGATGCAAGATGCCACGAATGACGCCACTCGAAAGCGCCCGTCGATGAGCACAATGTCTGGATCAACTTGCCTCTCTCGCAACAGCTTCCATGGCCCAAGCGATGCCTGAATCATGCCTTTCCCCCTTTGTTTATTGTATGGCTGAGTGGCGAAGTCTGGCTTGCCCCACTTGGCTGTGGGGCCAATATCGAGAAAAACTGGATAGAATCTTTCAGAGAGTCCTAGGCGGGCGATTTCCATCGCCAATCTGCATAGCCACGCGGGATCGGTCTCGCAAGAGTAGCAAAAATTCTCCGGATTTGCCTGCAGGGCCAATAGGGTGCTGCCCCCGCTGCCGTATTCCAGGACCGTGCATTTTTCCGAATACATCAGGCCTAGTCTTTTCTTTACTTCTTCGGGAAGGCCTACGTTGAACACTTGGTGTTGACGTTGTAGCTATCCGCTGATCATAGCCTGGATTGGGCCGTTCATTTCTGGGATCGTCACGACTATGCCGTGGGGTCGTGGTTCGGGGCCAAGGGGGTTGCGATCCAGCCATTGCCGGCGTACTGACCATCCTTCACGCCCCAGCCGATACTCGGCGCTGCTTTCCGGCTGAGCAGAATCGAGAGGGCGTGGAGATCTGCCTTCAAACGCCTCCCCGGCCTTGCCGTTGTCAAGGAGTTTGTCGCATGTTGAGGCCAGACCAGATCGTAGTGGGGGAGTCCCTATGCTTCGGGGCTGCCGGAACAGCTTAGGCAGGTTGTCTGCCGTCGCAATCAGAGCCCATTCACCATCCAACAACTCCATACCCCGCAATCGGAACCGATTCAGCCTCGGGTGCCCTTGAACTGAGCCAATGCCGGCTCCACGATCGTCTTGCGCAGGGCATGGATCGCCTGGCCGGCCATCGAGCGTCGCTTTCGGTCCATCCCTCCGTCTCGCATGCAGATGCCGGTGAGGAGAGGGGGGCAGCTCATCCGGAGCTGTCCTGAACAGCACGGTCTTGATGAACTCATCCCTGAGCCGGCTGTTCCAGACGCCGTTGTGCGGAGCCCATACGACTCCGTCAAGCCGTTCTCCCACGGCGCTCCCGACTCGAGGTACGCCTTACCGGTGGACCACTGGCCTCGCACCGGCCCCGTAGAGCCTGCGCAATGCATTCAGGGCCGTTGTCTGACCGGTCAAACGCTGGTGGCGAGTACAGATGGGTGAGATGCTCCCCCCTCTGCCAGGACCTCCTTGGCCTTGCAGCGTCTGACCACCCTGATGGTCAGGCAGAGGCGGCTGTGCTAGTCGATCACGTCAGGACGTTGAGTCTGTGCCCATCGCCCATGGCGTCGAACTCAAGGCCCATGGCCCACGCCTGGTGGGGATGCTCAGCCCGTTCGCGCCGGACTGAACCGTCTGCCGGCCGTGCCCGCGTGCGTTTCCTGGGGGTGGGCCGCTGCAGGCCTTCCTCTCGCCAGAGCCGCTGCAGCCGCCTGTGGTTCATCAATCCAGCCCTCATGCCACAGCAGCAACCAGGCCATGCGGCGCCCCCAGCGGATCTGTTCATCGGCGATTTCGCTGCAATGATGCCAGAGCTTGGCCTCCTCCAGGTCGACGACCTTGCCCGCATGGCGCTGGGTGCTCCGGTAGTTGGCCCGCACCCGGCAGACCAGCTGCTCAGAGGCCAGCGAGCGCTCTTGCAGGATCAAGACAGCCCTGCGCCTGAGTCCTTCCTCTTTGCAGAAGCCTGTCGCCAGAGCATGGCCTTCTGCGGATGAGTCAGCCGCCGGGCCTCTTCGGCCTGCGTGCCGCCACACGGCTGTCTCCAGCGGTGATACATCTGCGTCACCTCGATCACGCAACGGAGGCCGGCGACGGTATTGCCCAGGGCGATCAGCTGCTCGGCGGTTTTGAGGTTGCGAATGATCTGCTTGGCTTTCGGCCTGGTGCGTTTCATGGTGGAGTTCCCGGCCCAGTCTGGCTGGCTGAAAACTCTCTTTCACCCTGGACCGGCTTGGGGGGGGCACGTCACTGCCGCTCAGCGCGAATCCGCTCCTTGCTGAGGAGAAATTTTCCATGGGCCGACTCTTTCCTATGTGCGTCTTTCGGATGATATGGCCTCGAGGAGACGATCAGTAGAGCTCCGGCTGCAGCCAGGGGCCGCGGAAATCAATGATGCAACACTCACTAAGTGAGACCGCCCCCTTGATGAAACTGTTCTGTCGCCAGTAAAGCTGAAGATCTAGTGGGGGACATTGATTGGGCTGCCATTTCAGCAGTCTCCAGGTCCCGGGGTTCCCCCGGTTTTCTGGACAAGTCGATAGGGGTCACGCCATGACCATCAGACTGTTCATCGATGACCAACCTCACCAAGACCCGGCGCCGGTTCACGGCGCAGCAGAAGGCGGAGGCCGTGGAGCTCTGCCTGCAGGAGTGTCTCTCCTGCAATGTCGTGGCCCAGAGGCTCGGCCACCCCTCCAGCAGCCTGGCCCGCTGGTTCGTCAGGCCCGCATTGATCGCGGCCAGGCCGGCCCCCGCGACCAGGGCCTGCTCAGCAGCGAGGAGCGCGCTGAGCTCAACCGGCTCCGCAAGGAGAACCGGGAACTCAGGAGGGAGAAGGATTTTTTCAGGCTGGCGGCAGCGCACTTTGCCAAAGAGCAGCTGCCGCCGAGAGGTTTCGCCTGATCGATCAGCTCGCTGATCAGCACTCGGTGGCCTGGCTGTGCCGGCAGCTGGGTGTGGCCCGCAGCGGGTTCTACGCCTGGCGGCAGCGGCAGGAGGCGCCGGGAAAGCGGGCGGCCGAGAACGCCCGGCTCACCGCTGAAATCCAGACGGTGTTCGGCGAGCACCGGGGCTTCTACGGCTCTCCTCGGATCCACCAGGAGCTGCGCGCTGCAGGCCATCCGGTGGGCCGCCACCGTGTCGCCCGACTCATGCAGAGGGCTCGGCTCAAGGCCAGGACCCGCAAGCCGTTCCGGCCCTGCTCCAAGGCCGGCGGCGGGACTGCTGGGGTGGTGGAGAACCTGCTGGAGCAGGACTTCCTGCCCCCGGCTCCCAACCGCTGTTGGGCGGGCGACATCACCTATATCCGCACCACGGCGGGCTGGCGGTATCTGGCCGTCTGGATCGATCTGTTCAGCCGCCGTGTCGTCGGCTGGAAGCTCGATCACCGCATGGATGCTGCCTTGGTGATCGAGGCCCTCAACAGGGCGCTCGGCCACCGTCTGGTGGAGCCGGAGACGTTGCTCCTCCACACAGATCAGGGCAGCCAATACCGGGCCACCGACTACCGAGTCCTGCTCAAAAAGCACGAGATCAGCTGCAGCATGTCCGCCAAGGGCTGCTGCTGGGACAACGCAGTGGTGGAGAGCTTTTTCTCCACCTTGAAGCTGGAACTCGACCTCGATGACAACCGAGAGACGCTGATCTCACCCCAGCAGCTGCAGCGCGATCTGGCCTTCTGGATCGAGGGTTACTACAACCGCGAACGGCGCCATTCAACGATTGGCTACATCAGTCCGATCGACTATGAGCAGCAGTTCATTGCAGCTCGTACACTCAACCCTGTGAACCCATGATCGGTGTCCACGAAATCGGGGGAACCCCATCCTGATACACTAAGTCCCACGGCCAAGAGGAGTCTGTCTGACGAGATTCAAGTTGTCATTGTGCAGTCGCCCCAGTAAGACTCCTGGCCAGGGGGGCTTGACGCTGAGTCATTGCGCTGCAGGTTCCCATGGCTCAATAACCCCTAACAGTGGCTGTTCGGCGCTTTATCATATTTTACTTTTCTTCGCAATCTTTGTATATGCTTGATGCTTCCGCTGTCTTCCCTTTCCCGCTAGACAGCTTTCAAGTAGAGGCTATTGAGGCTCTGGGGCAGGGCAATTCAGTTGTCGTAAGCGCTCCCACTGGATCAGGGAAAACCTTGGTGGGCGAATACGCCATCCACCGTGCCCTGGCCCATGGCCAGAAGGTGCTCTACACCACGCCACTCAAGGCCCTCTCCAATCAGAAGCTGCGGGATTTCCGAGCCCAGTTCGGAGCCGAACGCGTCGGGCTCCTCACCGGTGACCTCAGCCTCAACCGCGAAGCCCAGGTGGTGGTCATGACCACCGAGATCTTCCGCAACATGCTCTATGCGGAGTTCGATCATCCGGATGACGACCCCTTAGCTCATGTGGAGTCCGTGGTGCTGGATGAGTGCCACTACATGAACGACTCCCAGCGCGGCACGGTCTGGGAGGAGTCGATCATCCATTGCCCCCCCGCGATTCAGTTGGTGGCCCTCTCCGCCACCGTGGCCAATGCGGGTCAGCTCACCGACTGGATCGACCGGGTCCATGGCCCCACCCGCCTGGTGTTCAGTGACCACAGGCCGGTCCCTCTGGCGTTCAGCTTCTGCAGCGCCAAGGGTCTGCATCCCCTGCTGAACGAGACCGGCACCGATCTGCACCCCAACTGCAAAGTGTGGCGTGCTCCCATGGGAAACCGCCGCAAGGGACCCAAGACCCCGAAGCCTCCCCAGCCCGAGGCTCCTCCGCTCCCATTCGTCATTGCCCAGCTGGCTGAGCGCGACATGCTCCCGGCCATCTACTTCATCTTCAGCCGGCGCAGTTGCGACAAGGGGGTGCGGGATCTCGGCAAGATCTGTCTGGTCAGTCCCGAGGAGCAAGCCCGTCTGCGGGCGAGGCTCGAAGCTTTCGCCGAGGCCTCCCCTGAGGCTGTTCGCGACGGCCATGCGGAGCCCCTCCTGCGCGGCATCGCCTCCCACCACGCCGGGGTCCTGCCCGCCTGGAAGGAGCTGATCGAGGAGCTCTTCCAGCAGGGCCTGATCAAGGTGGTGTTCGCCACCGAAACCCTGGCCGCCGGCATCAACATGCCGGCCCGCACCACCGTGATCTCGGCCCTCTCGAAGCGCACCGAGCGTGGCCACCGGCCCCTGATGGGCAGCGAGTTCCTGCAGATGGCCGGCCGGGCCGGCCGCCGCGGGCTCGACTCCCAGGGTTACGTCGTCACGGTGCAGAGTCGCTTCGAGGGGGTGCGCGAGGCGGGCCAGCTGGCGCTGGCGCCGGCCGATCCCCTGGTCAGCCAGTTCACCCCCAGCTACGGCATGGTGCTGAACCTCTTGCAGCGCTATGACCTCTCCAAGGCCAAGGAGCTGGTGGAGCGCAGTTTCGGCCGCTATCTCGCCACCCTCGACCTGGCCGAGGATGAGGCCCGCATCCGCGAACTCCGCGCCCAGCTCGCGTCGCTCGAGTCAGGTGGCGGTGAGGTTCCCTGGGACGACTTCGAGGATTACGAGAAGCAACGCGGTTGCCTGCGGGAGGAGCGGCGCCTGCTGCGCACCCTTCAGCACCAGGCGGAGGAAACCCTCGCCCATGAGCTCACCCTCGCCCTGCAGTTCGCCAGTGAGGGCACCCTGGTGAGCCTCAAGGCTCCCCAGTTGCGCAGCCGCGTCACCCCGGCGGTGATCGTGGAAAAGGTGCAGGGCTCCGGCCAGTTTCCCCTGCTGCTCTGTCTCACCGATGAGAACGTCTGGATCCTGGTTCCCTGCAGTGCGGTGGTGAGCCTGCATGCCGAACTCAGTTGCCTCCAGGTGCAGCAGCTGGAGGCTCCCGCTCTTCGCCACGCCGGTGAGCTGCGCCATGGCGATCAGGCCAGCGGCGGCCTGGCCCTGGCTGTGGCCTCCATGGCCCGGCGCCACGACATGGCCACCCCCCAGTACGACCTGGCCGGAGAAGTGCAGGAGCAGGCCCGCAGGGTGCACCAGCTGGAGGAGGCGCTCGAGCTCCATCCGGCCCACCGCTGGGGCGATCGCAAGCAGCTCAAACGCCACCGCCGCCGCATGGATGAGGTGGCGGCCGAACTGGAGGAGCGGCAGAGGGTGTTGCATTTCCGCTCCAACCGGCACTGGGACACCTTTTTGGCCCTGATCGAGGTGCTCCGCCACTTCGGGGCACTCGCCGGTGAGGACGGCCTCCAGCCCACCGAGGTGGGCCGCACCGTGGCTGCCCTGCGCGGTGACAATGAGCTGTGGCTGGGGCTGGCGTTGATGAGTGGCCATCTGGATGCACTGGCTCCGGCTGAACTGGCCGCCGTGCTGGAGGCCATCTCCACCGAGGTCAACCGCCCGGATCTGTGGTGTGCCTGGGCGCCGCCCGCGGCAGTGGAGGAGGCCCTCCATGACCTGCGCAACCTGCGCCGTGAGATCGGGCGAGAACAGGAACGCGCCAAGGTGCTGTTCCCGATCTGGTGGGAGCCTGAACTCACCGGACTGGTGCATGCCTGGGCCTGCGGAGCCAATTGGAGTGATGTGATCGCGAACACCTCGCTGGATGAGGGAGACGTGGTGCGTGTGCTCCGCCGCACCGTCGACCTGCTGGCTCAGGTGCCCTACTGCGAACTGGTCACCCAGCAGCTGCGCGACAAGGCCCGCGCCGCCCTCCGGGCGATCAACCGCTTCCCGGTCTGTGAGCTGGAGGATCTGCTTCCTTCAGGGGGGCCAGAGCCGGTTTCGGCGGATCGGCCATGAGGCTGCAACGGCGGCGCCACTGCCAGGTGGAGCTCGAGCCGCCCGTCAGCCAACAGGAGCTGGAGACTTTCCTCGGGCGGCCCATCCGCCCCCTGCGAGGTCTCCTGGACCCGTCTCGCCTGCAGCAGTGCGGACCTGACCTCTTCGATTACGTTTCAAAGCCCTATGGCGTGGCGGGCCTGACACTCCAGCCCAGGACGCGGCTCAGGGCCTGCTGGGATGGAGCGGAGCTGCTGATCCAGCAGGTGGCCAGCCGCGTTGAGGGCCTGGGTGAGTGGCAGAACCATCTCTCGTTTGGCCTTGAGGCGAGCCTGGCCCCGGCCCTGCAGTCAGGCTCCGCCGTGCTCGTAGCCGAGGCCATGGTCTGGGCGGATCTGCCTGCGGCGGCTCTGGTGGCCAGCCCGGCGCTCCATCTGGGTCTGGACCAATTGCTTGATCGCCTGGAGGGTCGCTGTCAGAAAGGCCTGCGGCGCCGGGCTGAGGGGTGGCTGCGGCGACACCGGGAGCGCAGTCTCGCCAGTGCGCCACAGGGGTCGGCGGGACCAGTGGGGTGAGCTTGGCGATGCCCCCGCCAGCCCATGCCTGGGCCAAGGCCATGGCCGTGGTTCCACGCGACCGGCTTGCGGATCATCAAGCCGGTCGCCCTACCGTGGAACCCATTGCCAGCCCCCGTTACCATGGGGGCCGTTTGTTTGGCTGGCTCGTGTTGACGAAGGCCGTCAAGCCACCAACGGTCACCCCGAAGCTCTTGCCCCATGAACTCCCCGCCGGCATGGTGGTGTTCGACAGGGTCACGAAGCGCGTTTCGACGGGAGGGGGCAGATCCGTTGTGGTGCTCGATGATGTGTCCATCACCATCGAACCCGGTACTCGGCTGGCCGTCTATGCGCCAACACTGGACAACAGCCGTGCGTTTCTGAACTGCCTGGCTGGCCATGAACAGGTCACCAGTGGTGAAATTCTGGTGGGTGGAACCTCCTCTTGGTCGATCGGATCACGCATGCCCCTCACGCCTGTCTTAACAGGAAGGGCGAATGCTGAATTCCTGATCTCCATTTATGGTTCGCTGGATGATGATGGGAAGGAGATGGAATTCATCGAGAAACTCTGCGACCTCGGTGACCTCTTCGATGAGCCCATAGAGGCCTACACATCTGGAATGCGCGATCGCTTCAAGTTGGCTGTCAGTCTTGCCTTCCAGTTTGAGGTGTACCCCGTCCAGCGTTGGGAAGGCTGGAATTGTCGGGCCGCCGTGCCCTTCATGGAGCAGGTCAAGCGACTGGTGGATCGTCGCCTGCTTGGCCGAACCCTGATCGCTGAGGCATCTCATTCCCAGAATTTTGCTGTGGATTACTGTGACGAAGGAATTGTTCTCAAGGATGGTAAAATTGTCTTCAAGGGTGATCTTGCGGAATGCAATAAGATTGCGCTTGAAGAGCGGACTGCTCGCAAAGACCGCTCTCTGAGTCGCTCCATTCGTCAGCATTCCGATCTCCAGGGAGAGATCGAAGAAAGTATGAATGAATTGGTTGATTACCGCCAATATGATAATGGCGGAGACGTTTCTTCTGATGATGGCTTCGGTGATCAAAAGGATGTTCGGGGCTTGATGCGGTGATCATCCAGAAAATCTTGTTGCAAATCAGAATCGTGAACGCTATCGCCCAGCGGGATATGCGACTTCGCTCTTCAAAGGGGCCAATGGGTATTGCCGGAATGTTCGTCGAACCTCTCGTCTTTATCTCAACATTCATGGCTTTTCGCCTCTTTGGTACCCAAGGTGGCTTGCAGCCTGACTACATCAATCCAGTTCTTTGGCTTGCCATTGGTTTCGTTGGCTTCTTCATGTTTTCGGAGGTGGCCATCAAGGCCCTCACGGGGGTTAAGAAGAATGCAAAGTTAACCTATTTCAGCCGAATCAGGCCGATTGACTCTCTGCTTGGTTCGGCTTTACTTGACACGCAGGTCTTTGCGGTCTTGCTCCTTGCATTCGTGTTTGGTTCCTATCTTTATGAATGGAAGCCTGTGGTGCAGGAGCCTGGATTGGCAATATTTTACTTTTTGATGCTATCTCTTCTGGCGTTTGGGGTCGGATTGGTAACTTTGATCGTCGGTCATCGCCTACCATTCGTTGCATCCCTCGCGAGGGTTCTTGTGCGGAGGCTGCTTCTCTTCACATCCTGCATCTTTTTTGGGATCAGCGCAATTCCAAATATTTTCAGAGGCTGGATTCTCTGGAACCCCCTAGCCCATGGAATTGAGCTGTTGCGACATTCCTTCAACTCTGATTACCCAATACCTGGTGTCTCTGCTGCATACCTTATCTGGTCAACCGTTTTTTTGATCGGCATTGGATTTTTTATCTATGACAACAATGAATCCCTTCTGCTTTCAGATGAGGATTGATATTCTGGTCGGCCCTTGCCAGTTGAGTTTTGAATCGCTTTAATGGTGAGCGGGGATTGTTGTTCGTGTTAGGATCCCAAGGATGAAAGCTCACGGCTCTGCTGCGGCGCCCTTGTTGGGTGGCCGTTCTCGACGCTCCTCGAGGCATGACTCTCGTGCTTCCTTCGAGGATCGTTTGGCTCGCCTGGGCCTTGCGGCTGGAGATGCTGGCCGTCGCCTGGCGTCTCGAGTGACGGCCAGTTTCTCCGCTGTTCTTCGTGCCATTGGTGTGGCCGAAGATGAGCTTCCTAATGTGGGGCAGCTTCCGGGCGATCCCGGAAGCGGTGCAGGTCGTAATCCTGGCCTGCTTGGACGTCTTCAGTTACCCAGCCTTTCAAGGGAGCAACTCCGCTGGTTGAAGCCTGGTCCCAAGCGAATTTCGGCCATCGTGCTGCTTGGTGGCATTCTATATTTTGGAATTATTGGTCGTAACCGTTACCAGGTCACGTCTGACTTCATTGTTCGACTGCCCCAGGCTCCCAACAGTGTGACGCCTTCATTGTTAGGCACAGTGCTGGCAGGCCCCACCATGTTGGGATCCCTTGAAGATGGCCGCTTTCTGGCTGTCTATCTCACTTCTCCTGAGGTGATGAAGCGTGTGTTCGTCAAGCTGGAACCTGAGGTCAGCTATGCCAGGGCAGGTTTCGATCCCTTTGCCGGCATGCCAACGCCCGCAAACTTTGACCAAAAGCTTGCTTTCTTCCGTCGCCAAGTGACTGTTGTTCCGCAGGACCTCACTGGCGTCATTCAGATGACGACAACCGGCTTGAAGGCTGATACAGCTTACAAGCTTAACCGTCTTCTCCTCGACGAAGCTGAAAACTTTCTGAATACTTCCAATCAGAATATCAGTCGTAATCAGCAGCGATTTGCTGAGCAGGAACTTGATGTTGCTCGCCAACGTCTGGCCAAGGCCCAACTCGATCTGGCCTCGTTCAACGATGCTCAAGGCGATGTGAATCCTGAGGCCCGTGCTGCTGCCACCAGTAGTTACATCACGGCATTGGAAACACGATTGGTCGATCTTCAGGTGGAAGAGGGTAGGCTGCGTCGTCAATTCCTGGATCCAAGCAGTCCTGAAGTCATCTATGTGACTGACCAGATCATTGAACTCAAGAATCAGATCGAGGAGGAACGTTCCAAGCTGGTTGGGCCTGATGCGATGAACTTTAACCAGTTGCTCAACCAGTCCAGAAACCTCACAACGGAAGTCGCCTTTGCTGAGGCATCTGTGAAGGCTGCCCAGTTGGCCGCCGATAACAGCCGGCTCGAAAGTCAACGCCAGCTCAAGTTTCTTGTCCTGCTCAGCAATCCCGAAGTCCCGGCCATGCAGTCCCTGGATTGGCGCTGGAAGGGTTTCCTCTCCATGGTTGGCCTGATCCTGGTCGGCTGGGGGATGGCGAGTTTCGTTCTGGGCATCACCCGCCGGCAGTAACAGCGCTTGTTTTGGCGCCGTCAACCAAGTCAGGACGACATCGAGCGGTTGCGTTCCCAACGCGATGCCGCTCGTCTCCAGCGTGATCGCTTACGCGAGCGACTTCAGCATCTCAAGGATCAGCTCACGGCAGAGCGATTGCGGCCCCTGGAGCCTCCCTATGGACGGCTCGATCTGGCCTGCTGGCATTCGGATGCACCCGAGCACGAGCCTCACTCCCTGGGTGGCGACGATCTATCGCCCATTGAGCCTCGGCACTGGTTTCCCGAGCGACACCTGGGTCAGTTGGAGGCCAAGAACCCCGGAACGGCTGTGGCCTTCGTCACGGTGGCCAATGCCCGTTTCTATCCGGGCCTGGAAGCGTTGCTGCTCTCGCTTCTCGCCATCTATCCGGATCTCTCCAGCCCGTTTGTCGTCTTTCATGATGGCTCGCTGACTCCTTTTCACCAGCAGCAGCTCGCCACCATCTATGCACGGGTTCGTTTCGATGTCCCGAACCCTGACTGGGCCTCTGATCTGCCGACCGACTCCCCCAATCGCGAGCGCATCGGCCTGCTGGGCTACCTCAACATTTTTGCCTTTTCCCTCCAGAACTTCGAGCGTGTCATTGTTCTGGACTCGGATGTTCTGATCGTCGGCCCCCTCGATCCCCTGTGGGCACCGGGGGAGCCCTTCCGGGCCGTGGTGGACTGCGGCGCAAGGCCCTACGCACTGGTCAGTTCCCACACCAGGCGCCCGATCATCAATTCCGGTGTGCTCTCGCTGCCTGGTTGGGCGCTCGGAGCCACATTTCTGGATCGGATCGCTGCCTTGATTCGCCGTGCCGGCCAGCCAGCTTGTCCCCTGTTGGATGGGTTTGCCGATCAGAAGATCTGGAATCAATTGCTGGCCGATCAACCCCTGGAGCTGCTGCCCATCAACTTCAACTGCAACATCAAGTATCTGGTCCAGTATCTGGAAGGTTGTGTCGAGGGCCTCTCCCTGATCCACTTCGCCGGGCCGAAGCCCTGGTTGCGGCACGAGCAGCCCCGGGCCCGTTCGCGCTCGATCACCGATCACTGGCTGTGGTTGCGTCACTACCGCCAGCTGCTCTTTGCAGAGCGCCTCCGCCAGTACCGTGCCCATGAGCTCGCTTCGCCCGATGTGGGCAGCCCTCTGGGTGCGGCAGCCTGTGATCAGGCTTGGCTTGCTGTTCACCCTGCGTCGCTGCTTGAGATCGACGGCGACCACGCTGAGCTGCATCTGATTCTTCACAGTGCCGAACAGTTCGTTGAGGAAAGGCCTGAGACGCCGCACTGGCCCACCGGCTGGCTGGAGGCGATCCGCCGGCTGGCGCAGAGCCATTCGTTGCACCTCTGGATTCCCTTTGGCTTGCGCCATCGGCTGGCCGTTCTTGGCTGTCCCGAGGGCGTGATCTGTCACCACGTGTTGCTGGAGCTCCCGTTCAGTGCCGAGGGCGGGGTGGCGTGTGACGGTGCCCATCAGCTGGGTTTTGTCCCGTGGCTGGGATCGGCCGAGGCCTCGATGCTCGCGGCTGTGCGGCATCGGCTCGCTGGCCGGACCGTGAGGATCGTGGACGGGGTGCCGGCGCCTTCACCCGGCTCGATGGGGGATCACGTTTCGGTGGGCTGTTCCGTTGACGGTTCAGGTGATGGTTCGACCAGGGGGTAGATGGTGGGATCCACCAGCCGACGCAGTACAGCATCATTGCCTCCACTCTTGTTGATGCTGAGAAACAGGCTGTGAATCGGGCCGCTCGGGCGTGAGGGGCGGATCCGCCGTCCGGAGGCCGTCAGCTCGGGAAATTCCAGCCGGAGCGATGGGTTCAGCAGGGCACTCGGCACCCCGAGCATCAGGGTGTGGTGCTTGAACCAGAGATCGTCGGCATGGCCAGCCAGGGCCAGGGCTCGGCCGGTGTCGCGCACTCCGGCGTGGAGTTGGCTGAGCCTGTAACAGATGCCATCCTTGCCGGTGGGCACCGTGAGGGGGTGCGGTTCCAGCAGGGAGGGATCATGCTTGATCCAGCTGTGGTATGGCGCGATCGTGCCCTGCTCGATCACCATGCGGCGCCCACGAAACCCCACCACGCACTGGAGGCGTTCCTGGGCTTCCAGCAGGCGGATCAGCCAGTCCCGGGGGTAGAGCGTGTCGTCGTCGGCGGTGATCAGGTAGGGATCCAGCGCCTGCTGCTCCTCGGTGAGCATCTCCAGAAGCGGCAGCAGCTTGCGGTAGGGGCCTGTGTTCGCCACGAAGTGGCAGTGCAGCCGCACCGGTGCCCGGCGTGAGCGCCGGATCAGCCGCTCGATGAACGCCGGCGTCTCGGCAAAGCCTTGATCCAGCAGGTAGGGCTGATGCGACAGGAAGAGGTGCAGCTCCACGGGCCGCCCATCCCCTGGTGGGATCTGGCCCAGCAGGCTGGCCAGGGTGCGTTTCAGGGCCCCTTCCCGACCGCGGATGGTCGTCAGACCGATCAGCACCGGAGCACCCGATCGGTCGGCCGAAGCCTCCTGCGTGCCCGATTCCGTCGCCGTTCCATGCCGTGGCATCACGCGAGATAGCCCTCCCGGATCAGGCGGCGCCAGGTCGGCAGGCGCAGGCTGCAGCCGTATTCGAATCCCGATGAAATGGTGGTGGGCGCTCCGCGCATCAGGTACAGCGGTTGCTCCAGCCAGTGCAGGGCAGCTTCGCCATACCGCCGTTGCAGTCGGTTCCGGAACTCCACGTCACCCCTGGAGCGCACCGGATAGAAGCCTCCCAGGGCCACGGCCGTGCTGCGTCGAACCATCAGGGTGGTGATGCCATCCCCCACCACCCTGCTGCCATCACCATCGGCCTGTGGCTTGCCGCTGGTTTCATCGAGCCGGATGTGCTGGGCATAACTGGCCAGGCCTCCGCCCTGAAGTGCCTGCCACTGGCGCTCGAGCCGCAGCGGATGGGAGAGGTCATCATCGTCCTGAATGGCGATCACCTCCGCCGTGGTGGCGTCGATCGCCAGATTGCGACAGGCGTACTGGCCCCTGTTGGCGAGCTGCTGAATCAGCCTGACGGGAAGGTGGTGCTCGTTGCGGTAGCGCTCCACCAGCTGCGCAAGGGCCTCGGCGACTGCCTCAGGCGAGCCGTCATCCACCACCACCACCTCCGCCGGGACGAGGGTCTGCAGACACAGCGACTCCAAGGCCTGCTCCAGCCGCTTCAGATCGGGCTTCAGGGTGGTGATCACCACGGCCACCGAGGCGCTGGCCCTGGCTTTCGCAGCGGGGGGAAAATGGCGCCTCCAGTGATCCAGCACAGCGTCGAAGGCTGCCGCCACCCCACCCTGATCCGGCAGCAGGGGGAGCAACGCGGGAACACCCCGCTCCTGGGCCCAGAGCCTCAGCAGGGACACGGTGTGGTTGCCGAGGCCGGCGCAGGCCGCCTCCAGCAACGGCGCCTCATCGCCGCCCAGCCAGCAGCGCGCGGCACCTCCGGGGGAGAGTTCCTGCACCCGTCGCAACAGCTTGATCCGATCCCTGAGGGCACCGCCCAGGCGCAGCAACAGCAGCAGCTGAAGCCGCATCAGGCCCAGGGTGGGATCCGAGTCCGCCTCGCTGTCGACCCCGGGGGGACTCGGGGGAGGCAGCTGGTGACGGTGAAGCCGAAGCAGGCCCGGCAGCAGGGCCGCGTTGGGGCCGCTCAGCCAACCCAGGTCGAGGCAAAAGCGGCGCAGATCCCGCAGGAGCACCCGCAACAGATCGGCCTGCCACCACACCCGCGGCAACAGCCGCTCGAACAGCATCACCAGGGCTTGCTGACGCTCCTCCGGGAGGTCATCCACGGTGGCCGTATCCAGCAGGACCACGCCTTTGAGCAGTTGCAGGCAGGCCGATGGCTGAAGCCGCTGGGGCAGCTGGCTGCAACTGACGGGATTCAGGTTCAAGGCCACCTGCTGCATCAACTGGAGATTGCCGCCAGCGCCCCGCAGGGCCTCGGCCAGCTGACGCTGCAGGAGTCGTCGCCGCGCCCCATCGCCCCTGGTCGAGGCCTGCTCGATCTGCTCGCCCACGCTGTCGATGGCCTCCGCCAGCCTGGTGAGGGCCGCGGAGCTTTCGGCACAGAGTTCCACATCCAGCAGGCGGATCAGCTGGGTGGCGCGATCCATCGGGGCCTCGAGCGCGAGGGCCAGGCTGACGGCTTGCTGGCGCAGCTTCCGACCCTGTTCGAGCAGGGCCGGATCCCGGGTGTTGAACCCGCCGATCACCGCTGCGACCAGGTTCCAGCGCCAGGCCTGCTGGGGTTCGGCCGCGAGCCAGGCGGGCAGGGCCTCGGCCAGCTGGCCGGCGAAGAACGGCTGTTCGGGCTCGGGCAGTTGATGCAGCAGGGCCGCCAGCTGGTCGGCCTCTTCAGGGCTCCACTCCCTCCCAGCCTCCAGCCACTTCCGGGGCTCGAGAGCGGGCCGCCAGCGTTGGCCAGGCCAGCATCGCGGGTCGATGCGATGCCGCAGACGCCGCTCGCGCTGCAGCCCATCCAGCACGGCGGCGATCTCGGCGTCCTTGGCGGCAGGAGCGAGCAGGGTCTGCCGGTAACGGTCCACCTCCTGCGCCAGGGCGGACGCTGACCGTGGTTCCACCAGGGGTTCCACGGCTGGCAGGTTGGCAGCCGTGTCCCTGCAGGACGACCAGGGAAGCGCCGCCAGACTCAAGGGGCTCGATCCATGCGCCAACCAGTCCGCCGCGGTCCGCAGCGGGCTGTCTTGGGCGAGGCCCCGAGCCCAGCTGAGCGGCAGGAGGCCGATGGCGTCCTCCAGGTCAGGGGCTAATGGACGGGCCTCCGGAGGACGGAGCTCCGGGGAGGTGATCACCACTCCAGGCGACGGATCGGCTGGCCACGAGCCGATGCTGACCAGCAGCATCCGATCCAGCCCGGGGGTGAAGGCATAGCGGCGTACTCCGGGCAGGCTGTAGTGGCGGTGCAGCAGCAGCTCCAGGTTGAGGCGCGTATGGACGTCCAGGGCGGCCAGGCGGGTGAGGATGGAGCCCCATCTTCGCGCCCCGCTTGAGACATCTCGATCTGCTGGTGGCAGCGCCGAGTGATCCGAGCGGTTTGGCGGGATGGGGCGACGTGGCCTTTGCCCAGAGCCTCCAGCGCGCGCTTCGAACCCGGGGGGTGGGCAGCCGGCTGCTGTTCCGGGACACCTACGAGCGCGCCAGCGCGCCACCCCCTGATACAGGCCTGCTCGTGCTACGCGGCAAGTTCCGGCCCAAAGCGGAGTGGCTGGCCCAGGCGTCCTATCGCACCCGGTTGCTCTGGCAGATCAGCTGGCCGCTCGATGTCAGTGGTCGAGAACTGGCGGCCTACGATCGGCTGTTCGTGGCCTCCGCCCAGGATCGCCAGCGGTTGGCCTACCTCAGCGGTAAGCCCACCCACACGCTTCTGCAGGCCACCGATTTCCGCAAGCCAGGCCCGCCGCTGTGGCCTTCCCGGGGGCTGCTGTTCGTGGGTAACACCCGGGGGGTTGACCGTCCCATCGTGCGGGCCTTCGCTCGCAGCGGGCTCCCTCTGACGGTGATCGGCAGCGGCTGGGAGGCCTATGGAATCGAGGTGCAGGATCGCAGCATCAGCAACCATGCCCTGCCAGGCCTCTATGCCGAGAGCCTGGCGGTGCTGAATGATCACCACGGCGCCATGCGCGATTTCGGCTACCTCAACAACCGGGTCTTTGATGTGCTGGCCTGCGGGGTGCCGGTGATCACCGACATGGCCCCCGGCTGCCCCGAGGAACTCCGTGCGGGGGTGCTCGTGCACGGGCCTGAAGACGAGCCCGCAGCGACCCTGGAGCGGGTCCTGGCGTGCCGATCGAGCCCTGGGCTGCTGAGGAGGCTGAGCCGGATCACCGCGCAGAACCACTCGTTCGAAGCGCGGGCGGAGACGCTGCTGGGGCTCTGTGAAACGGACTGCGCGTCGACGTGAACGGCCGGGCTACTTCGCTTTGGGTCGGGGAGCTGGAAGCTGGGGGAAGCCGGCCTTGTTGAGCATCTGCTCGACTTCCTCCACATAGAGCTGGAACCCCTCCAGCTGCAGGGCCTGGGCTCTGAGGTCCTTGGGGAGATCGGCCCAGGGATCCGGTTGGCCAGCCTTCACATCGCGTTTGAGCTTGATGCTGATGGCCTCCTGCATCAGCTCCTGAAACACGGGGAACTCGGGATCCTGCAGCATGGCCCGGCTGAGCTCCCGGGCCGCCACAACGCCCTTGTTGCTGGCCAGCAGCTGTTTGACACGCTCCACGGTGGCCTTGCGCCAGGCCTTCCATTCCTGAGGCGTGCGCTTGGCGGGTTGGTCGAGCAGCTCAGCCAAGCGTTGATGCGGTGAGCGCTTCGGTCTCAGAGTGAGGAATCTGGTGAACCGCCGCAACGGTGCCAACCACCGGTTGGATCGCTTGCCCTTACTGGATTTCTGGGATGGGCCAGTTTTTGACTTTGCCACTGCCAATGCCCTAACTCCATTCACAGGGTTGACTTGATTCGCATATTACATCATGTCGGACCGGGATCGGCGACTTCGAGAGATGGAAGGGAACGACTCAGAATTGCGCCATTGTTTTGATGGCAGGTCCGAAGTGTCTCGGGAGTTTATATTCAGCTGAGGGCTGTGCGCTGTTTGTGCTGCCTTTGCCCATCTTGTGTCGACGCCGGCACATCTGAATGGAGATTGGATTGCTGTTGGATTGCTGCAGCCTGGCCACGAAGTCCGTCGATGTGAACTGCATCCCTGGTCGGAGTGGAAGCTCTGAGGCTTGCGGCCAGTTTCCACGCAATATTCAGAGCCTACAGGCAGAATTCCGTGTCAAGGCTCTTGGAGTGTTTCCAGCTGAGCATATGACTAGAAAAGAGATTAACGATCGTCACCAGGTACAGAAATCCTTTCTGGAGGGAGATGTGGCTAATGTCAATCGCCGAGATCTGACCCACTTCCATGACCAGTCTGAGATCCACCGGGCAGGGGAAGCAAATCCATGCGGCGCATGGGATTGCTCACCCACCTCACACTTGGATCGGATGGATGGTGTGATCAGCGGCGATCTCCTGGATCGTCTTGCGGCCACTGATCGCCTCCCTGGCGACCCTGGCCTTGAACTCGGGGGGGGGGCGGTGAGGCGCTTGTTCAGCTGCTTCTCTACCCCCCCCCTGTTGCCCAGAGAATTCTTAGGAAAGCACAATGTTGTCGAAATCCGCCTGGAATAGGGACTGTTCGCTCTGCTTGTAGATGCCAAACTTTACCCTATAGCTGAACGGGGGCTTTCTTGATCCAATATTTCCACTAAATCGACCAATCTCCTTTCCGTCGACTGCAATATTGAAGAATCCACTATTCAAGGGATCAATGTTGTAGTTGATGCTTACCCGCTGCCATGCCCCTGGTTTCAGAGAGTAATTTGTAATCACATCCGTTATTGACACACCTCTGGGTGCGCCAGGAGCGGTACCCTTTTTGACAAATTGAAGTGTATGCGAAGTTCCCCTTTTGAGCCTTATTCCAGCAACAGGTCCTACACCATTACCCTGCCACCACTGAGCCAAGTAATAAAATCCTTTTGTGGCAGAAGAACTGTTGGGAATGCGAAGGTCAAAGCTGAGATTATAGGACTTGCCAAACTTGTAATATCCGGAGCTCTTGAATCCATAATGAGTGGGAGAATACTCGGAGCGATCGCGATCACTGCCGCGACCATTGGTACTGAAGGACAGATACCTTGACCCGGGGGCACCATTGACAACAGGGACATTTGCGCCTCCTTGTTTTAACAAGAACAGCGCAGCCCCAGAGCCTCTTTCGATATAATTGCCTCCGCGACCGATTGGACCCGCTTTGCTGGGCTTACTAATGAATCCCTCCCCGGTGATGGAGAATGGCTTGACACCTCGACGATTGTATTTATCCTTTCGCATCCAGCGAGGGAGCAGAGATTGGAGTAGGGGAGTCTCCCGCTCTCTTATTTTCTGTGAACGATCTGATTTCAAGGCCCTAGACCTTTCCATGTATGAGTTGACGTGTCAATTCTCGCTATAGTATGGAAGACTCTCGCTTTGTCAAGGGTAGACCTTGGGCCCTTCCCGGCTGGCTCAGGCTGTACGGCAGCGGCAGGCTTGAAGCTTGTAGATAATCATGCCAATTATTTGGTGCAGTAGATCGCAGGAATCTGCACGGGGAAGAGCCAACGACTGATTGGTTCGCTTCTGCTGCCGCGATCGATTGATAAAGCCTGCATGATCAGCCAGCGCCAGTTAGCTGAATAGCATCAAGTCTTTATAGGCAGCATTTCTGATGGCATCACTCGGCTCAACCTGGCTTAATCTCCCGGCATGAATTGCTGAATCGAGACGCAAGTTTCCTCGCATCTCCTTGTCGACTGGAACAATATAGTAGCGCTGCACAGTTGGAAATTAAATGCGACTTAAGATTTAAGACTATGGCCAAGAGCTCATCTCTTTGCTTCTAATGCTCTGAACCACACATCGTCTTATCTTCTTTTGGAGTTTCAGTAGTTTCCTCCCCAGTAAATTGACTCATGGGCATGTCTTCTCCTACACTGACTTCTGCAGGACCCTTGGGCAATTCGACCAAATTGTGGTCCCACCTCTGAGGCGTATTGACCAATGGCGAACGAACCAATCTTTCTCCTTGGAGTTGGTGCACAAAAATGTGGCACTAGCTGGCTCTATAAGCAGCTTGCAGCTCAGAGGGAGGTCATGATGTCGCCAATCAAGGAGCTTCATTATTGGGACCGCCGCTTTCATCCAGGCTTCTTCAGGCCAATAAATAGGGCCGCTCAGCTTGAGAAGCTCCTAAAGCAGCACGGGGAAAAGATGATTAAAAGTGATGCATTTGAGAGAATTGCGATGGAATGTGGAGAGGATTACTATTTGGCCTTCTTTCGTAGGCGGCTTAAGCCCCATCATAAAGTCTTGGGCGAAATAACTCCATCATATTCAATACTGAGCGATGTTGAGCTGCGCCACATAAGAGAGTTTATCCCTTATCGAACTAAGGCTGTGTTTCTCATGCGTGAACCAGTAGAGCGGATGTGGTCGCAATGCAAAATGGAGGCAATGAAAAGTGCGAATCGTGGTGGCAACAAAAGTGCTTACGACCTCTTCCGAAATAGCCTCCATGTCCCTCAGTATTCTGAGCGAGCCAGGTATGATCTCGCAGTCAAGAACTTGTTGGCGGCCTTCCCGCGAGAGGATGTCTTCTTCGGCTTTTATGAGACCCTGTTTGATAGTGCGGAGGTTCAAAGACTCGCTTTATTCCTTGAGATGGAGAAGCTTGACTTTGTATTAGATGCTAACCCTAATAAGAGTGATGAGCTTCCAAGGCCTGAAATAGAGGATTGGCGCAATGTTAGGGCTGGACTGTCACACGTGTATGAATTTGTCTTCGGCGAATTCGTTGGTCTTGTTCCCTCTTCCTGGCATGGTTAGATGTGTTTGATTCATGCGAGAAAGTCGAGGTGGAAATGGTTTGCGTCTTTTCCACACATGGACATTCTCCTTGGTGCGTGAGCCCTTCTGGGAATCTGTAGCGTGTTTTAGACTTCGCTTGCCGATCACAGCACGTTCCTGTGTCAAGTTGCTCGTTTTGAGGGCTCCTAAAACGAGAGGCTCAGTTGATGACGTTCACTTCGACAGGGACTGCCAGTAAGCTTCTTGTAGAGTACCAAGCCATGAGGCCTAAAGCCGCCATGTATTCCTATAGTAAACTCCCCTTGACTTAGGCGGCTTGAGGGCTTGAAGGCCCTCGGCCTCTTGGGACTTCTTTTATTCTCTTTCCGGTGAGTATGTTTTATTGTATTTATGTAGATTCGGCTCTGTCCCTGGCACAAATCCAATGAGACCCCTCATCCTTGCGAGCTTTCCGCGATCCGGCAATCATCTTTGTCGCTTCATCATTGAGTACGTCACGGGATGCGCAACGCAGGGCTGTATGGATAACTCACGTGACGTTCCCTTGGTCAACAACTCGTATGGTCTAGAGGGTTACGGAGATGTTCTTGCTCATGTAGATGCAAGCCGGATCGTTGCTTACAAGGCGCACAGTGCTGACGAGGTACGGTGCCTGTTTGTTGAGCACTTAGTGGATCCAAGAGGCATTTTGTTGTTAACGAGAAACCCTCTTTATTGCATCGCCTCCCATGTCCTCGGCAAGTTGGATAAGGCAAGAAGTCGAACAGGATTGCCTCAGGATGCTGACGAGCTCGCCCTGCTTTGCGAGAAAGCCATTGATCTTCAGTATGAAAAGTGGTTTGAGCTTTTGGGTTTGTATTATAGAACTAAGGCTCAAGGCCGCAATTGCGATCATGTCCTCTATGAGGATATGTGTAGCAGCCAAGAAGTAGATCGGGCGTCATTTCTGGCCAAGTTAGACAGAATTCTTGGTCGCCAGATCAAGGCCAGCCGAATGACTGAGCTTGTACGAGACTGGGATAATATCGTAATGGCTTCTGCGTCTGGGGAGGGTAGGGCATGGCGTGGAGCGATGACTTTTCTCCACGACAAGAATTTCAACCTTACAAAATTTGATTCCATCTACTCGCTTTCCGGGCTCATCACAAGGTTGGTCGTGAAGATTGACAAATCCCTGGATGAGGTTGTTGGTCACTCACGAAAGTTCCCGGCCTATGCTGCCCTGCAATCTGTTTTGGCCCGTTATCGGGATGAGATAGTGTCGTTTGATGTCACCTCGTTTGGAAACTAACCTCGGCAGTGTCTATAAGAAGTGACGCGATTGAGACGCCTTGAAGGCTTGTGGATTGGCCGCCAGCCCGAGCTTGGTCATGCTTGATTCGCCACGATGCCATGGCCAGCTCCATGTGGTCAGCAGTTGAAGCGGGCGGTGCTGGAGGCCGCCTGCATCCTTCACACCGATCTGGCCATTCTGGCCAGGTTGCCCATGCACAGTCACTGTTGACCTTGGTCGTTCAGCAGGAGATGGACATGAGGCACGTGCAGGACCAGCCGAAGCTCCAGCAGCGGGAACAGCCACAGTGGCACCAGCACAGGGCCCTGGCTGAGGCGGCGGCCATGTTGAGCCTCTCCAGGATGATGCAGCCCTGCTGGAGAGAGGAGGGGGGCATCTCGGCGGAGCATTGTCGTCGGGCACTGGCGACCCTGACGCCGGCGTGACGCCCGATGCTTGGGCCTGGCAACTGGCTGGGCGGCTTGAGGCGGGGTTCACCACCTTCAGCAGTGCAAGCCTCCCCGATCTCACTCGGATTCACCGCGGACGGCCAGGATGGCCCATCCGTACCATCGGATCAATCCAACCTGGCTCAAGCCAACCCGTGCTAATTTGGCAATAATGAATCAACGTATGACGCTCCCAGAAGTTATTATCCATATTGGAACTCACAAGACTGGGACTACCTCCATACAGAGATACCTAAGTCAGAATCGAGAGGAGCTTAAGGGGCTGGGTATTTGGTATCCAAGCTATTCAGAGCTCATGCCGGGAGCCCGTAATCATTACGCGCATCTCGACCTTGCCAGATCGATGGACTCGTCGGCTGTGAGGGCAAGATTCGGTGATGCTGAGATATCTGCAATGTGTCAAACAATTGTTCGCGAGCATACTCGGCATGCGTCTACACTTATAAGTGCGGAGCCCTTTTGGCGAGTCGGCTTTGGCGATTCGTCCACGGAGGATAGGTGGGAGCACAAGGCTCGTCTTGTTCAGCGCCTTAGGGATTTATTGAGTGGAGTTCGCGTCAAGATAGTGGCATGCCTGCGTGATCAGGCAGATTTTATTGAAAGCTATTACAGCGACACTATCCTCAAGACCGGTTATGCTGGCAGCGTTGATGATCTAATGCGTCAGCGCTCCCATCTGTTTGATTACCTCAAGCAGCTTGAGCTTTGGGAGTCACTGTTTGATCTTCAAGTCATTGGCTACCAAGACCTCGTCCAAGATCAGGATCTCCCAAGGAGCTTCATTGGTCGAACAACTGGAATTCCTCAAGAGAGCCTCCCAAGCGATCGGGGTCGAAGGTGGAATACAACCCATCCCGTCGAATGCTTGGTCATGAAGCGCTATCTGAACGGAGTCCCTGGAACCGACCGTGAGAATATCCTCAAAATCTATCATCGCTATAAGCGTTTCTATCTGAGGCGTTTTGAGTCTTCAATCCGCAGAAACCTCGAGCTCTCAGAAGCCTTCCTGGGAAGCAGAAAGCACTGGCTGTCTGCTTTGCAAGTCAAGGCCATTCGAGACCGCTATCATCAGGAGAATCTGCACATAGCAGGTAAGTATCAATGTCTTCTCAGCGGTATGCCTGGTGCTACCAAGACTAAAAGGTCTAGGCTGAAGCCTTGGCAGGAGTGTTTTCTAGTCGGTTGGATGTTGACCAACTACCCGCCTGATCGCAGTTGGTTTGTGGCCAATTAGTACTTTTTGTTGCCTGGTTTTGAATGCTGCCGACGGCTTCGTCTTGCCTTCGTCATGCTATACAAGTTGGATCGCATGGTTTCGATTCGTTCCTGAACTGGCCCTGGCTCACCGATTGTGGACCAGATCGAAGAATGGGATGGTCTTTGCTGGCACTTCTTTCACGAGATACTGGTTACTATTCACTTGAGATGGTTTCACCATGCAACTCCACTACATTCTGTTTGATACCGGCCCTGCGGTTCTCGGCAACGATTTCGCCTAGGTATTTTCGGCTCCAGCTGTTCTTGAAATAATAGAGGTTCTGTGGTGCCGTCGCTGCGAGAAGTCCAGAGAACCCTCCTTTGTGTATCGCTACGTGACTCATCCTGGAGCCCAGGCAGATATGTATATCAGGCTCTGCGATGATGAACGCTGACATGGGTAGATATTCGAATATTCGATCCATTGAGTCGTCGAACGACTTGCATATTGTGGCCCTAGCCACTTCTGCATCTTGAGTTACATACTCGCTCTTGCGAAGACCTTTGCTTTTTGCGGATACCCAGTGGTTGTGAAGTCCGGTGATGCAGTAGGTATGGGTGATGCCAAGTCGTTCGATCATATCCCTTAGTCCTGCTAGGTAGCGTCTTTCGACCAGGCCTTGGTCGCCGAGTCGAAAATGAATAAGCAGTGACTTGTCGCCTGTTGTTAGGCTGCCTAGTGCTGAGCCATCAAGGGTCTTGGCTGTATATTGATCAATGGCTTGTTTCAGGCCCTGGAGGCATGGGTGACGAGTGGTTGATAAATCTTCCGAATATAGACGGTAGTAAATACTTGCGATCGTTCCTGGATAGCGTAGCGACTTTTTCGAGTTTATTAATAGCTTTGAGAGGTATTTGCTGTCGCTCTCGGGCCGGTGCCTGAGGTTGAACAGCAGCATATCGCCAAGATTGTAGCAGTCTGAGTAAGCCTGAGCCCGAGAGTCGGTCCTATTGATGAATAGGCTGGAGAGCTGTCTTGCGACTTCGCCTTCCGGGACTGAATCATTTCCTTGGTTTTGGAGGGTGACCAGCTTGTGATCTTTATGGGTCTCTATGTGAAAGCGGAAGCCCCCCTCTTCAGTGGCTGTTGCGTCCATTCTTTTGGCTGAATTCTTGAGACTCTATCATGGGGGCTATCGTTGGCTATTTCGTTGGCTTGGCGCGGAGCTTGTTGCCCTTTCGTGATGTCATGGCTGTTGTCTGGATCTGCGCCTTGTCCATACTTTTCGGTCGTCTTTTCCTGGAGTCAACCCCACGCGGCCCTGTTCAGGGCACCCGGTCTTTGGACTGCCTGTGCACTCTCCCTTGACCTTGTCCGGTGACCTTGTTGAATTCCAGATCCATTGAGAGGCCGATTCTGTCTGGCTGATGCACGGTGTATCTCCTCGTTGGTGTAGCTCCTCGTTGGCCTGTTGGGTGGAATCTCAGTCATGTGGGGGTGTGGCAAGTATTTCTGCTTGGGGCCCTGCGTCATGTCTGCCCTGTGCGCCCTTCTACCCCTTGCCCTCTGCCGCTGTCAGTCCCCGGCTGTTCCCCATGGGTCCTCTGGATGGCAGAGCCCCGCCACCAAGTCTCAGCAGTCTCAGGCCTGCCCAGAGCGGCGCGTCAGGGACTGCCTGCCGATGAGGTCCACTGCCATCGTTTCGTGTCGCTCGAGGGCGGCGGCGCCATGAGCCGCTTTCCCCTACTGTTCAACCTCTCCTGCTTCTCGATGACCTCCCTTGACTAGCGACGTCAGTGCTGTCCAGATCCTCCCCCAGCCCGCCCTGCTCCATGGGCTGGGGGAAGAGTCCGTTCGGCGGACTGTGAGGGCCTTCGAGCTTGCCGATGTCGCTGTGGAGTGGCTCCGTGACCCTGATGATGTTGAGCAGGCCCCCGGACCGCGCCTCTTGCTTTATGCCCCCCCGGACCTCGTTCTTGGCCCGTGGCTTGTGGAGAACAGCCAAAGCCTGGCCAGCAGTTATGAGCAGATCGGTTCCCTTGCCTCCAGGCTCAACCTCCATCAGCCCTCAGTTCCTCTTCGGCTCGTCAACATTTCGCTGTGCTCGATGCCCCGTCTCATCACCTGGGCAGTTCAGGTTCTCACCGCCTCTGCAGAGACAGCATCAGGAGCCTTGGAGACATCTGGAGCGGAGCCCGACCTTTGGTTTCGACCCCAGCCTGCTCCGACCGATGCCCTGATCGCTTTGGAGCTCCTCCGGGAGCAGCCCAGTGTTCTTCCTGCTTATCAGGCACTTGAGCAGCACCCCTTGGCGGCTCGTGCTGATGACCGCAGCCCTGACCTGACCTATCCCATGCGGCTGCAAAACGCTGTGTCCCTGGACAAGTTGCTGCGGATGCGGCAATGCTCGGTTGGTCTTGATGCAGAGCTCCGACAGCTCGGTGTCGATCTCGGTGCCGCCCAGGCTGAACTGATCGATTCCGCTTGGGTGCGTGAACAGCTCGGGGAGCAGATTCATCAGATGCATGACGAGTTGCGCCGCCTGCACGAGAAACTGCACCAGGGCGAGGAGGAAGCCAATGTCCTTCGGGCCACCATCGGCGACCGTCAGGAGGAGCTTCATGAACTGCAGCGACGCCATGCGGAACTGCAGGCCAACCAGCAGGAGATTCAGACCTCACTGGAGCAGGCTGTTCAGTGCTCTCGAACTCAAAGCAAGATGCACGCCGGGCTGGTCACCTTGCTCAGCAACCTTCAGCAGCAGATGGCACTGCTGCGTCAGGCCTGAGGACTGGCTGGGGTGCGTGAAGCCAGCGAGGTCGATCGACTCTGTCAACCGACCGGAAACCAACCAGCCTGAGCCCATCGGGCTCGATCGCTCGCTCGAGTGATCCACTGTCTGGAATGGGCCACCGCGCGATCATCCGGCTGCGATTCGCCTCGATGTACCGATACCGCCCCGGACTGGAACCCTCGGGATGGATCACCTCGCTGGACGGTACGACCGCGCAGCTGCCACCGAACCTTGCCGTCAATCGTAGGCAGAGATCGGTGTCTTCCTGTCCATTGAGGTAGGCCACATCAAAGCCCTTCACGGCCGCGAATTCACAGGCACGCAGCAGCACGCAGGCGGCGGTCACGGCCGGTACCCGGCGTGGATGCATCAGGGCTGAATCGCGAGCTGCTCCAGCATGGAGCGCTATCCCCAGAGGACTGGCGGATCCAAACACGATTCCGAGGCACTGGATCCGACCGCTTGGTGTGATCAGGGCCGGTTGGGCCGCACGGCAGCTCGGGTCTTCCAGGGCTTCGACCAAAGGGGACAAGGCATCACGATTGACCTGGGCATCACTGTTGAGGAAGAGAACGTGCTGCCCTCGAGAAGCGCTGAATCCGAGATTGCAGCCGAGCGCAAAGCCGTAGTTCCTCGGGTTGCGCACCATGCGCACCCGCCGATCCTGGTAGGGGGCCTCAGACAGCACCGCACAGGTGGCCGGGTCGGTATTGCCGTTATCCACCAGGATGATTTCAACTTGTGGCTGGGCTGCGATCTGCCTGAGGCTGCGGAGGCAGCCGGCCAGTTGATCGCCGGCACCCCAGACCGGGATGACGATGGAGACGAGGCCAGCTTCCCTTGGGCGGCTGGCCTCCATCTCCCAGTTCAGTCGTCGGCGTTCCTCGAGCAGCAACTGGTGCGTCAGGGCACGGGCTTGCAGCCAATGCCGCGGCAGTTCTGTCGGCGAAAGCTGATGCTGCACCGATGTCCCGATCCACGACAGCCAGCCCCATGGCCGCCAGGCAAGCAGCCATTCCCGGGCCAGGGTCAGGCGGATGGGCCTTTCGAGGGCCGGAACTCCCTGATCACGGCCATTCAGGTGAACCAGCTGACCGCCCGGCATCAGCACCTGATGCTCATCAGCGGTGAGCATCCCCGGCAGTTGGCAGGCGGCGTACTCATCGAGGCTCAGCTCCACGCTCACTTGGGCATCCCAGATCAGTTGGTAGAGCGCCGCGAGGCGGAAGGCCGGCTCCTCCGCTGTGTTGATGCGTACGGTGTGAGTGGGATGCTCCACCACATGGGCCAGCCACACGTCAGGCTCGTCCCAGGAGCCCTGGGTGATCGCCACCGCTGCTGGCTGCCGGTGCTCCAGCTTGGCCAGCAGCGCATGCTGGGCCATGGAACGGCAGAGGGGCTTCAGCCAGGGTGAGCTATCCGCCAGGACGATCAGGATGCGCAGGGCATCGCACTCCTGACGATGCCTGATCAGACTGGCGGCCTGGATGAGCTCTCGGTTGCCATGCGGCAACCAGTCCAGGTCAGGGGCGTTCGGGAAGGTGAGGGCGCCCATGGAGGCGGATGCTGGAGGTGGTGGGCGTCTGGTGGCCCGGATGGGCGGAACCGCTCTCAAGCAAGGCTTAGGGTGTGCGGCAGTATCTCAGGCTGCATGAAAGCTGTCATCCTCGCAGGCGGTCTCGGCACCCGTCTCTCCGAGGAGACCCAGGTTCGGCCCAAGCCCATGGTTGAGGTGGGTGGGCGCCCAATCCTCTGGCATATCCTTAAGATCTACAGCTCTTTCGGAATCAACGACTTCATTGTTTGTTGCGGCTACAAGGGTTATATGATCAAGGAATACTTCGCGAACTATTTCTTGCATACTAGCGACGTTACCTTTCACATGGATGAGGGTAATCGCATGGAGGTTCACCATCAGAAGACGGAGCCATGGAAGGTCACCCTTGTGGATACCGGTGAGTTGACCCAGACTGGGGGGCGACTGGCTAGGGTCCGCTCCTACCTGGGGGATACACCATTCTGCTTCACCTACGGCGACGGCCTGGCGGATGTGGATGTGGATGCCCTTGTCACCCATCACCATCAGCGAGGTCTCAAGGCAACCCTGACGGCCGTACAGCCTCCCGGTCGCTATGGGGCGCTGCACCTTGAGCAGGATCTGGTACAGCAGTTTCAGGAAAAGCCTGATGGGGATAATGCCTGGATCAATGGGGGGTTCTTTGTTCTGGAACCTTCGGTTTGCGATCTGATTCAAGACGACGACTGTGTTTTCGAGTCCGATGTACTGCCCCAGCTGGCGGCACGCGGTGAGCTGACAGCTTTTCGCCATGGAGGGTTCTGGCAACCGATGGACACCCTGCGCGAGCGCAACCGCCTGGAGGCGCTCTGGGAGAGTGGCCAGGCTCCCTGGAAGCGCTGGTCATGACGTGGGACCCAGCCTTCTGGAATGGACGTTCGGTGCTGATCACCGGACACACCGGCTTCAAGGGAGCCTGGTTGGCGCTCTGGTTGCTGCAACTCGGGGCCCAGGTCCATGGCCTTGCCCTGGCCGCCGAAGGGGAGCGGAATCTCTACGCAGACTTGGCCCTGGAGACCGCTTACCCAGGGCAGTTCATCGCGCGGATCGTTGATCTTCGCGATCCCCTGGCCGCTGCCAGCGCGGTGCAAGATGCCGCACCGTCAGTCGTGATTCACCTGGCCGCCCAGGCTCTGGTGCGACGGAGTTATGCCGACCCGATCGGGACCTGGTCGACGAACCTCATGGGCAGCCTCCATCTCCTGGAAGCGCTCAAGCCGCTGCAGCAGCACTGTGCCGTGGTGATGGTCACCACCGACAAGGTCTACGCCAACCAGGAGTGGATCCATGGCTACCGCGAACTGGATCCCCTTGGAGGTCATGACCCCTACAGCGCCAGCAAGGCCGGGGCAGAGATCGCCATCGCGTCCTGGCGTGACAGTTTCTGTGGCCAGGCTCCCCATCAGGTCAGCCACCTCGCGATCGCCACAGCCCGAGCCGGCAACGTGATCGGCGGCGGCGACTGGGCCGAGGACCGGATTGTCCCCGATGCCATCCGCGCCTGCGCTAAGGGCGAGCCCATCGCGCTCCGGCGTCCCCAGGCGACTCGACCCTGGCAGCATGTGCTTGAACCTCTCGGTGCTTATCTGCTCCTGGCCGAAGCGCTCAGTCGCGATCCTCTGGCCCATGCGGAAGCCTGGAACTTCGGGCCCGCGCTGGAGTCCAGCCGCTCGGTCCATCAGCTCATCGAGACTCTGCATGGTCACTGGCACGGCAGCTGGTTCGATGCCAGTGATCCAGCGGATCCGCATGAGGCTGGCCTGTTGCACCTCGCGATCGACAAGGCCTGGCACCAGCTGGCCTGGCGACCCAGGTGGTGTTTCGAGACCGCCGTCGCCCGCACGGCCCGGTGGTACCGGCAGGTGGAGGAAGGCGCATCCCCGCTGGCCTGTTGCCAGTCCGATCTGGCGGCCTACCTGGAGGCCTGAGCTGTGGATGAGCGTCTGCAGGCGATCTTTGCTGCGCGTTATGGCATCAGCCTGGATCATCTGAATGGGAAGCATGTCTCCACTGCGAGGGGCTACCAAAGCCGCAATGATCCCTATGGCGTTCACCTAGGAGCCAAGGCGATGCCTGAGGCCTTTGATGGTCGGGTTGACGCCCTGAGGATTCACCGTCTGGAGCGGTTTTCCAACAGCCTGGCCCAGCTTTGCCATGCCTCCCATCTGGCTCGAAGACTTGGAGTCAAGATTGTGGAGATTCCCGATGCCTGGTATGTCCGTCCAGGAAAGACAACTTTGGCGGACGGACTCATGCTCGTCAATGGTACAGGTCATTTCTCCAGGCTTCATACCCGATTGGAGGGGCGCTTCTTTTATTGCCGTACCTTGCAATCGCTGGCTGCTCCTCAACCAGGTTTCCGCTCGCTTCTGTCACAGTTGCAGCCAGCCATCAGGGTCTCTTCGCCCGACAGTGCCTTGCCTGATGACCATTTGGTGGTTCATCTGCGCTCTGGAGATGTCTTCGAGGCTGATCCTCACCCGGCCTATTATCAGCCCCCGCTTGCATTTTACCTGAAAGTGCTAAAGCGACGAGACTGGTCTCACGTCCATTTGGTTTTTGAAGACTTTGCCAATCCGGTCGTCCTGGCGTTGACGCAATACTGCCAGGGCAGAGGGATCGGGGTCTCGCTTCATAGTTGGGGTCTGGACCATGACATTGCCTTTCTTCTGCGCGGTCGACACTTTGCGGCCGGCCGAGGCACCTTCATGCAGGGGGTGATTGCCCTGGCTCCCTTTGCATCCACCGTCTATAGTTTCTGGCCGTTTGATCCAGATAATGTCTGGGGACTCGAGGGGGTTGAAAATATCTTAATAGCGGACCGTAAGGGGCGTTATCTCAAGAGGATTAGGCCTTGGCACAATACGGTTCGGCAGCGTTCCTTGATGTTGTCTTATCCGCTGAAGTTTCTGCGCGAGTCCAAGCCCGGGGCTTTTCGAAGCAGGGCTTCGGCGAGGCTCTCCAAGCCCTCCAGCGATACCTGCTCCCGCTGATGCAGGGTCTTCTGGGGCCACTCCGCACCCCAGGCTTTCCGGGCCAGTCTCTGCTGGGCGATGGCGATGCTTTCCGGAAGTTCGACCTGCTCGATCACCAGGGGGGCCCAGGGGTGATTGATCATGTTTGTACAGGTTTGTTCCCGTTCGATGCTCTTTTTGATCAGCCCAACCAGTTGTTGCCTCCGAGCGCCTTTGGGTGGCTTCCCCAGCCCCTGAACGACCAAGCGGCTGAGATGGAACTGGCGCAGGCTGGCCTGAGAGGAGGTCTGGTGCTGGGGGAGCCAGTGCAGTGGTTGGACGGGATGGCCGGTTCGCAGCACGTCCAGCAAGGTTTCGAAGGAAGGTTCGGGATCTCTGGCGGTCTGGGAGGTATGCAGGACAAAGCGAACCCCCAGGGCCCCGCACCGCTCCAGCAGGGGCATGAACAGGCGGTCCACGTGGTAGCGGAGTGGATGGTGTTGCAACCGCTTCGCCACGAAGTCCCCAAAGGTTCCACCCCAGCGCAGGGCCATCACGGCCCGGGCGTAGTCACGTGCCATCAGCTCCTCGCCATCCAGCAGGTGCACCATGATCACGAGCCGGAACCCTCGCTCCTCAAGCTGAGGGCGTAACCGTTGAAGCCTGCGCTCCTGGAGCAGGGGGCTCAGCATGGACTGATCGGAGACCCAGACAGCCTTCTTCCGGTGCCATGGGTTCCAGCGTCGTCGCTGTTCCTGGCGTTGCCAGAGCTTCCAGTTGTTGCGAAGAATGGCAGGAAGAAGGCTTTCGGGGGGGCGACAATCGATCCCCCAGTGCTTCAGCAGGTGGCGGTTGGTCTCCACCTGCCGGCTCAGGTCGGCGATCAGGTTGGACGACTGGCCGGTGTGGATCACCAGATCCCGGGGGCTGATGGAGGGCTGCGCCAATGTCATCTGCGGGGGACCCGCAGCCTACGGGTGGTGTGGTCTGCCAGGCTGGTTCGCGACTCCCTCCCCACCCTGCGGTGCATCCCCAGGCTCAGCCCACGCCGATCCAGGGTCTGGTCGAGCTCTGCTCGCGTGCCCACAGCGATGTCCGGGGCAGTTTCCTGAACGCGTACCGCCGGGAGGACTTCGCTCCGTGGTGGGGCGAGCGGCCGGTCCATCAGGTCAATGTGAGTCGCACGGAGCGGGTCGGAGCCATCCGGGGGTTGCACGGGCAGCAGGGGGAAGCGCCCGAGGCCAAGCTCGTGCGCTGTCTGCGGGGCCGGGTGTTTGACGTCGCGGTGGATCTGCGACCGGCCTCGCCCACCCTGGGCCAGTGGCAGGCGATCGAGCTCAGCCCGGCGGCAGGCAATGCCTGGTTGATTCCAGAAGGGTGTCTGCATGGTTTCCAGGTGTTGGAGCCGGGCAGTGAGCTGCTGTATGTGCATTCCTCCCCCTACCGGCCGGAAGACCAGGTCGGTGTGGTGTGGAATGATCCCGATCTGGCCATCGCCTGGCCCCTCCCCCCGGTGGACCTGAGCCCGCGGGATCTGCAGCTCCCCAGGTTCGGCTCCCTCTGATCCCTGCTCCCCTGGTCTTGACCCATCACCATTGCCGGCACTGTTGCGCACCGCTCGAGCGGGAGGTGATCGATCTGGGGCATCAGCCTCCGAGCAATGCCTACCTCAGCGCCGATCAGCTGAGCCAGCCGGAACTCACCTACCCCCTCAAGGTGTACGTGTGCACGCAGTGTTGGCTGGTGCAACTCCCCGCCCATGCCGCGGCGGAGACGTTGTTCACGGCGGACTACGCCTACTTCTCCAGCACCTCCACCAGCTGGTGTGCCCACGCCGCACACTTCGTGGATCACGCCTGTCGGCGTCTGGACCTGAATGCCGAGAGTCTGGTGGTGGAGCTGGCCAGCAATGATGGCTACCTGTTGCAGTACGTGCAGCAGCGCCTGATTCCCTGCCTGGGTATCGAGCCCACGGCGGCCACCGCGGCCGTGGCGCGGCAGCGGGGCATCGAGTCGATCGAGCGCTTCTTCGGTGTGGCGCTGGCCGAGGAGCTGGTCGAGGCGGGGCGTCGGGCCGACCTGATCGTGGCCAACAACGTGCTGGCCCACGTGCCTGACATCAATGATTTTCTGGCGGGCATGACCCGGTTGCTGCAGCCGCAGGGCCAGGTGTCGATCGAGTTTCCCCATCTTCTGGAGCTGCTCGAGGGCAACCAGTTCGACACGATCTACCACGAGCACTACAGCTACATCAGCCTGGGCTCGTTGCAGCGGATGGCCAGTGCCGCAGGGCTCCGCGTGATCGATGTGGAGCGTCTGCCCACCCATGGCGGCAGCCTCAGGGTGTGGTTGGCCCGGGCGGACGGGGCCCTGCAGCCGGATGGGGCTGCCCTGCAGCGTCTCCAGGCCGTTCGGAACGCTGAGCGGCAGGGGGGCCTGGAGAGGCTGCAGGCCTATGAAGGCTTTCAGCAGCGGGCGGAATCCGCCAAGCACGCCCTGCTCCGCTTCCTGCTCAGCCAGCGGGAACGGGGTCAGCACGTGCTGGGGTATGGAGCAGCTGCGAAAGGCAACACACTGCTGAACTACGCCGGCGTGCGTGCCGATCTGCTGGCCGCCGTGGCCGACAAGGCGGCCAGCAAGATCGGGACATTCCTGCCGGGGAGTCACATCCCGGTGGTTTCGCCCGAGCAGTGGCTGGCCATGGAGCCCCAGCAGGTGCTGGTGCTCCCCTGGAACCTTGCCGCCGAGGTCAGGAGCTCCTTTGCAGACCACCCCGAGCTGGTGTTCCACAAGGCGATACCCAGCCTGCAAGTGATCTGAGGGCCCCCTCAGCCCGGTTGCGGTATAGGGTACATGGATTTGCGGAAACTGAGCGGATAGCCCTTCTGGCGCAGCCAGCGGCGTCCGGCATGCTCGGCGGCGATCGCTTCCGCCACCGAGAGAGTGTCCTTCCAGGCCCCCGCGCGTCCATCGGTGATGTGGTTGGTTGTGATGAACGTTTCACGTTGCAATGAGCGGTTCCCTTCGCTCACCCTTTGCGAGCGTTCCCGTTGTTTCTCGGGGGAGGCATCCTCCACGAGGGCGGCTTTCCTTTCGGAACTGATCGAGATCTCCAGGAATCGGCCCAATGCATCGACGAGGGCCGGCAGGTCGTGGACGATCTGCTCATAACGACCGATCCAGCAATTCCGGCGTGCCTCGAAGACTGCACCGATCTCGGTTTCCTCCTTGACGAATTGTGCAGCGATCTCCGGTCCCCGATCGCTGCTTCCGAGGATGAAACGATTCTTGCGCCAGGCTGAAGCCAGGGCATCGCGCACGTCCCGGTAGGTGTAGAGATAACGCACGCCCTGATCCGGCAGGGCGCGCCGCAGGTCGCGGCGAGGGATGTGGACCTTGCTCAACCAGATCTGCTCGGGGTCGTTGGCGCGCTCTTGCATCTCGGCGACAGAGTCACCCAGGCCGTTGGTGCTGATGCGGGGTTCACAGGTCTCGCTCAACAAGCCTCGGGTGAGTTGTGCGACCAAGGTGGAGCCTGACCGGTGCATTCCGCAGACAACAACGAGCATCGGTAACAAATCCAGGTGGCAGGACAGTTGATGAGAAGGGTGGATCAGAATCTTGAAGCACGCAGGTTCATCCCTGCGCAGAAAGCCGCCTTACGGTGTTGACCACGGTTTGCACGTCGAAACTGTTGCTCCGTTGAAAGCCATCGTCGGTGTTGTGCTGGCCAGCATCCTGCTGGGGGTGACAGTCGACATAGAGATCGTCGAATCCACAGGCGGCATCAATGTTCACCCAGTTGGTGCTCAGGGTTTTGGGACCAGCCAGGAACATGACCTGACGGGCCGGCGTGTTGCCCGGCGTGCTGGGGACAAAAGCCTTCAGATTCATGCAAGCCTGGGGGAAACCGATGATCCAATCGTAGCTTCGGTAAAGGGCGAGCTTCTCTTCAAAGCTCAGCTCTTCGGGACAGATGATGTCAACATTGGGGAGGCCACTGATTTGATTCACAACATCCAGTTCGCCGAGGAACTTGGTTGTGCCGGTGATCAGTTTGTGTCTTGAGAGGTAGGCGATCTTCTGCTTGCGGTGGGTAGCCTCAAGGTTTGCACGAAGTTCCGGCCGCAAGGCCGTGAGGCAGGCATCGTGGAAGTCGCGGGTCACAAAGCAGCGATCCCGATAGAGAACGCTGCTCGAAACGAGCGTCTTGGCTCGGATCGGCCGGCGGACGAGGCGGGTGCGCTCATGAATGCCCAGGCAGGTTAACCATGCCACGATCAACTCGCGGTTGGCAATGGTTCCGCCCTTGCGAAGACGATGGTAGTGAAACCAGATTGGACAGTCAAGATCGCGAAACAATCTCAGCAGTTGGTAAGTTCGGGTCAGGTCCAGCAGGAGGTGGCCGAAGTGGTCGAAGAGAGTGCCGCCATAGAGAACGAAATCCTTGCTGATCTCTTCAGTGCTGTCCACGCTCCGATTGCGGAGCGCTGCGAGTCGTTCCGTAGGGGGATAAAAGAAATGTCGGTCGCCCCGTTTGTCATTGAGCGCTTCGATGAGCTGTCCATGGCGGTCCACAACACCGTGATTCAGCTCAATCCACCAGCGCCGATGTGTTTCATGCACCCGGTTGATGTCGAGAACCAGTGCGTCTGATTCCACAATGATGCTGGAGGGTTCTGTAACGGAGGCTTTCCCCCACCAGGAAGGATGGCGGCGGTTGGCTTCGCGGATCAGCTTCAGGTCTGGCTCCATGGTTCAGAGTGCCTGGTCCAACCGGTGGAAATGGCCTCCCATCATATTTTCCAGTAGTCCCTGGGTTTGCCGATGTGATGCAGAAATTTCTGGCTGTCAGGTCTGACCAGGCGGCTGACACGCCACTTCAGCAGCCATGGCCAGCGCGGTTTTTCGACATAGCCGCGCCCCTGCTGGCCAGCTTCATTGACCAGCGGCAGACTGGTGCCGCCGTTGAGCAGGGGCTCCACGGGCCCATCCACACCGAGGAAGCCCAGAACCCTCTCCAGGCTGGGTTTGGGCGCACCGAGAAAGTCCTCGAAGGTCAGGCAGAGAATCTGATCATCTGGGAATTGCTCACGAAACTTGCTCAGCCTTTCGTAGTACATCGAGCAGCCGATCAACAGGTGCTTGAGTCTGGAGGTCTTCCAGAGTTGCTGAAATTCGCTGGTGCTGGGATGTTTGCCTTTGATGTGGCGCCACTGGGATACGATCCGATCCAATGGATGCCTGACCATGTAGATGATCTTGGTCTGTGGCAGATAGGTCTTGATCAGAGCTGCCGTGTGTTCAAAACCAGGCAGGGTGCTGGAGTACATGGTGCTGCCTTCGCCGCGCAAGCGAGCATCGCGCCCAGCCTGGAAGTGGCTTGCATACCAATCCCAACCCTTGTCGTAGTGCCTGCCGAAGAATTTGGGCTCCTTTGGCTTGCACATGAAGATGTCTGGATGGCGGCCCAGTACCCGGGTAAGGGTTGTGGTGGCTGACTTCGCGGCTCCAATCACAATGAAGTCGGGCAGACTTCGTGGGTCCACTTGATTCTTGCTCTCCAGATCTGCACCTTTCAGCCCCCGTTCGATGGCATGGAGGAGCTCACTTGTGGTCTCGTCCGCTGGAGATGGTGTGGTTGATCTTTCCAAAGGTGGAGCTTCTTTCGCCGAACGTCTCATCTCAGAAGCCAGAACGGACCATCTCCGTGATCGGCGTCACTGGCAAACCGCTATCCCCATGGCAGGCCTGGTCATGCTGCTCGAGGCGTTCCAGGGCCAACCAGGCACCTTCTCCCTGATTCTTGTGGCCTTGCCAGATTTCAGGAATGAACGACGCTTCAGGAGCAAGCGTTCTGAGCATCTGGAAGAGCATCGGCCAGTCGATGTCCCCCTCATCGATCTGAAGACCTTCCCCATCGACTCCACGAGCATCGGCTAGGTGAAGATGGGCTGTGAACGGCAGAACACGTTCCAGAAAACCATGAAAGGATTGGCCCAGGTGGTTGCAGGCCAGCTTGGAATGGGAGGCATCGAGGCATACCCTGTAGCCCTGCTGACTGCAGAATCCAACAATGAACTCAGGGTCCACGAAGAGGTTGTGAAACCGCTGTCCCCCAAAATGCCATGGGAAGGGTGGCATGGTCTGGGGAATGATTTCAACGCCGTCCGTTGACAGGCACGCCAGGCTCCTGATCAGGGCCTCGACCATGGGAGCGCCCTCGCCCGTATGAAGATGCCGGTGGGCTGAGAATCCGCCCACATTGGTGACCAGCAATACGTCGTGGGGACAGTCGAACCGTTCCTTGAGTCTGCGGGAAATGTCGATGACCCTCTGTAACTCACGGATCGAGTGCTGACGGTAATCCTGATCAAGTGTGCATAGATCGAGTGTATGATCTGATGCAAACAATTCAGGGGCATGTATGACCAGTCCCAGGGGTATGCACTCGGGAACGGCCTGCTCGATGGGAATCTCGAGATCTTTGTAGCTGAGGTGGATCTCGACGAGGTTCAGATTGCTGGAGCGCGTGAATAAGCCAAGATCGTGGTACCGAACTGGTACTCCGAAGGGGTTGAAAAACGCATAGCTCCGGGCCTTGATGGATCCCTCGCCCAGGTCGGACTCAAAGAAGAAGTCGCCCGCGTTCTTGTCGGTAGGGAGATGGCGACCGATCAGATCGGCGAGTCGGTAAGGCTGCAACCCCTGGCCTGGACTCTGGATCCTGACCATGGAGGGTTCCACCGGCGTGCCTTTCGGAATGGCGCAGGCGGCGACCAGGCTCTTGGCCAGCACTTCGCGGTTCATCAGCTCTCCCTGGCTGATGGAGCGCTCTGCATCACTCCCCATGGAGTCCTCCACCGCCCGGATGGCCGCCACCATCCTGCTGAATTCATCAGGGACCAGGCTGACCTTGTGGTCATTGCCCTCCATGGAAGGATCCAGGGTGATGTGCTTTTCCACGATCGTTGCACCGAGCGCCACAGCGGCAATCGGTACCTCGTAGCCCCTTTCATGGCCGGAATAGCCCACTGGTGCTCCGGAGAGCTCGCGCAGCCGGGTCAGATAGCGGAGGTTGACGTCCTTGTAGGGCGTCGGGTACGTGGAGTTGCAGTGCAGCAGGGCAAACGGAGCGCCCAGCTCGCGCAGGTGGCGGATGCCGCTGCTGATCTCCAGCTCCGTCGCCATCCCCGTGGAACAGATCAGCGGTTTGCCGGTGGCTGCGATGGCGCTCAGCAGTTCATGGTTCGTGAAGTCGGCTGAAGCCACCTTGAAGGCCTCCATGCCCCAACGGTCCAGCTTGGCCAGGCTGCTGGTGTCCCAGGGTGTGCAAAGGGGAATCATCCCCTTGCGGGCGGTGTAGTCAAAGCAGCGAAAGAGCTCCTCGTCTGTGAGCTGAAAACGCTCCAGCAGATCAAGTGTGTATTGGGTGCCAAGGTCGGAGGACATATCATTGCTGTCGCCAGCATTCACATAGAGATTCTTCATCTCCCGCATCTGAAACTTGGCGCAGTCAACCCCTGCATCTGCGGCAGCATCGATCAACTGAAGGGCCAGGTCCAGACTTCCATTGTGGTTGTTGCCGATTTCAGCGATCAGAAAACTCGGATAGCCTTCGCCGATGTTGCGCTCGCCGATCCGAAGTTCGTGGGCCCCTGCCATCGCCACGGCGGCGATGCGGCCGTGGCTGTCGAGCAGCGGGATCAGCTGAATCTGGGGACTGAACAGAGGAGCCAGTTCCGCCGGTGCCATCCCGACAAGACCCGTGCGACAGCGCGGGTTCATGGCCTGCGTCACTGGAGCGTTGAGGTCGATGTCGCTGCATTCAGCAACCCATCGCCGGAAATCGCCGTCACTGAGCACGCCCTGCAGGATGCCGCTTTCAGAGACGACAAAAATCAGCCTGCTTTTGTTGGCCGTGATCTTTGAGAGTGCGGTGAGAACCGTGTCTTCTGAAAAGACGACAAACTGCGTGAAATTGCGCTCAATCTGCATGCTCTACTCGTCGATCAACGCGATTTGGCTGACGCTTAACGGACAATCTCTGCTCTGACGCGCCCCGGGCCGGGCCAGCTTACAGCTTGAACCTGGGTGTCGCCAGGAGAAGTAGCCGTCGCACCAGTCGGTTCCCAGCCCTCACCGCGACCAGTCTGCGGCGGATGTTGGCATTGTCCGGTCGCTGCAGCGCCGCCATCTCCAGGAGCTTGGCGGCTTCGCCGTAATCCCGCTCGTCGATGGCCTGTTCGGCCCCGACACGCAGCTGGTTCGTGGAGAGCTCCCCGGAGTTGACCACATAGCCGCGTTGCTGCAGCCGCGGTGGCTGATCCCTGGGCTGAAGCGATGGCGACGTCCCATCGGAGCCCGCCCGCCCGGCACCGTGACGTCGGAGGATCACGAACAGTTCTGCCGGGGTGTACGTACTCCCATACCCCACCCACTCCAGCCAGTCCGGATTGACCCTGAGCCCAAGCAGAGCCTCGAGATCCTGGATCTGGCCGAGTTCGACGAGCATCCCTGAACCCCCGAAAAACACGGTGCCGAGGTCGGCACGCACCCCGAAGTCGCCCATCACGAGGGGAATGCAGCCATGGTCCAGGGCATCGAAGAAGGCTGTGGAGGAGAGGGTGGCGAACAGACGACTCTCGGCCAGCAGGGCGGGGAGAGCTTCGTAGGACACGGTCAGATTGGGCGGCCGCCGTGGACAGAGCCGCTCCAGGGTCGTGCTGATGTGTTCGCCGATCTCATGGAACGTGGCTTCATGGGGGGCGACCCTGGGTTTGAGCACGATCTGCCAGTCCGGGCAGCGGCGAGCCAGCGCCACCAGGTGCCGCACCATCTCCTGGCGCTCCTGCGGCAGCGCCGGCAGGGCCACCTGCTCGGCGAACACCAGTCGGCGGGGGCGGCTGGAGAGCGGTTTGGTCTGGGCCACGTGGGAACGTCCCAGGCCGGTGAGGAGGGTGCGTTGGCTCTGGAATGGCGTATGGCGGAGAAAACGTTCAAACCGCACCTGGTCACGGGGCCCATTGAGGCAGATCAGGTCGTACCCCAGCCGCCAGGTGATGGCCTCTTCGAACCGTTCCAGCACCACACCGTTGAAGCCGCAGAACAGCAGGGCGCGGGGTGGTGCCTGCTGGTGCCGGGACTGGTGATAGGCGCTGCGGAACTCGGCGAGTTTGCTGCCGGTGAGGAAGACGCCGATGCCGGCATAGCGGTTCAGCTGGCTGTCACGCAGGAGGGCAGCCATGCTGCGCTCCTGCACGGTGCCCAGTCGGCGCATGCGTTGAATGACCGCTTTGGGTGTGCCGTCCCTGGGGATCAGATTGATGGTGAGCTCGATGCCTGTGGCCGCCTTGGTACGGGCCAGGGCCTCGCAGTAGAGAAGCTGGCTGTCTGAATCGGCAATCAGCAGAACCGCGGTCATCGGCGGCGATGCTCCCCCACCCAGTTCCGCAACCGACGGGCCCCATCGCCGATCTCCCAGCCGCTCTCCCGCAACCAGCCGGGGTTGGGCTGGGGCAGATCGAGCAGTTCATCGAGATGTTCACACGACGTGAGCCGACCCATCAGCCCTGATCCGAACAGCAGGGCCCCGTCCATGTCGGTGCGGATGCCGTAGTCCCCCAGCAGCAGCAGCGGCACACCCTGGGCCAGGGCATGCCAGAGCAGGGGGCTGCTGATCGTGGCGCAGACCCCGGCCCGGGCCAGCTCCAGCAGTGGGGCGTCCCCATCTCCCTGCTGCAGGTTGGGTGCTGTCGACGTCCTCCCCAGCAGCATCTGGGTCAGGCTCTCTGCCGGCACCGTCGCGGGTTCCCGCTCGGGTTGCTGGGGCCGTGTCGGTTCCGCCGCCGGACCGGGAGCCTGGGCTGGTTGGATCACCACCTCCCAGCCAGGAGAGCTGACGCAGAGGCGTTCGAGCACCTCCAGCAGGCGCAACCTGGCCCCCGGGGCGGGGGGGAGGTCCGCCTGTTCGAGGAACAGCAGACGCCGGGGCCGCGCGGAGGGCTGAAGCTCCGGAACAGGGCGCCAAGGCGCAGCCAGGCCCCAAGGCCCCACCAGCAGGGCTGGCGGTGCTGGGGTTCCACAGGTTCGTGCCAGGTCGCCCAGTTCCTCCACTTGCCGCGGGCCATGCAGGCAGAGCAGGTCAGCACCGAGGCGGGGCAGCAGATCGGCCACCAGGGCATCGCCCACCAGAGGAAGGAGGGGTCCCGTGAACACGGGAATCGGGCTGCGCTCCCGCAGCCTGCAGGCCTGCCGGAACCGATGGAGAAAGGCAGGCACCTGCTGGGCGTGGATGAACAGCCCCACGGCATCCATACCCATGGGCAGATCGCTGCTGCTGAGCATCTCGGCGGAGAGGTTCAGATCGTCGAAGACCTCGATGCCCTCAGCCTCCAGCGCCGAGGCCAGGACGGCTGTGCAGGTGCGCGAGGCCGGACTGTCGCTGATCAGCAGGATCCTCATCGACCCCGAACGAAATCCTCCACCCAGCGCAGACCGAGGACCAGATCGCGCAGGTACCGGACAGCGTTCTTGCCCCTCTGGGTTGTTTTCAGGCGCGAGCGGTTCCCTGCACTCGTGAGCATGCGCCGCCCCCCATGCCGCAGGGCATAGCGCTGCCAGGACTCGGCCCCCCAGCCCGCAGGTCCTGGCGTCCCGGAGGTCTCGGGTCTGCTGCGCCCCTGTGCGATCCGATCGGCCAGGGCCATCACGAACTGATCGCTGCCATGGGGACAGCGACCATGGCGGTCCAGCCAGGTCTCGTCGTGGATCGGGGTGAAGGGGTCCTCGATGATCGCGGCGAAGTCCCGGACGCTGTTCGATCCCATGAAGTAGTGGTTGCCCAGGGTTTCATTCACCCCGAGGTCCCCCACGATTCTGGTGCTGATACCCATGGCCATCGATTCCATGGCGGCGGTGGATGAGACCGTGATGGCACAGCCGCAATGGCGCAGCAGTGCAAGGCTGGGTTTGTAGTTGATCTGAAGATTCGGAGATTTCCGCATCAATTTCTCGATCCGGCTTGCCATCTCCCCATGGCGGCGGTGCAGGGTGCGCTCCACACCGGAGGTTCTGGGCTTGAAGATCACGGTGTGGTCGGGCCACCGCTGGGCCAGGTCGTTCAGGCGGTTGCAGAGGTAGTGACGCTGCAGTGGATTGCCTGGAACCGAGGGCTGCTCGAAGAAGACGATCGTGGGCCGCTCCACGGAGGTGCGGCGTCTGGGATGGAGGTCCCAGAGGATGGGGAGGCCCGTGACGACAGCATTGTCAGAGGGCAGGCCCAGGGCCCGGCAGGCCTGTTGGTAAAGATCGAGATCGACCGGAGAATTCAGACACAGCAGATCGGCGCCCGAGCGATCCATCATCCCCTCGATCTGATGGCGGAAGAGGATCCCCGGGTAGGCGCTGACCGTCAGAGGCCAGTGGCCGTCGGGTGCATCAGCCCGCAGCAGCAATTGGAGCTCACGGGTGCGCTGGCCGTCGAGGCCCAGGATCAGAGCATCCAGTCCGAGCAGGGTGGGCCTGATCGCGCGCAACTGCTGCCATTCCTGGTGGATGATCGTGACCCTGCCGTCGATCCGCTGGATTTCGAGCAGCTGCCGCCGGGAGAGCCGCCGGCCCTGGATTTCCAGCAGGTACAGGGTTGTTCCGGCACCCTCCTTCCGGCACACCGACAGCATCGCCATCGCCGTCTTGCCGAAGGAGTCGAAGCAGGCGATGGCCGCCATCTCTCTGCCCTGAAGACGGTTCATCCGGCCTGGTCTCCTCCAGGGGGATGGTCGAGCACGCTCCCCCTGACCCCTGGCCCATCCAGCAGGGGGGCCAGCTGACGGCACAGCGCGAGATCGGCGGGGCTGTCGATCTCCGGAGCCGGCGCTTCGATGACCACGGGTCGAAGGGGAGGGACGAAGCGGTTTCCCATGGCCAGGAAGGCCGCCGTCCTCAGGGCGTAGATCGCACCGGTCTCCAGATAGGTGGGCGTGAGATCCTGGCGGCGCTGGCGGGGGAGGCTGGCGTCATGGTTCACCCCCCGGCCCCAGCCGTGATCATCGAGGTTCCAGAGAAAGCCGTGCCACGGCGTGACCGCGAAGGCCAGGTTGGCTTCGGAGGCCAGCAGCTCTCCCAGCACCCGGTCGATCTGGCTGCCGGTGGTGAAGGGGGAGGTGCACTGGAGAAAGACGAAGGCGGGCGGGAGAGGAGTCGCCTCGGCCAGCTTGGTCAGGGTGTGGATCAGGGCCGACTCCGAGGAAGCCGTGTCCCCGGCCAGGGCCGGTGGGCGTTCCACCACCGAGGCCCCGGCTTCGCAGGCCTCGTGGGCGATGGTGTTGTCATCGGTGCTCACCACGACGCCGCCGAGCCGGCTGCTGTCCTGGGCCGCGCGGATCGTGCGCGCGAGCAGCGAGGTACCGCCGATGCGCTGCAGATTCTTGGAGGGGATGCCCTTCGAGCCCCCGCGGGCTGGGATCAGGGCAATCGGAGCCTTGCTCGGATCGATCGCGGGCATCGGGCACTCACGAGGCTGGATGACCGCTTCCATCCCCAGGGCCCCGGGGCCAGACTGCGCTGAACCTAGCAGCGCTGCAGGGGGCTCCAGGCCTGCAGACGGGCCAGGAACTGGGCCACTCCATGGCGGAGCTGGCCAGGGGGCTCAACCCCGAGGGCATCCAGCCAGCGCTGCAGCGGTGCCCGGAAGGAGCGGGGATCGGCACGAAGGAGGCGCAGCTCCTCCACAGCCCGCTCCGGGGTGGTGTAGGCACCCGAACGCAGACTCAGGTAGATGGGGTAGTGGATCAGCGCGGCGTAGACCAGATCCTCCAGCAGGAGGTCGCGTCCCCGCCGCGCACACGTCAGCCGGTCCCGGGTGAGTCCCCAGCCGGCATAGAAGGGCAGGCCCCAGGTTTCCACGGGGACACCGCGCATCAGGGCCTCGAACCCTGTGATCGAGGTGCGCACATGCACCCCATCCACCGCCTCGAGCAGCTGTTCCATCGGTGCCTGGAGCAGCACCAGGTCGCAGTGCCGATGGGCTTCGGTTTCCCCCGGCCCGGGGCGCTGACGCCGGGAGATCACATCCGGGTGGGGTTTGTAGATCAGGAAGGCCTCGGGGTGCGCGCGCCGCACGGCCTGGAGCAGTTCCAGGTTGCTGCGCACGGTGGCTTCGGGAGGAACCCCGAAGCGGATCGAGAGATCCACCTCCACCTGGCCGGGGACGAGCAGCACGGGCCTGTCCCCCACCTGGGGGGGGCGCTGCCAGCCAGGGGAGCTCAGGTTGTACTTGGTCAACCCCGCCTCCACGATCAGGGCGCGCAGCCTGGCGGCCCGGTCCCGTTCGGCCGCCGAGAAGGCATGGGTGGCGAGGAAGGTCTCCAGGTCGCAGGGGGCCGAGGAGTCGTAGTAGATGCCGGTCTGGTCGATCACCCAGGAGATCGGTGGCACCCAGCGCAGCCACCATCCCTGACCGACCGAACGCAGAAAGCCGTCTTCGGCATGGATCAGGGGAGGGCTGGCCCGATGGAGCCCCCGTCCCACCCGGTTCCCCCAGACCAGACACCGGCTTCGGCCCTGGCGCCCAGGAGCGGCATGGAAGGGCCGGAAGCGCAGCCTGGCGGGCGCCAGGCCACGCTGAAAGCGACGCACCGCATTGCGCTTCCAGCCCGCGATTCCGAACACTTCCAGGTTCCGAGGCACGGCGGCCCGTTGCTGGCGCTGGAAGCCCAGATGCTCGATCAGGCGTTCCGGGGTGGTGATCCGGCCCGTTTCCGGATCGAGATAGCGGGCATAGGAGACCAGACAGGCATGGACCAGATCGTCCAGGCTGACGCCCGGCTGCCGCGCTCCATGGCGCGGTGGGGGCAGCCGGTCGTGGGTGAGACCCCAGCCGGCGTAGAAGGGCATGCCGAAGCAGTGCACCGCTTGGCCCCAGATCAGGGCTTCGAAGCCCATCTGGGAGGTGACCACGTACACGGCGCTGGCCCCCTCGAGCAGGGCGGCGGGATGGCCCCCATCGGTGCAGAGTTCCACCCGGGGATGGGCCAGGTGTTCGGCCGTGAAATGGCCCCGGCGCCGCCCCGAGACCACATCGGGATGGGTCTTGACGAGGATCCTGTGGTCGGGGAAATCGATCAGAGCCTGCTCCAGCATGGCCAGAAAGCTCCGGGCGTCGGCCTCGCCGTGTCGGATCGCGGCATCGTTGGCCACCTGATCCACCACCAGCACGAAGTCTGCGTCGGGGGTGGGGGACTCGATGGCCGCATTGATCTTGCTGACCCGCTGAGTCCGCCAGGCGGTTCTCAGGGACTGGGCGCGGAGAGTCTGCTGCGGCGTCAGGCCGCCCGCGATGAGGGCATCGAGCCGGCTGGGGGTGGAGGCGTCGTAGTGGATGCCCCGGTCATCCAGCAGGATCCCCAGGGGGGGCGCTCCGGGGCCGGGATCCACCGATCGCAGAAAGGCATCCTCCACGCGCCAGAGCGGCAGCGAGCGCTGCAGAGCTTCCCTCAGGCCCCAACGGCCGCTGGGCCGACGGCCCCAGACCAGCAGGGCATCGACGGGTTCCCTGCGACAGGCCCCTCGTCCGACCACCAGACGGGATGGCGCCAGCAGCGCGGGCAGGGTCGTGTGGGCCAGCACCAGGGGGTCCGGGAGGCCGATCACCCAGCCCGGGGGGCTGGCGGATGGTTGGGATGACACCGGGATGTCCCCCGTCATCCGTCACCCTCCACACTGGTGCCGGATCCTAGAGCCCGTGTCCTGAGAGCCTGGCCGCCCACGGTCACGGGGGGTCCAGCAGGCCATGCGAAGATCGTCGCGCCCCGGCGGTGAGGGTGGCTTTGGGCAGCGTGCAGGTGCAGATCGAAGGCCCCGTGCTGCTGCTGATGGGGCCCATCGGCCTGTTCTTTTCCAGGCTCTGGCACTATCTGAACGATTCGGGAGTTCCTGTTTACAAGATCTCCTATCCATTGCATGAGTTTGGCTTTCCCCGCCGGGCCCGCATCCCCTTCAGCGGCTCCATGGAGGAGTGGCCTGACTTTCTCCGCAATGTGATCCGCTCCAAGGGGATTCGCCACCTGTTCATGTATGGCGACTTCATCGATCCCCATCGCCTTGCCATTCAGGTGGCCCATGAGCTGGGGGTTGATGCGTTTGTCTTTGAATTGGGCTACGTCAGGCCCAATTATGTGACCCTGGAGCCGGATCGAGTCAATTGTCGCTCGAATCTCAACCTGCCGGTTGAGTTCTATGAAGCCCTGCCACCCGTCTCCAGGCTTCCTCAAGCTCGATTGGATCCGGGTTGGCGCTTTCGGAAAATCTGGAAAGCCCCCACATTCATTCAGCATGCCTTCACCCGTTACAGGATCATCGAGGGTGAGCACAAGCTTCAGCCATCGCCTGAATTCCTCTGGTGCCAGCTTCGGGGTTCGATCCGGTATTGGCTCTATCGCCTCGAAGAAAGGCAGCTCAAGAGGGTTCTTGTAGAAAACCTTTCTTATTTCCTGGCCATCCTCCAGGTTTCCAGCGATTCCCAGATCACGATGGGGTCAGGATTCCGTGGTATGCATGATTTCATAGAGACGGTCATCGTCTCCTTTGCGGCCCATGCCCATCCTTCCGACCATCTGGCGTTCAAGCACCACCCGCGGGACCGTGGCTACAACAATTACAAGGCCCTGATTCGCTTTCTGGCCGAGCGCGAGGGGATCGCCGGTCGGGTGCACTACTTCCATGATGGCCCCCTCAGCGCCTTCATTCGCACCTGTCGCGGTCTGGTCACGGTGAACAGCACGGTGGGGCTTCAGGCGCTCTTTCATGCGGCCCCAACCAAAGTGCTCGGGCAGACCTTCTACAACCTGCCCGGCCTCACCGATCAGCAGTCCCTGGATGACTTCTGGGCTTCACCCCAGACAAGCAGCCGCCCACTCTTCTACAGGTTCTACAACTATCTGGTGACGACGACCCAGATCAACGGAAATTTCGATGGAGATTTCCCTTTCCGGGAGACCCTTCCCATCTCCCTGTCGGCCCGGTCCCGCCAGGGCAGGGTCAGGGGCCTTGGGGATACCGGACGCCAGCCCTGGAAGGTCCCGTTCCGGGTCATCTACAGACTCCTGTGCTTCCTGGTCATGTATGTGGCCTACGGACTGCAACTGCTGGCCCTGGCCTTCAGGCTTCGCCGGCAGGCAACAGCGCTGCTCACCGTGGTCGCCCGCTTCGGATTGCGGGCTGTGGGCATCGAGGTGATTGTCGATGACAGCCTGCTGGCTGCTGAGGATGGTCGCCGCCGTATCCACATCTGGAACCACAACAGTCCCTTTGATGTGTTCGCGATTCAGGCCTATCTCCAGCTGCCTGCTGTCACCACTTCAGGTCTCCATCTGAACCGGTTGCTTCCCCTGTTCGACCGCTCCGCCACCAACGCCGGCCACGTTCTGCTGGACCATCGCCAGCCCGACCAACGCCGCAGCAGTCTCTGGCGCTCCTCCCAGGTGCTCCAACGCCACGGCCAGTTGATGATTGCCCCGAATGGCTCCCTGAAGACCTCCATCCTTCAGCGTGCTTCGGCCAGCGCCTTTCTGTTGTCCCGCCGTCATGACGCCATCGTGGTCCCCTGGTGGTTCGAGTACCGCGGTCTCGAGGGCATCGATGCGGACAGCCTTTACCACCCCCTCCGCCTCCTGGTTCAGAGGCTCTGTGCGCCGAGGGCTGTGCTGCACTGCCGCCAGGGCCGGCCGGAAGATCTGCGGCTCAGCCCGGAGGACAGCCACCGCGAGGGATTCTCACGCCGGGTGATTGCTTACTACGCCCAGGAACCCGGCGGTTTGCTTGATGCGGTCCATGGCCAGGCGTCCTGATCAGGCGGCCTGGATCATCACCGACACATTGTGGCCACCGAAGCCGAAGGCGTTCTTCAGGGCCGTCCGGCGGTGCAACGGCTGGGTGATCTGCAGGGGACTCCCCTGAACCAGGTTCAGCTGGATCTCCGGGTCGATCGGGGCGGCATTGACACTCACGGGAATCGTGCCGGCCTGGAGCGAGCAGATGGCCATGATCGTCTCCACAGCGCCGGCCCCCCCCAGCATGTGGCCGAACTGCCCTTTGGGAGCGGTGACGGGGATCTGGCCGTGGGTCGAACCGAGCAGCGTCTCGATGGCCCGGGCCTCCGCCAGATCACCCACCGGCGTTCCGGTGGCATGGGCCTGAATGAAGCAGAGATCATCGAGCTCCACCCCGCTGCGTGCGAGGGCCTGGTGCATGGCCGCACAGGCCTGGGCGCCCGTGGGTTGGGGCGTGACGATGTGGTGGGCATCGTTGGAGCTGCCCACGTCCAGGAGGTAGGCCTCGCAGGCGGCGTCCCTTGCCCGGGCATCGGACTCCCGCTCCAGAATGAGAATTCCCGCACCTTCCGCAATCACGAACCCATCGCGCTCGCGTCCATAGGGGCTCGAGGCCAAGGCCGGCGTGGCGTTCCGGGTGGACAGGGCCCGCATCGCACTGAAGCCCACCAGCCCAAGCTCGTTCACCGGAGCTTCGGAGCCACCGGCAATCACCACATCGGCGCGGTCATCGCGCAGCAGCATCAGCCCCCAGAGCAGGGCTTCCGCCGAGGAGGCGCAGGCGGAGACGGGTGTATGGGCCCCTGCCTGAGCACCGATGGCAATGCTGATCTGCCCGGCGGCTGCATTGGGGATCAGCATCGGCACCGTCAGCGGATTCACCCGGGACGCTCCCCGCTCCAGCAGGATGCGGTACTGCTGCCCCATGGTCTCCAGGCCGCCGATTCCGCAGCCCACGACCACCGCGGTGCGCCGAGCCCTCGCCGCTTGATCCCTTGGGAGTCCAGAGTGCTGCCAGGCTTCCTGAGCGGCGATCAGGGCGAGCTGGGAGCACCGATCCAGCCGTCGCCTCTGGAGGGGTTCCAGGTCGGCGGTGGGATCACCGGGGATCACGCCGGCGATTCGGGACGGCAGGGAGGCTGCCCAGGCATGCGGGAGCAGCTGGATCCCTGAGGCCCCAGCCCGATAGTGCTGCCAGCAGGACTCCACCCCGATGCCCAGGGGTGACACGGCACCCATGCCCGTGATGGCGATCCTCTCGTGGGGCACGGGTATCTGCCGGCTCTTTGTTGTGGTGGATGACCTTAGCCGAGCCTGCAACCTTCTAATCGTGCCGGAGCGCCGGGGGCAGGGAGGCGAGGCTGCTGGAAGTGGTCAGGCGCTCTCTGTTGAATCTTTCCGCTCTCCGTTGAATCGCTGGAGGGATGACGAGAGTATTTCGGTGAGTCTGGGTGGGAAGAATCTGCCGCCGGGGATTTCCAAAGAGAGCATCAAGGAGGTCATTAGGGCTGGGCGTGTTCCCTGGCTTCGATATAGCTTACGATGTCTCCCACGGTTTTGAAGGTGAGCAGATCTTTTTCTTCAATCTTGATGCCCATGGTTTCATCGGCTTCGATCAAAATCTCGTAGAAGCCAAGGGAGTCAACGCCCACATCTTCGATGATCAAGGCATCGATTGTGATGGTATCAGGATCGGCACCAGCAATCCTGGCCAGAATGTCCCTCAGCCCTTGGAGGATGTCGGCTCTGGACATTGAGCTGGCAGCTGTTGGGGTGCCTTCAGCAGGCCGCAGGCCGTCGTTCGGAGCGAGAGGGGCTGGATCTGCCAAGGGAGCCGTTTATCGCGAGCTGGACTGGGGAGAAGGATGTTCCATTTCAACTTTATCACCGCTGGCCGCCCTGGTCCCAATCGGCAAGGGCCTGTTCTGTCCGCGGAACCAGGGGAACTTTCGGTAGACCTCGGCATGGGGGAAGCCCACGAAGTGCTGCAAGCGTCTGGGAGCTACCTGGGTGAGGTCCGCAGTCATCAGGATTTCGGTGATCTGATTGAAATCCTTTGCGAGGGAGATGTCGTGGGTTTTGGCTCCCATCAGATTGATGTACTGGCGCAGGAGTACGGGAAGTCTGAACTCGGAATGATGCTTCTGTGCCTCGGTTTCCAGTTGCTGGATCGTCTGGCAACGGCCGTCTGCGTGCTCTTCGTCGCCTCGGAAGCCGCGGGGGTAACGGGCCGGAGGCAGGTCCGTGACGTTGCTGCGGAAGGGCGGGAGCATCAAGGAACGCAGGAAGAAGTCGTTGACAACTCCGGGATACTGAAAGTGGTTGTAGGAAACGAGCCCGTAGACCGAGGTGTATCCAGACGCGATGGCGGCCTGCAGGCCACCCCGAAACAAGGTCATCAGGGACGCTGGTTGACGCTGAAAAGCGGGAGAAATGGCAACCCGTCCGATTTCCAGGTGGCTGCCTTTAGCCATCAGAGAATTTTTAATTCCAGGGTAGACATGTTCGAGGTAAGAAGTTGTCGATCCATGCGGAAATCCAGTCGACGCAGGCTCCCCTGAGGAGTTCTGGTCGGGCACAAATTGCAGGCGGGCGGTGCCTGCAAGGGCAAATGTGTTGTCGTCGACCAGTACAAAATGGTCGTAATAGGGATCCCTGCGATCAAGGTCCTTGTTTTTGCCGGATCCTGAAAGCTTCTGGCGGTATGTGAGCTCACGCAAAAGGCCAACTTCGTCGGCAAAATTATCGAACGTATTGCCCGGTATCAGATATAGCGTAAGGCCGTAGTTCGAGAAAAAGAAAAATGGCTTGATGTCATCGATAAGTACTCGGCTCAGGGGAATCATCGGCTGTCGGGTCTGAGCGAGTGCAAAGGGTTGAAAGAGTCTGGCCTGACTGTCAGGCGTAGTGTTTCATAACGAATCGTAGTATGGAACTCCGGCGCCCACGGTCCCAGGGCGTTGGCCTTTCCAGGGCCGCCAGGCCGGATGCAGCTAGCCAGGAGGTGGCTTCGCCGGTGGTGGCACGTTCCTGGCCTGGCCTGTCGGCGGCGCGTGTAGCCCCCCTGCTGTGCCGTGATCCCGGGCTCCAGAAGGCCCCCTCCACCCCCGATCTGAAGCTCCAGCGGGGCTTTGGCGTGCCGCTCTGGCATCCACGTGCCGCTGAGGAGAGCCAGTTGGTCAGGCTGGCGGCTGGCTCTCTGGATTGTTGCTGCCTGGGGGTCAGCCCCTGCCCTGCTTCCGGTTCATGGACTGCCACCTGGCTTTGCCCATGGGCTCCCCTTACAGTGAGCGCCACTTTGAGGCCTGTTCCTGCAGGACCTCTCGGGCCCTCGTTCCGTCTCTGTTGCCCATGACCCGCAAGCTCCCGTTCCGTCGATCGGCTCCAGGAGGCCCAACGCTGAGGATCGGAGCTTGCGCCCTGATCCTGAGTCAGGGCCTGGCGACAGGCTGGCTTCACCCGGTCCAGGCCCAGCAGAGCCGTCAGCCGCAGGCCTTCCCGATGACCGAAGAGGGCAGCGAGCCCTCCGGATCGACCTCTTCACCTGCGCTGATGCCCTCCCCACGGCCAGCCGCAACGGTTCGGCCAGCCGCCGCGGTGAGGCCAGCCTCCGAAAGTTTGGCGCGGCGGTATTCGAGCGATCCGCGCAACAGCGGGTTCCGCTACCGCCTCGGTCCAGGGGATCGCGTCAGGGTATCGGTCTTCAAGGTTGAAGGGTACGAGGCCGAGACGGAGGTTCTCAGTGATGGGACCATCAATCTGCCCCGCATCGGGTCGGTCAAGGTGTGGGGGCTGACGTTGGATGAGGCGAACCAGCGCATCACCAAGCTCTACGCGAGTATTCTGCGTCGCCCACTGGTCTACATCGACCTCATCGCGCCCCGACCGGTGCGTATCTCCTTGGTGGGTCAGGTCGAGCGCCCGGGTTTTTACACCCTCACCCAGCAACCGACCACCGCTACGGTGCGAGCCTCCGGCCCCGGATCAGTCGGTACAACCGTCAACACATCGGGGTGGCCCACCATGGTGGATGCCATCCAGCAGGCTGGGGGCATTACAGCCTTGGGCGATCTCTCCAAGCTCGTGTTGGTGCGACCGAGCGACGTTCCAGGTGGACCGCCGCAGGAGTATCGATTTGATTACCTTAGGGTATTGATGGGTGCGGGTTCCGCGGTAAATCCATTAATTTATGATGGGGATATGATTAGCGTCTCAAAAGTTGAGGGTGTTCAGACCAGCGAGGCTTTGATCGCATCGGCTTCCTCGAATTTCGCTCCCGATGCCATCTCTGTGAACGTGGTTGGAGAAGTGGTCAATCCTGGTGTCAAGCAGGTGAAGTCCAACAGTGCTCTCGCCAATGCCGTTCTGGCCGCTGGTGGGCTTGATCCGCAGCGAGCCAAGGAGTCGAATATCAGGCTGCTCCGGCTTGAGGCTGACGGGACGATGATGTCCCGTCAGGTTCCTTTTGATCCTGCAGCCCCCCTGGGATCTGAAACCAACCCACCCCTGCGCAACGGGGACGTGGTGGTTGTCTATCGCAACAACTGGACCCGCTTCAACGATACGTTGAGCCAGGCCGTTGCCCCCCTTGGACCGCTGTTGAATGCAGCATCCCTCTACAACATCCTGACGCGTTGAGATATCTTTGATCAGGCCATCTGACCAGATGCCCTGACAATGTTGGGGCACAAGACCGGGTTGAGGATCGACCCTGTCTTGGCTTGGTCGATGCCTCCCCCGAGTCACTTGGATCTGTCCATCTGGTCCAGCGCCAACAGCGCTGGGCCCCACAGATTCGTACCCGGCCCAACGGATCCTCGGGCGGGCTCACCACCACGTGTGAACCCGCCCGTGCGGCAATCAAAGCCCGAGTCGGGTCCAGATCACATCCAGATTGGCCCGATGCAGGTCGGTTGAGAAACATGCCGCCAGTTGTTCGGCGCTCAGTCGGCTGGTCACCTCGGCATCCGCTTCCAGGTTGTGTCGGAAGTTGCCCCCATCGTTGTTCCAGGCGGCATGGGCGTTGCGTTGCACCACGCTGTACGCCGCCTCACGGCTGAGGCCCGCCTCGACGAGTGCCAGCAGGACGCGCTGACTGAAGACCACACCTCCATAGATGTTGAGGTTGCGCACCATGTTCTCGGGGTAGACCCCCAGGCCACGAACGACCTCGGCCATCTCCCGCAGCATGAAGTGCAGGGTGGCGGAGCAATCCGGAAGCATCATGCGCTCCACGGAGCTGTGGCTGATGTCGCGTTCGTGCCAGAGGGCACAATTTTCCAGGGCGGCCACGACATAGCTCCGCAGCACCCTCGCCAGCCCGCTGATGCGCTCGCTGCGGATCGGATTGCGCTTGTGGGGCATGGCGGAGCTGCCCTTCTGCCCCTTGGCGAAATTCTCCTCCACCTCCAGCACATCGGTGCGCTGCAGGTTCCGGATTTCCGTGGCGAAGCGCTCCAGCCCGGCGCCCACCAGGGCGAGCGTCTGGATGTACTCCGCGTGCCGGTCGCGGGCAATCACCTGGGTACTGGCCGTGTCCGGCACCAGGCCGAGCCTGGCGCAGGCCATCGCCTCCACCCGGGGATCGGTGTTGGCGTACGTCCCCATGGCCCCACTGATCTGTCCCACAGCCACCACCTGCTCGAGCCTTTCCAGACGCTCCTGATTGCGGAGGGCTTCGGCCAACCAGCCGGCCACCTTGAAGCCAAAGGTGATCGGCTCGCCGTGGATGGCATGGGAGCGGCCGATCATCACGGTGTCTTTGTGGGCCTTGGCGAGCGTTTTCAAGGCCTCAACGAGGTGGTCGAGTTCGCCCCGCAGCAGCTGCACCGAGGCCTTCATCTGCAGGGCCAGACCGGTGTCCAGCACGTCGGAGCTGGTCATGCCCACGTGGATGTACCGTCCGGCATCGCCGACGTGTTCGTTCACGTTGGTCAGAAAGGCGATCACGTCGTGACGCACCTCGGCCTCGATCTCGAGAATCCGCTCCACCTCGAAGTGGGCCTTCTCCTTGATGGTGGCGAGGGCCTCCTGGGGCACCTGGCCCAGCTCGCAGTTGGCTTCGGTGGCGGCGATCTCCACATCCAGCCAGCTCTGGAACTTGGCCTCTTCGCTCCAGATGGCGCCCATCTCGGGCAGTGTGTAACGCTCGATCAAGGGCCGGTGGGCGGCAACGACGTTCCCAATGTATGGGTCGGATGTATGGGTGGGTCTGCAGGGCAGCGCTGGGGCTGGGCTGAGGGTGCGTTCAGGCCGCTGCGGTCAGCTGTCGGTGGGCCACCTCCCAGTGGACCTGGGCCCCCCAGGCCTGCTGGCGGACCCAGCAGCGCCCTCCCTTGCACTGAATCAGCTGAAACGGGGGAAGATCGGCCGGCTGGTTGCGCAGTTTGACGAAGCTGCCCGGTTGCAGCAGTTCCACCAGGTTGTCCGTCCTGTGGGCTGCGGTGACCCCGCTGGC
>NZ_JBKOUC010000021.1:0-51626 GCF_046764815.1 Aphanothece stagnina RSMan2012
CGGCGGTCCTTACCAGCTGGTTGTCTTCCACTTCCTGATCGGCGTCTTCTGCTACATGGGCCGCGAGTGGGAACTTTCCTACCGCCTCGGCATGCGCCCCTGGATCTGCGTCGCCTACAGCGCCCCTGTGGCTGCTGCCAGCGCCGTGTTCCTGGTGTATCCCTTCGGTCAGGGCTCCTTCTCCGACGGCATGCCCCTCGGCATCAGCGGCACCTTCAACTACATGCTGGTGTTCCAGGCTGAGCACAACATCCTGATGCACCCCTTCCACATGCTGGGTGTGGCCGGTGTGTTCGGCGGCAGCCTGTTCTCCGCCATGCACGGTTCGCTGGTGACCAGCAGCCTGGTGCGTGAGACCACCGAGAGCGAGAGCCAGAACTACGGCTACAAGTTCGGCCAGGAAGAGGAGACCTACAACATCGTGGCTGCCCACGGTTACTTCGGTCGCCTGATCTTCCAATACGCCAGCTTCAACAACAGCCGCAGCCTGCACTTCTTCCTGGCTGCCTGGCCTGTGATCGGCATCTGGTTCACCGCCCTGGGCGTGAGCACGATGGCCTTCAACCTGAACGGCTTCAACTTCAACCAGTCGATCCTCGACGGCCAGGGCCGCGTGATCAACACCTGGGCTGATGTGCTGAACCGCGCTGGCCTGGGCATGGAAGTGATGCACGAGCGCAACGCTCACAACTTCCCGCTCGACCTGGCCGCTGCGGAAGCCACCCCCGTGGCGCTGACCGCCCCGGCGATCGGCTGAGGCTGAACAGCCCGGCTGAGGCTTACGCCTCAGGATCAACAACGGAATCCCGCTGGCCCCCCTCCCACGAGGGGGGCTTTTTTGTGGTCGCCGTCCGGCTCGGGATCCGCTCCTGCAGTGACGCGCTCCTGCAGTGACAATTCCAGGCAGGTCAGAGCCACCTCCCTAGGGTTCGGGGCACTGGCCTGGCAACGCCCGCGCTCGCATGTTCGCCTCGATCACCCTGTTCACGATCATGCTGGCCCTGGGGATGGGCCTGAACCCTCAGGCTCTGGTCCGGATCCGCCAGCGCCCGGGGCTGTTCCTGAGGGTGCTGCCGGCCTCCTGCCTGCTGCTGCCGCTGGTGGCCCTGGCTCTGCTGCATCTGCCGGTCGGCCAGGGACTGGGGCCCTCCACCCGGATCGGCCTGGCCCTGATGGCCGTGTGCCCCAGCGCCCCCCTCACGCTCCGCAAGGCCGGCCAGAAAGGTGGAGACCGGGAACTGGCGGCGGTGCTGCAGGTGAGCGCCGCCATCAGCGCCATCGTCTCGGTGCCCGTGATGGCCGATGTGTACCGGGCGGCCTACGCCACCACAGCCTGGGACATCGGCCCCCTGGAGGTGGCCCTGCAGGTGGGTCGCACCCAGGTGCTGCCGTTGCTGGTCGGCATGGCGATTCAGGGGTTCAAGCCCGATCTGGCCAACCGGATCGAATCCCCCCTGAACAAGTTGGCCAATGGCCTCTTCCTGCTGCTGGTCGCCGCCGTGCTGTTCAAGGCCGGGCCCAAGCTGCTGCCCTACATCAGCGCCAATGCCATGGGCCTGCTGCTGATGGTGGCGATGGTGGTGATCAGCCTGGGCCTGGGCTACAGCCTGGCCGGCCAGAACCGCCGTGAGCGCATCACCGTGGCCCTGGTGACCTCCATGCGCAATCCCGGCATGGCCCTGATGTTTGCCACCACCCACGCCCGGGATCTGCCGGGGGTCACGGTGGCGGTTCTCACCTATGTGGTGGTGACCGTGCTGCTCTCGATCCCCTTCCTGAAATCGCTCAACCGACTGGAGGCCCAGGAGACCGGGCTGGCGGCCCGGGCGAGCTGAGCACGCCGGCAGGTCGCGCTGCAGGTCGCGCTGTCGCTGCAAGGGACCACCCCCTACGCTCGCTGGATCGGGTGGCAGCCATGGGCAGCAGCTTCGGCCAGCTTTTTCGCATCAGCACCTTCGGTGAATCCCACGGCGGTGGGGTGGGGGTGATCGTGGATGGCTGCCCGCCGCGCCTGGAACTGGATCTGGAGGCGATCCAGCGTGAGCTCGACCGCCGCAAACCCGGACAGAGCAGGATCACGACCCCCCGCAAGGAGGACGACCGGGTCGAGATCCTCAGCGGGCTGCTGGATGGGGTGACCCTGGGCACCCCCATCGCCATGGTGGTGCGCAACAAGGATCAGCGGCCGGGCGATTACAAGGAGATGGCGGTGGCCTTCCGCCCCTCCCATGCTGATGCCACCTACCAGGCGAAATACGGCATCCAGGCCCGCAGCGGTGGTGGCAGGGCCTCCGCCCGTGAAACGATCGGGCGTGTGGCCGCAGGAGCGATCGCCAAGCAGCTCCTCGCCAGGGCGAGCGGCACGGAGGTGCTGGCCTGGGTGAAGCGCATCCACACGATCGAGGCCAGCGGCATCGATCCAGCGGCCGTGAGTCTGGAGGATGTGGAGCGCACGATCGTGCGCTGCCCCGATGCCGCTGTCGCCGACCGGATGATCGAGCGGATCGAGGCCATCGGCCGGGAGGGCGACTCCTGTGGTGGGGTGATCGAGTGCGTGGTGCGCCGGGCGCCGTTGGGTCTGGGCATGCCGGTGTTCGACAAGCTGGAAGCCGATCTGGCCAAGGCGGTGATGTCCCTGCCGGCCACCAAGGGCTTCGAGATCGGCTCGGGCTTCGCGGGCACCCTGCTCAAGGGCAGCGAGCACAACGATGCCTTCCTGCCCACGGCCGACGGCCGGCTGCACACCGCCACCAACAACTCCGGCGGCATCCAGGGGGGCATCAGCAACGGCGAGGAGATCGTGATCCGGGTGGCGTTCAAACCGACCGCGACGATCCGCAAGGAACAGCAGACCATCGATGCCCAGGGGGCGGCCACCACCCTGGCCGCCAAGGGCCGGCACGATCCCTGCGTCGTGCCCCGGGCCGTGCCGATGGTCGAAGCGATGGTCGCCCTCGTTCTGGCGGATCACCTGCTGCGTCAGCAGGGGCAGTGCAGTTTCTGGTGAGGCCCGTGCCCTGCCGCTGAGGCTGGCGCCGCGCCATCAGCAGCGTCTGGGGAGATCAGCCAGTCTCCCGATCAGATCCCCCAGGGCCGACCAGGCATCCGGCGCGTCGAGGCGACCGCCCAGGGCCACGGCATCCACACCCGCCTCGAGCCAGGGCATCACATCCGGCACAGCCAGACCTCCAGCCGCCACGCAGACGGGCAAGGGGCCCAGGGGGTCCCGCAGCCGCCGCCAGTAGCCGCTGCCCACGGTGATCGCCGGGAACAACTTCACGACCGGGCAGCCAAGCTGCCGGGCACGGTGCACGTCGCTGGGGCTCATCACGCCGGGGACCAGCGCCAGTCCGCACTGCCTGGCCTGGCTGAGCAGGTCCTCGTCCAGCACAGGGGAGACGGCATAGGCCAGCCCGGCTGCAGCGGCCGCCTCCAGGGCGTCCCGACCGACCACCGAAGCCGCCCCCAGATTCAGGCGGGGGAAGGCCATCCGCAGCCAGGCGCACTGGGCGCTCCACTGGGGATGGCCGCTCCAGGCAATCTCCACCTGCCGCACCCCCAGGCCCTCCAGCCGCGCCAGGCGCTCACGGAGATCGAGGGGCCGCTCAGCGCGAAGCACCACCAGCAGGGGCTGGTGGTGCAGCGACTGGATCAGGGGCCCGTAGGCGTCGATCGGGCGGGATGGCTCAGACGTACTCGGCAACCCGGACGTCGCTGTGGAGCAGCAGCTCCTGCAGGTCTTCGGCGTCCACCGTCTCCTTCTCCACCAGCAGATCGGCGAGCTCATCGAGCACCGCACGGTTGTTGGTGAGCACCTCGGTGGCCCGGCGGTAGGCCTCCTCCACCAGCTGGCTCACCTCCTCGTCGATGGTGGCGGCGGTGTCCTCGGAGAAATCCCGCTCAGCCGCGATGTCCCGACCGAGGAACATGCCGCCCTGGCTGCGGCCGAGCGCGACAGGGCCGAGACGCTCACTCATGCCGAAACGGGTGACCATCTGGCGGGCGACCCGGGCGACCTGCTGCAGGTCGTTGGAGGCACCCGTGGTGACCTCGTCATCGCCGTAGACGATCTCCTCGGCAACGCGACCACCGAGGGCCACGGCCATCTGGTTCTGCAGATAGGCACGGGAATAGAGGCCCGACTCCATCCGCTCCTCACTGGGGGTGAAGAAGGTGAGACCGCCGGCCTGGCCGCGGGGAATGATCGAGATCTTCTGCACCGGGTCGTAGTCGGGCATCAGCGCGCCCACCAGGGCATGGCCGGCCTCGTGGTAGGCCACGAGGCGCTTGCGGCGCTCGCTCATGACCCGATCCTTCTTCTCCGGACCGGCCATGACCCGCTCGATGGCATCGTTGACCTCATCCATCGAGACTTCGGTGAGCTGGCGCCGAGCCGCCAGGATCGCCGCCTCGTTCAGCAGGTTGGCGAGGTCGGCTCCGGTGAAACCGGGGGTGCGGCGGGCCACCTTGTCCAGATCCACATCCTTGGCCAGGGTCTTGCCACGGGCGTGGACCTCGAGAATCTGCAGACGGCCGCTGTAGTCGGGGCGGTCGACCACCACCTGGCGATCGAAACGACCCGGACGCATCAACGCCGCATCGAGCACATCCGGGCGGTTGGTGGCCGCGACGATGATGATGCCGGTGTTGCCCTCGAAACCATCCATCTCCGTGAGGAGCTGGTTGAGGGTCTGCTCACGCTCGTCGTTGCCGCCGCCGAGGCCGGCGCCACGCTGGCGGCCCACCGCATCGATCTCATCGATGAACACGATGCAGGGGGCGTTCTTCTTGGCCTGCTCGAAGAGGTCGCGCACGCGGCTGGCACCGACGCCCACGAACATCTCCACGAACTCGGAGCCGGAGATCGAGAAGAAGGGCACACCCGCCTCACCGGCCACGGCCTTGGCGAGGAGGGTCTTGCCGGTGCCCGGAGGACCGACGAGCAGGACACCCTTGGGAATCTTGGCGCCGACGGCGGTGAAGCGATCGGGGTTCTTGAGGAAGTCGACCACCTCGGTGAGCTCGAGCTTGGCGCCCTCGATGCCGGCGACATCACCGAAGGTGACCTGGGTCTGGGGCTCCATCTGGACCCGCGCCTTGCTCTTGCCGAAACTCATGGCGGGGTTGCCGCCGCCGCCCTGGGCCCTGCGCAGCAGGAAGAAGAGACCACCGAGCAACAGGAGGGGGAAGATCAGACTCCCGGCGGCCTGCTGCCAGGCCGCCGGCTCACGGCTGGGCTGCACGGCGATGTCCACGTCGTGGTCCGTGAGCAGCTTGAGCAGGTCCTTGTCAGGGGCGAGGTTGACAACGGCGCGGCGGCCGTCATTCTCGACCACCTGGGCCGTGCCGCGGTCCGGGGAGATCACCACCCGGGAGACTTCGTTGTCCTGGACGGCCTCGACGAAGTCGCTGTAACGCAGCGTTCGCGGAGCATTGGCCGGATCGGGGCGATCGAGGAAGGCCGTGCCCACGGCGATCAGGACGACCACCAGGAGGACGTACAGACCCGCGTTGCGCCAACGTTTTTTCACGGCCACGCCTCAGCTGAGAAAGAAGTAACAGAATGTTAACCGGCCCCCGGGCCCGGAGGCCGGGCGGGGCGTCAGGCCGCAGCCCGAAGCACCTCGACCACACTACGGAAGGCGAACCATTCGGGGATCTCCTCGCCGCCCCGCAGCATCTGGCGGAACTGGGTGCCGCTCAGCTTCTTCACATGGAGACCCCGCGCCTCGGCATGCTCCGCGGTCACGTAGCCCTCCTCCTCGGTGTAGACGAGGTTGAGGGAGGGCACGGTCTCCATGCCCAGCTCGGTGGCGTTGTCGCGGGCGAAGTCCTGGGCCTGATACGGCCCATAGAAATCTTCGCCGGTGAGGCTGGATTTGCAGCCCGCCATGTCCCGACCGATGATGAAGTGGGTGCAGCCGTAGTTCTTGCGGATGATCATGTGCTGCAGGGCCTCCCGGGGACCGGCCATGTGCATCGAGTAGGGCAGGTAGGCCCAGCGGATGCGAGGGTTGTCGACCTCGGCCGCCAGGCGCTCGTAGGTCTGGAAGCGCACCGCTCCGGCGATGTCGTCATCCTGGGTGGGCCCGCAGGTGGGGTGCACCAGCACGACTCCCTGGGCGCTCACGTTGCCGGCATCGAGCGCCCGGGTGAACAGTTCGTAGTGGGCACGGTGAATGGGATTGCGGCACTGGAACGCCACCACGCTCTGGCCTTCGGGCAGCGTGGCCCGCACCTCCGCCGGGGTCTTGCAGGGGAACACCCGCCGGGGCAGCTCCAGCCCCTGAAGCTGTCCCCCCAGGTAGAAACGGCCCCGCTCGCCGCTGATCATCCGCACGGCGGGATGCTCGATCGAGGTGGTGCCGTAGCAGCCCTGGGCCTCCCTGGCCTTGTCGGGCTCCCACTTGCTCTCGACGGTGAACACGGCGAGTTCCTGGCCGTGGTAAGTCAGCAGCAACCGGTCGCCGATGGCGATGCTCTCGTCGTCGGTGTCGAAGACGATCGGCAGGCCGAACAACAGGCCACTGGTGGTGCGGTTCGTCGCCACCACCGCGTCATAGTCCTCCTGGTGCATGAAGCCCCGCAGGGGCGAGAAGCCCCCCACCACGAGCAACTCGACATCGCAGGCATTGCGGTCGCTGCACTCGACCCGCCGATCCGCACTGGCCCGCACCGCCTCCCGCTGCCCCTCGGTCACCATCAGATCGACGAGCGACCCGCCATGGGGTGCAATCAGACCGGTGGTGAGGGTGGCGGACATCGGACGCGTCGGACGTGGATCGGGCTGGATTCTCCCAGACCGGGGCCATTCCATAGAAAAAGGGGGCCTTCAGGCCCCCCGGGAAAAGGGGACCCTCAGGCCCCCGGGGAGTGGACGGCCGATGGACGGGCCGGCAGCTGGCGCGCTCAGGCCTTCTCCAGGCGACCGTAGAGCTGTCCGGTGATCTTGACGTCCAGGGCCTGCTTGGTGCCCATGTCGGTGTCAGACGGCTGGATGGCCGTGAACACGCCGGCGAACTCGCCGGTGGCGGGATCGACCTTGGTGATGGAGAGGTCCATGGTGCCGGTACCGTCCACATAACGCTTCACGGTCTCACCCGTGAAGTCGTCTCCGGCCGGCACCAGGCCCACGGCACTGCTGTAGCCGGTGGTGAGGCCCCGGGCCTTCGGATCCAGGAAGTTGGAGGTCCGGTAGCTCGGCACGCGGTAGCTGCCCGTGAAGTCGGTGCTGGTGCTGATGGAGGCTCCGTCAGCCTTGGCCTCGAGTTCCTTGCTGGAGAAGACGAACGGCACCTCTTCCCCACCGGGCAGCAGCACGGTGATCAGCTGGAAGTCGAGGCCGCCCAGCTCCTTGAAGCTCAGGCCGCCCCCGGTCACGTTGAGATCGCCGTAGACCTGATCAAGGCTGGTGGTGTAGCGGGTGAGGATCTTGCCGGCGACGAACTGGGACTCCTGCCGCTTGTTGGCGGGCTCTCCCTTCACATAGACCTCGCTGGGGTGCATGCAGATCTCCTGCAGCTTGTAGTCACCGGAGGGGTCGAGGGCAATGGATCCGCGGGCCGAATCCGGGAGGGTCGGGCAGTCATTGGCCAGACCGGTGTTGTGGATGTCGTCGTAGGTGAGGCTGGAACGGTCCCCGGCCTTGGCCCCACCGCTGCAGGCGGTCACCAGGGTCAGGCACAGCGCCAGGGCGAGGGCCAGCAGAGGACGAAAACGCATGGGGAGAACGCCGCAGAGAGGGGGCAGGAACTGGGCTGGGGCGGATCCTACCGGTGCAAAACCCTGATTCCCCGTACGATGTCGCGGCTCTCAACAACCTTTATCCGAGAGCCGAATCAACCCGCGCGCGAACCGGAATATGGCCCTGACAGCCGACCAGCAGAACCACCTCGACAGCCTGGTGAACCAGGTGGCCAGCCTGGCCGATGAGCTCGCCGAGCAGCCCGAGGGCCTGCTCGCCCTGCTGCGCCAGCTGGAGCAGCTGCACCGGACGATTCAGGACGGCCCCTTCCGGACCAGCCTCCCCGCCGATCGCAACCATCTCTTCACCCTGCTGCGCCAGATGGAGCAGAGCGGTGGCTGGCCTTACATCCCGAGGCTGCAGCTGCGCACGTTCATGGATCTGCTGCAGCGGGAACAGGCCGAGGCTCCCGCTCCGCTGGAATCCTCCAGCCCGGCGCCGCCGCAGGATCCGCATCAGCTGGCGGCCTGAACATCAGCAACGCCGTGAGCAGGCGATGGGCGATCGCGTGCTTGGAGTCGGCCTCCAGCGGCTCCACCGCATCGCCAGGGCCCAGCAGCCACCCCATGGTCTGCTCGGCCCCGAAGCCAAGGCCGGGCCGATCGATCGGGTTGGCGAACAGCAGATCACAGCCCTTGCGCCGGAACTTCAGCCGGGCCTGCTCCAGCACAGCGCCGGACTGGGCCGCAAAACCCAGAATCCGCTGCCCCGCCGGACGATGGGCAACGAGCTCCATCAACAGGTCCGGCACCGCCTCCCAGCCGCTGCAGAGGGCCTGCTCCAGCTCCCGCTTGCCCAGCTTCTCCGCCAGCGGTTCGGCCCTGCGGTGGTCGGCGACCGCCGCCGCCATGGCGATCGCATCGGCCTCCGGCTGGTTCGCCGCGAGGGCCACGGCCATCTCGGCCGCGGTCCGCACCGGATGGCAGGCGAGCCCCTCGAGCCAGCCCGGCTCCACGGCCAGGGGACCGTGGACCAGGTCCACACGGGCGCCCCGCAGTCGGGCGGCCTGAGCCAGCAGCACCCCCATCCGTCCGCTGCTGGGGTTGGTGAGGCAGCGGGCCGGGTCGAGGGGCTCCCGGGTGGGCCCTGCGCTCACGAGAAGACGCCGCCCCTGCCAGTCCCGCTCCCAGCCCCGCAGCACAAGCGATTCGAGGGCCAGCAGCAGCAGCTCCGGCGCGGCCATCCGGCCCTGCCCCTGGCGATCACAGGCCAGCAGACCCTCGGAGGGCCCAAGCGGCAGGACCCGGGGGAAAGCCCCGAGGCGCGTCCAGTTCTCGCGGACCCCGGGCGACTCCCACATGCCGGTGTTCATCGCGGCGGCCGCCAGAACGGGCACCTCGCAGGCCAGCAGGGTGCTGGCCAGCAGGGTGTCGCCGAGGCCGTGGACCCAGCGGGCCAGGGTGGTGGCGCTCAGGGGTGCGAGCAGCACCAGCTCAGCCCATTCGGCCAGGTCGATGTGGAGAGGCCGGGAGGTGCGATGGCTCCACTGATCCGCCTCCAGGGCGCAGGGCTGGCGACTCAGGCAGGCCAGGGCCTCCGCACTCACCAGCCGCTCGGCGCTGGGAGTCAGCACACAGCGCACCTCCGCACCGCGCTGGACCAGGGCACTCACGAGCAGGGGGGCCTTGACGGCGGCGATGCTGCCGCTGATGCCGACCAGAATCCGCCGCCCCGCCAGCGGATCAGTCTTCATCAAAGGGCTCCTGATCCACCAGGTGGACATAGGGACGGGCCAGCTCAGGCCTGTGGATCGCCAGGGCCCGCATCAGATGCCAGTCGGTGAGTCCGTCAAAGGGGGAGGGGTAGTCGTCCTCCTCAAGGCGCCGAGCCAGTTCCGCCGCCATGGCTTCGTCGAAAGCGGCCAGCCGTTCCGGTGTGATCGACGCGGTCATGGGAGTCGAGGGAGATAATGGGTGGCTGAAGGGGGAATTAGCTCAGCTGGTAGAGCGCTGCGATCGCACCGCAGAGGTCAGGGGTTCGAGTCCCCTATTCTCCATTCGAGCTCACGAACTGGACGCCCGGCCCTTGATCCCCTGGACGCCCGAAGCAGAGCAACACCTGAAGGAGGTGCCCTTCTTCGTCAGGCCAGCCGTCCGCAAAAGGGTTGAAGCCATGGCCCGAGAAGCGGGGCTCGACGGTATCGATGCGGCCTTCTACGCGCAGGCCAGGGCCCGATTCGGCCAGCGCTGACCCCTAGCCTGCCGGCGATAGGGTAAAAGAGACGGCACAGCCGTCGTCCATTCATGTCGCAGTCCAAGCGCGAACAGGTGGTCAGCCACCTGCGCTACATCCGCCAGGAGCTCCGCGAAATGCATCAGGGCGTGATGGAAGACGGGCTCCTCCCCGAGGCGGGCGAGGTCCGCGGCGTGATGGCCCAGATGGAAGCGCTGCTCGAACTGCTCGAGGGGAAGTCCTCCCGCAAGAAGGAGAGCGACAGCTGAGTCCAGCCCTTGCGCTGCACCCTCGGGCGTCAAGGGCCTCAGGGGACGCTCCGGTAAACGGCCCCAGCCCCTTGCTCTTCACAACTCGGAACGCTTCTTTAACGGCGTCCCCATCATCCGGCCCGGCCCCGCAGGTGCACCGGGCTTTTTTCATTGGAATCCCCTATCAGTAGCGGGGAACTGCTGTCAACACGCCAGAGATGGTGTAGACAAGTGGTGGCAGGGTCGGGTCGGGTGATGGGGATCATCCAATCGCTTCCCCCCCTGCCAACCCCTTTCCTGACATCGCCCCGATCCTGACCTCCATCCCGATCCTGACCTCCATTGTGGGAGATTCCTGTCAGGTGGGACATCCTTCCCGGAGACATCCGATCGGAACGGAATTCTCCTGTAGGTGATCCGTCCTGTGGATAGCCCGTCCTGTGGATAGCCCGTCCTGTGGATAGCCCGTCCGGTTGGAACCCGTCCGGTTGGTGACCCGTGCTGTTGCTGACCCGTGCTGTTGCTGATCCGTGCGGGGGGCGATCCGCTCGAGGCTGTTCCCCGGCAACGGGATCCGAAGTCCTGGCCAGGGCTCGCGCCAGACCCCAGACTGGGCCGACGCTCAGAACCGCCGCCAATCGCCCGTCGGATGGGCCCATGCCTGACCGCTTGCCTCGACCCGTCCCGGTCTTCCCCTGTTTCCCGTGGCGAATCTCCAGCAGACCCGCTTTCAGCAGACGGTCGCTGAGGCCGGAACCCGGCTCCAGACCTGGGCCGAGAACCCCTGGCGCCGCCTGTCGCTGCAGCTGATCGTGCTGCTCGGCAGCTTTTCGATCGGGGGGGCGGTGCCCTCGATCAGCGGACAGTTGTCCCAGATTGACCCGATCGGAGCCCTGGTCTGCGTCGCCGCCATGGAGATCGCGATCCGCGCCCGGAGACCCCTGCTGCAACAGCAGCGGGGGGCGCTGGGCCTCAGCCTCCTGGACATGGCCCGCATCGGCCTGCTCTACGGGTTGCTGCTGGATGGCTTCAAACTGCTGTGAATTCGGCCGGGGCCATGGCTTCCGCCGCCAGCAGGTAAAGCAGGGCCATCCGCATCGGGATCCCGTTGCGGACCTGTTCCTCCACCAGGCTGAGGGCCGGATCATCCAGCAGCGCACCGGCGATCTCCACTCCGCGGTTCACCGGCCCGGGATGGAGCACCGGAATGGTCCGGCCGCAACCGGCCAGGCGTCGGTGCGTCAGCCCATAGGCCCGGTGGTAGGCCTCCAGGCTGGTGAGCAGGTGCTCACGCATGCGTTCCTTCTGCAGCCTCAGCGTCATGACCGCATCGGCCCCGGCCAGGGCCGCATCCAGGTCACGGCTGACCCGCACCGAACCGCGTCGGGCCACCGGATCGGCCGCCTGACCGGGAGGCGGTGCCGCCACGAAGGCGGCGAACTCGGCGGGGACCAGGGTGGGAGGGCCGCACAGCACCACATCCACGCCACAGGCGGTGAGGGCCCAGAGATTGGAGCGGGCCACCCGGGAGTGCAGCACATCTCCCACGATCACGATCCGCTTGCCCCGCAGCACCTCCGGGGTTGGGGCCTCCGGAGCGAAGTGGCGGGCCAGGGTGAACAGGTCCAGCAGCCCCTGGCTGGGATGGCTGTGCAGCCCATCGCCGGCATTGAGCACCGCCACCCGTTCGCCAGCCCTGTCGAGGTCCTCCGCCAGCTGCTGGGGAACCCCGGCGCAGCGGTGGCGGACCACCAGCACATCGGCGCCCATCGCCACGTAGGTGCGGGCCGTATCGAGCAGGCTCTCTCCCTTGGAGAGGGAACTCGAGGCCGGAGAAAAACTCTGGACGTCGGCGGACAGCCGACGGGCGGCCAGCTCGAAGCTGCTGCGGGTGCGCGTGCTCGGCTCGAAGAACAGACTCGTCATCATCCGGCCCTGCAGGGCCGGGAGCCTGCGGGCACCGGTGAGCGGCATGGTGCGGAACCGCTGGGCCAGCTCCAGCACCATGGTGAAGTCCTCGAGCGAGAAGGCCGCCAGATCGATCACATGCCGGTGACCCCAGCTGCTCAAGACGCGGGAAGCGCACGCATCCACAACCTAGAGGCCGACGCCTGACGGCTCCAGTGCCACCCCGGGCCGGGGGGGTTGGCGATCGCCTGGAGCACGGCGGCTGACGCTGCGGCTGGAGCGGAGATACCAGCGCCAGAGCAGCTCTCTGCCCTCGCGGATGCCGATCCGCTGGGCCTGGGTGAGCACCGGTGCAGGGCCCAGGGTGCTGGGCCGGGGCGCCAGCCACAGGCCCGAGGCTGGATGCACGGGCAGGCCGTCATGGCGGCGGTCAAGACCGAAGCGCCTGGCCAGCAGGGCCGGACCGGCCGCCACCCGCTCGGGCTCCCCGGGCACGGCCACAGCCCGCAGCAACACGCCGTTGGCCCAGTCGGATCGCCCCGTCACCACGTTGACGCAGTGGTGGATGCCATAGCTCACATACACATAGAAACGACCTGGCTCACCAAACAGCGTTTCGTTGCTGGGGGAACGACGCCGGTGGCCGTGGCAGGCGGGTTCCTCCTGGGAATAGGCCTCCGTCTCGACGATCAGCCCGCTCAGCAGGCCGCCGTCGTCGAGGCGCCTGACCAGCCGGCAACCGACCAGTTCGGGTGCCACCTGCTCGGCGGGTCGCGCAAAAAAGCCCGCGGGCAGCAGACTGGGGCCATTCCATTCGAGCTCTCTCACGGCCATGGACTCCTCCGGTTTCACCCTGGCCACGGTCCTGCTGGCCACCAGCGGACTGTTCTGCCTGGCCACCCTGTTCTTCGGCACCAAGGGTGGCTACTACGACACGGACAACTACGACGGCAACGGCACGGCCCACTGACGACTGATTCCCAGCGGCACCGCCGGGACGGCTCAGCTGCTCAGCCGCTCCGCTTCGGGACAGTCCTCCGAGGTGGGAATGTCATCCATGCCGCTGCGGCTCACATAGGCCAGGCGGGTGCTGACGGCACCGATCGAGTCGAGCCGCACGCTTTCCTCCCAGCTGTGGGTTTCGTCGTCATCCTCGGCGTCGTAGCGGAGGGTGACCAGATCGCCCTCGATCTCGGTGATCAGGGCCTCTTCAATCCAGCGCTGCTGATCGCGCAGGAAGACCCAGACCGGGCGCTTCTCGGCACAGAACTGGTACAGCTTGCGGTGCAGCATGGCCCCACTGGCTCAGCACGCTGATGAATCCTAGGCAGACCCACCCGTGCCGCCGCTGTTCACCATGACCCAACCCGAAGCCTTGACGACCCTGCCCCGACCGGCGAGCACCACCGAGGCCATCCGGCTGCAGCTGCGCAGCTGGCCCGAGGTGGAGACCTACCTCCAGGACTGCAAAGGGGTGATCGTGCCGCTGGGCTCCACCGAGCAGCACGGTCCCACGGGAGCCATCGGCACCGATGCCCTCACGGCCGAGGCCGTGGCCCTGGAGGTCGGCCGCCGCTGCGGGGTGCTGGTCACCCCCGCCCAGGCCTTCGGGATGGCCGAGCACCATCTGGGCTTTGCCGGCACGGTGAGCCTTCAGCCCAGCACCCTGCTGGCGGTGCTCCACGACGTGGTGCTCTCGCTGGCCAGACACGGCTTCGAGCGGATCTTCGTGATCAATGGCCACGGCGGCAACATCGCCACCGCCAAGGCCGCGTTCGCCCAGGCCCACGCGAGCGCAGCGGCGCGGGGCCTGCCGCAGGCGGAGCGGCTGCGCTGCCGGCTGGCCAACTGGTTCATGGCCCCCCCCGTGATGCAGAAAGCCCGGGAGCTCTACGGCGAGCGGGAAGGGCACCACGCCACCCCCAGCGAAATCGCGCTGACCCTGCATCTGGAGCCGAGCCTGGTCGCCAAGCAGCGACCCCTGCCGACTCCTGCGCCGGCGGGCCCGATCCACGGCCCCGAAGACTTCCGGCGGCGCCATCCGGATGGCCGCATGGGCTCCGATCCCTACCTGGCCAGCGCCACGGACGGAGCGCTCTTCCTGGATCTGGCCGCCACCGCCCTCAGCAGCGATCTGGAGCGCTTCCTGGCGGAAGAAGCCTGAACCGATGCCGGGAACGGATGCCTGTACCGCTGGGGGGTGGGCAGGCCCGAGCGCTAGCGTCGGCCCAGCCCTACCGGTCGGATGAGCAGGATCAGCGCTGACGATGTGCGCAAGGTGGCCGACCTGGCCCGCCTCGCCCTTCCGGACGACAAGATCGCCACCTACACAGGCCAGCTGGAACGCATCCTGGATTACGTGGCCCATCTCGAGGCCGTCGACACCGAGGGGGTCCCCCCCACCACCCGGGCTGTGGAGGTGGTCAACGTCACCCGCGAGGACCGGGTGGAGGCCACTCCCGTGCGCGAAGCGCTGCTCGACCTGGCGCCCCAGCGCGAAGGCGATTTCTTCCGGGTGCCGAAGATCCTGGCTGACTGAATCGCAGCTCCCCCCTGGTGCTCCCTAGCGAACGGGTGAGACCGCCGTGCGGTGGAGCACCTCAAGAACCCGCCGGCGGGCATGGCGGGTCGGCATCAGGGCGGCCAGGGGGCGCAGCTTGCTGCGACGTTTGCGATGGCTGCGAACGCCGAGCAGGATGTCGTAGAGGAAATTCAGGCCGTCGGCCCGGGTTTCGAACAGACCGAGGCGCTGGGGAGATCCTTTGGCGTCAAGAATGTGCTTGGTGGCGTGATAGGCAGGCCGGTATTCGAACCAGGGAATTGATGGCCAGAGATGATGAATCAGATGGTAGTTCTGGCCCATGATCAGCCAGTTCATCAGTCGGCTGGGGTAGACCCGGGCATTATGCCAGCGGTTGCGTGATTGAAATGGGCGGTGCGGGAGGTAGTCGAAAAAGAGACCGAGGGTGACGCCCACCATCAGGGCCGGGGCGAACCAGCAGTTGAAAATGAAGGGCAGAAATCCGAACTTGGCAGCAGCCAGAACGATGGTGAGAAAAACGCCCCTGGCAATTCCCCACTCGAGCAATTCGTAGCGACGCCAGAGACGGCGACGGAAGAAAAACACCTCGTGGTAGAAGAATCTCGGGGCAATCAGCCAAAGAGGTCCGAAGGTGCTGACGATGTGATCCGGATCATGCTTCGGATCGTTCACATGGGCATGGTGCTGCAGATGCACCCGCGTGAACACCGGGAAGCTGAACCCCAGCAGCAGGGCAGCCCCATGGCCCATCACCGCATTCCAGAAGCGGCTCGGGTGGGCGGCGTTGTGGCAGGCGTCGTGGATGACGGTGCCCTCCAGGTGCAGGGCCAGAAAGCCGGTGATCAGCAACAGCGGCAGCGGCCACTGCCCCACGAACCAGCCCCAGATCGTCAGGGCGGCCAGACCGAAGCCTCCGAGGAACAGGCCGACGGTGGGATTCCACGGGTCGGGGGGATCGAGAAAGTGCTTGGGAACTGCGCTGGACGGGCTTCTGCGCGGCAGCTCAACGGCCACAGCCTGCTCGATAACCGGAGCCTGGGTCATGGACAAGGGAGCGGCCTGTGATCATCGCGCTGGCTGCAACTTAAGAAAAGGCCGATGCCCACCGGGGGACTTGAACCCCCACGACCGAAGCCACTGGAACCTAAACCCAGCGCGTCTACCAATTCCGCCAGGTGGGCGTGGGGAGACTGTAGGCACGGCCGCCGGCAGCGCCGACGCGCCTGCCTCTGCCTTGGCCCCCGCCTTGGCCCCAGACAGTGCCCCAGCAAGCGCCTTCTCCAAGGCCTGCGCCAAGAATGGAGGGGACTGCCCCTGCGCCATGCTTGCCGTCCTGGGTGGGGTCCTGGCTTTGCTGCTGGGTCTCACCGTCCTGCTGCTGCCCGTGCTGGCCACGGAACTGAGCCGACCCCGGGATTCGGTCTGGGGGGCGGTGGTGCTGCTGCTGGGCCTGGTGCTCGTGACCAGCTCCGACCGTCTGACGGGAGCTCCGATGCTGGGCGTTCTCTGCGGCGGCCTGCTGATCGGCCGGCTCGGCCTGGAGGTCGGGCAGGGCCGCTGGAGACAGCTGAGCCCCGAAGAGCAGCAGAGGCTGTGGTCCCAGGAGCGCTGGCAGACGAGCCTCCAGGAGCTCGCCGCCACCCTGGCTCGGCTGGTGGCTGTCAGCGGTGGCGCCGTGAGCGGCCTGGGCCGCTGGATCGCGGAACGCCGCCGCCCGCGAACCAGCAGCAAGCGCTGGGTGCGGCAGGACATGCCGGACCCCCACCCGGACCACCCGGCTGAAGCCCAGCAGCCGCCCACCGAGGAGGAGCCTCGGCTGGAGGTCACCTCGCTGGATGGGGTCGACCAGCTGCTGCGCAACGCCCCGGAGCCGGCTGCCCCCCCGGATCCGAGCGAGGCTGAAGCGCCCGAGGATCCGTCGCCCCCCAGGGCCGAAGCGGGATAATCCCCCTTTGCTGCCCGAGGCGCCGTGACCGCCAGCTCTGCGCCTGTCTCCTACAAGGACACCCTCAACCTGCTGCAGACCCCGTTTTCGATGCGGGCCAACGCCAAGCTGCGGGAACCGGAGATCCAGGTCTTCTGGGCGGAGCAGCGGATCTACGAGCGGCTCAGCCGGCAGAACAGCGGCCCGGTGTTCACCTTGCACGACGGCCCCCCCTACGCAAACGGGGCCCTGCATGTGGGCCACGCCCTCAACAAGATCCTCAAGGACATCATCAACAAGACGGCGCTGCTGCAGGGCCGGCGGGCGCGGTTCGTGCCTGGCTGGGACTGCCACGGCCTGCCGATCGAGCTGAAGGTGCTGCAGGGCCTCAGCAGCGGCGAGCGCGCCGAGCTCACGCCGCTCAGCCTTCGCCGCAAGGCCCACGCCTATGCCCTCGAGCAGGTGGAGGGCCAGAAGGCCGGCTTCCGGCGCTGGGGCATCTGGGCCGACTGGGAGCAGCCCTACCTCACCCTGCAGAAGACCTACGAGGCCGCCCAGATCGGCGTGTTCGGCGCCATGGTGCTGGCCGGCCACATCTACCGGGGCCTCAAACCAGTGCACTGGAGCCCCAGCTCCCGCACCGCCCTGGCGGAGGCCGAGCTCGAGTATCCCGACGGCCACACCTCCCCCAGCGTCTACGTGGCCTTCCCGGCGGTGGAGCTGCCGGAGCCGTTCGCCGCGGCCCTCGCGGAGGCCGGGCTGAGTCGCGAAGCCGCCACCGCCGCCGGCGGCCTGGCCGTGGCGATCTGGACCACCACCCCCTGGACCCTGCCCGCCAACCTGGCGGTGTCGGTGAACGAGCGGCTCGACTACGCCATCTGCGCCGTGGCGCCCCGCAGGGACCATCCCGGGGACACTCCCGCCCCGGCCGCCAGCCATCTGGTGGTGGCTGCCGACCTGCGCGAGAGCCTGGAGAGCAGCCTGGGCCTGGAACTCACGCCGCTGCTGCAGGTGAAGGGCGCCGCCCTCGAAGGGCTCGTCTACCGCCACCCCCTGCTGGAGCGCACCAGCCCGGTGGTGATCGGCGGCGACTACATCACCACCGAAACCGGCACCGGCCTGGTACACACGGCTCCCGGCCACGGCGTGGATGACTTCAACACCGGCCGCAGATACAACCTGCCGGTGCTCTGCCCGGTGGATGAGGCCGGCAACCTCACCGCCGAGGCCGGTCCCTTCGCCGGCACGAATGTGCTCAAGGACGCGAACCCCGCGATCGTGGCCGCCCTCCGGGAGGCCGGCGTGCTGCTGAGCGAGCAGTGCTACGAACACCGCTACCCCTACGACTGGCGCACCAAGAAGCCCACGATCTTCCGCGCCACCGAGCAGTGGTTCGCCTCCGTGGAGGGGTTCCGCCAGGCCGCCCTCGACGCCATCGCCCGGGTGGAATGGCTGCCGGCCAGCGGCCGCAACCGCATCGAGGCGATGGTGAGCGAGCGGGGCGACTGGTGCATCAGCCGCCAGCGCACCTGGGGCGTGCCGATCCCGGTGTTTTATCACCGCGACACCGGCGAGGTGCTGCTCAACGAAGCCACCCTCAACCACATCCAGGCCCTGATCGGCGAGCACGGCGCCGACGTGTGGTGGGAGCGCGATGAGGCCGGCCTGCTGCCTCCCGAGCTGACGGACCAGGCCGACCAGTGGCGCAAGGGCACCGACACGATGGACGTGTGGTTCGACTCGGGCTCCTCCTGGGCCGGCGTCCTGGGCGGGCTCACCCCGGGATCGGAAGCGGCGAACAGCGGCGCCGATGCCGATGCCGATGCCAATTCCGATGCCGATCCCGGGCCCGACATGCTGCGCTACCCCGCCGACCTCTACCTGGAGGGCAGCGATCAGCACCGCGGCTGGTTTCAGAGCAGCCTGCTCACCTCGGTGGCCGTGAACGGCCATGCCCCCTACCGGCGGGTGCTCACCCACGGCTTCACCCTCGATGAGAAGGGCCGCAAGATGAGCAAATCGCTCGGCAACGTGGTGGATCCGGCGGTGCTCGTGGAGGGCGGCCGGAACGAGAAGCAGGAGCCGGCCTACGGCGCCGACGTGCTGCGGCTGTGGGTGAGCTCGGTCGACTATTCCGCCGACGTGCCCCTCGGCCCCGGCATCGTGAAGCAGCTGGCCGATGTGTACCGCAAGGTGCGCAACACGGCGCGCTACCTGCTGGGCAACCTGCACGACTTCGACCCGCGGCCTCGCGAGCAAGGCGGTCACGCCGTCCCCGTGGAGGAGCTGCCGCTGCTGGACCAGTGGATGCTGCAGCGCACCGCCGCCCTGATCGATGCGGTGACGGGAGACTTCGAGCGCTACGAGTTCTACCGGTTCTTCCAGGCCCTGCAGAACTTCTGCGTGGTGGATCTCTCGAATGTGTACCTCGACATCGCCAAGGACCGGCTCTATGTGAGCGGGGCCGGCGACTTCCGCCGCCGCAGCTGCCAGACGGTGCTGAGCCTGGTGGTGGAGCGGCTGGCCGGCCTGATTGCGCCGGTGCTCAGCCACATGGCGGAAGACATCTGGCAGAACCTCCCCTATCCCGTGGCGGAGGCCTCGGTGTTTCAGCGGGGCTGGCCCACCGCCCCCGCGGCCTGGCGGCAGCCGGCACTGGAGCCGCCGATGGAGCGCATCCTCGAGCTGCGCGCCCTGGTGAACCGCCAGCTGGAAACCTGCCGCAAACAGGGCGGCCACGGGGCCGACCAGGCTGGCGGGGAGGGCATCGGCGCCTCCCTGGAGGCCCAGGTGCAGCTGACGATCAGCGGGGATACCGCGACGGCCCCCCTGCGCGAGGCCCTGGCCTGGCTGGCCAGCAGCGGCAAGCCGGGAGTCGATGACCTCGCCGACTGGCTGCTGGTCTCCGACCTCAGGATCGGTGGTCCCCCCCCCGATGGCGTGCTGGCCGAAACCGAGCAGAACGGCATCACGGTGCGCGTCGCCCGGGCGGCGGGCGAGAAGTGTGAGCGTTGCTGGCACTACACCAGCGACATCGGCACCTCCAGCGCCCACCCCAGCCTCTGCGGGCGTTGCGTGGCCATCCTGGTGTGATCTGCTGATCCGGCCCAGGGCCCTGCCATGCCCTGCCGGGAGCCTCAGCCCTGCCGGGAGCCTCAGCCCTGCCGGGAGCCCTGGAGACTCGGCAGCAGCAGGCCCGAACGCTCCCGGTACGCCTCGAACGCGGGATACCGGGCCAGGGAGGCATCTTTCCGGCGCATGTTCGGCAGGAAGACCCCCAGACCGAATCCCGCCAGCACCAGGTAGGGGAGCCAGTGCATCGCCAGCAGGGCGAAGGACAGGTAGATGAGCAGCTCACCGAGATAGTTGGTGTTGCGGCTGCGGGCGAAGAAACCCTCGGTGATCAGCCCCGGGCGGACCTGCAGGGTGAAGTGCTTCTGGGCATCACTGCAGAAGTGCAGAAACACCCCGAGGATGTTGCACGCGATCGCCGCGGCCACCAGGGGCAGGGGTGGCTCCAGCCCGCTGCTGATCAGCAGAAACGGAGCGATCCAGTACAGGCCCAGCATCAGGAAGCCGAGCACCGCCACCGGCCAGGCGATCGGTTGCTGCCACTGGCGGTCCGGAAAGATGGCGTCCTTGAGCAGCCAGATCAGGCCATAGGTGCCGTGCAGGGCCAGGTACACCCAGGGACCCAGCGTCATGTTGCCGTACCCGACCATCAGGCCGGCCACCACGAACGGGGTGAGGCCCTTGTGGAGGTTGATGACGTGGCGGAGCTGCATCGCGGCGTTTGGGACGCAGGCTAGGCAGTTGCGGCGGCCCTACTGCCAGGCCTGCGGCTCCAGGAAGTGCTCCGGCGCCAGGGGACCGGCCAGACAGTCCTCCGCCGCAGGGTCGAGCGGTCCGCGCAGCAGCTCGGCCCCCTCCAGGCTGGCCCCATCGGGCAGGACCGTCTGATCCGGGTCGAACGCCGTGGGATGGGTCGTGCTGCAGGAGAAGCCGCGGAAGATCAGCAGCTCCAGGGGCTCGGCGTCGATCCGGCCGCGCAGGCGAAGCACCCGGTCGGGGCGCTGGCGGCTGAGCTCCTCGAGCTGCCGCAGGAGATCGGATGGCGGCTCAGAACTCACCGGCCACCCTCCCCTGGCGCGGCAGACGCACCAGCAACCACTGCAGCAAGCCGACCGCATAGGCCACGAGCCCCAGGTAACCCACGAAGGCGGCCACCGCCGGTGTCCACTGCCCGCCGAAAATGAAGGCGAACAGGGAGGCGACGTGCCGATGCAGCTCCAGGGGCGGCTGAAGCCAGACCGCACAGCGGGGACTCTCCAGCCGGGCGGCGTCCATGCAGCCGAGGGCGGTGGCGCTGAACAGCGCGCCCAGCACGGCCCAGAAACTGATCGCCCAGCGCCAGATCCGCACCGTGAGCGGCAGGCCACGCCAGGACGGCAGGTCGGCGAGCTCCTCATTGAGATCGACCCAGAACCAGAGGCACACCAGCACCAGCACCTGCGCGACCACGGCCACGGCCAGGCCCAGGGGCTGGCGGTCCGTGAGCAGCAGCACCGTGACCAGCAGCAGGCTCGCCACCTTCCAGTAGATCCCCAGCAGACGCACCAGGGCCCGCTCCCGCCGCACCGCCGCCCAGACGAGCAGCACGAGCGGGAGTCCGACCGTGAACAGCACGGCCAGTCGGTAGTCGAGCCACACCATGGAGCGGTACAGCGAATCCGGCACGGCGAGGGTTCGGTAAGGCGCCATTATCCGCACCCTCCCGCAGGCGATAGGGTCCAGTGATGGTTGCCTTCCCGATGCCCGCCTGGCTGGCCCGTCGCCTGGGCTCCGGCACGGCCACTCCGTGGTGCCGCACGGCCCTGGCGACCAGCCCGTCCCTGCAGGACACCCTCGAGGCGATCAGCCGGCAGCTCAGGGGCGTCGGAAAGGCGGATCTGGGCCTGGTCTTCGTGTCGGCCAGCTATGCCAGTGATCTGCCGCGGCTGCTGCCGCTTCTGCGTGAGCGCTTCCAGGCCACCCACTGGCTGGGCTGCCTGGGCGGCGGGGTGGTCGGCACCCCGCAGGGGGGTGACAGCCGGGAGCTCGAGCGGGAGCCCGGTGTCAGCGTGATGCTGCTGCGGCTGCCCGGGGCGAGGCTGATGCCCTTCGCCATCGAGGCCGGTGAGCTTCCGGACCTCGACGGTCCGTCGGAACCCTGGCTGGCACTGCTGGGCAATCCCGACCCCGCCACGGCCCACTCGATGCTGCTGCTGGTCGACCCCGGCTTTCCCGCCATCAACGACCTGATCAGTGGCCTCGACTACGCCTGCCCCGCCGCGGCGAAGGTGGGGGGCATCGCCGGACAGCACAGCGCCCCGCATGGCTCGCTGCTGTTCGACGACCGGGTCTGTGGCGGTGCCGTCGGCTGCCTGATCGACGGAGCCTGGGGGCTCGATCCAGTGGTGGCGCAGGGGTGCCGCCCGATCGGCCCGGTGTTCGAAGTGGAGCAGGCCCGGCGCAACGTGGTTCTCGAGGTGAGCCAGCAGAACCGCCGCAACAGTCCCGTGGCGGCCCTCCAGGAGATCCTCACCCAGCTCACCCCGGAGGAGCGGGAGCTGGTGAAGCATTCGCTGTTCCTGGGGGTGGGCCGCAGCAGCTTCAGCCTCGAGACGGGCGACCAGCAGGAGCCCACGACGTTTCTGGTGCGCAACCTGATCGGGGTCGATCCGCGCAACGGGGCTGTCGCCGTGGCTGAACGGATGCGGGTGGGCCAGCAGGTGCAGTTCCAGCTCCGGGATGCCGAGGCCTCCCGCCAGGAGCTTCGCCAGCTGCTGAAGCAGCAGCAGGGCCGGCCGGCGCAGCCGCTGGCCGCGCTGCTGTTCGCCTGCCTCGGCCGCGGCCAGGGGCTCTACGGCCATGCCGATGGCGACGTGAGCCTGTGCCGGGAGCGCTTCGGGGCGCTGCCGTTGAGCGGCGCGTTCTGCAACGGCGAGATCGGGCCGATCGCCGGCAGCACCCAGCTGCATGGCTACACCGCCAGCTGGGGTTTTGTGGTGCCCCGTCGCCCGGAGGGGCCCTGATGGTGCGGCAGCACGTCAATCCCCTCAGCCGCTTCTACCAACAGCCCCGCCCCCTGCCACCCCCCACCGCGCTGTTCCCCGACCCGGGACGTCCGCTTCATCTCGATATCGGCTGCGCCCGGGGGAGGTTCCTGCTGGCGCTGGCCCCGACGGAGCCCCGCTGGAACCACCTCGGCGTGGAGATCCGGCGAACCCTGGTCGAGGCGGCCGAGACCGAACGCAAGGCCCTGGATCTGCAGCACCTCCGCTTCCTGTTCTGCAACGCCAACGTGAGCCTGGAGGAGTGGCTGGCGGCACTCCCCTCCGGCCTGCTGCAGCGGGTGACGATCCAGTTCCCCGATCCCTGGTTCAAGAAGAAGCACCACAAGCGCCGGGTGCTGCAGCCGGCCCTGCTGCGGTCCCTGGCCACCGCCCTTCCGCCCGGGGGCGAGCTGTTCATCCAGAGCGACGTGCTGGCCGTGATCGAGCCGATGGCGCTGCTGATCGACACCAGCGGCTGCTTCGAGCGCCCCGCCGAGGATGGGAGGCCCTGGCGGGCGGGCAGTCCCCTCCCCCTGCCGACGGAACGGGAAACCCATGTGCTCGCGCGGGGGCTGCCGGTGTACCGGGTGCTGTACCGCCGCACTCCTCAGCCCGTCCCCGACCTGGCCCAGCTGGAGCAGGCTCTGGAGGCAGCCGATAATCCGGCCTGACATGAGCCGTCCCTGCCTTGGGTGACCCCGCCATCCCCGCGCCCACTCCCCTGCTGCTGCGCTGGCAGGGATGGTGGGCCGACAGCAGCCACGGGCCGCTGGGCCAGCGGCTGATCCCGATCGCGGGGCTCACCCTGTGTGCGCTGATGGCGGGGCTGCCCGTGCTCACCCGGGGCGGGTTGATGCTGCTGATCCTGGCCAGTGGCCTGCTGTGGGCGCTGCTGGCCCTGGGACGGCCTGCGGAGGGGGGAATCGGCAGCATCCATGGCTGGATCCTGGCGATCCTGGGGGTGGCCCTGCTGGCCACCGGGTTCTCACCGGTACCCATGGCGGCCGCCAAGGGGCTGCTGAAGCTGGCCAGCTACCTGGGGGTCTACGCCTTGATGCAGGAGGTGCTCCACCGGGCCCCCCAATGGTGGGATCGCATCGTGGCCGCCCTCCTGGCTGGACAACTCCTGACCAGCGTGATCGGCATCCGCCAGCTCTACGGAGACACCGGGGAGCTGGCGCGCTGGGCCGACCCCAACTCGGTGAGCGATGGCACCGTGCGGATCTACAGCACCCTGGAGAACCCCAATCTGCTGGGGGGCTACCTGCTGCCGGTGCTGCCGCTGGCCCTGGTGGCCCTGCTGCGCTGGCGCGGCCTCGCCCCCCGGCTCTACGCGCTGACGGCGTTGCTGCTGGGCACCACGGCCCTGGTGCTCACCTACAGCCGCGGCGCCTGGATGGGTCTGGTGGCGGAGGGAGCGGTGATCGTGGTCCTGCTGGCCATCCGGCTCACCCGGTCCTGGCCGCTGCTGTGGCGACGGCTGTTTCCGCTGCTGCTGCTGCTGGTGGCCAGCGCCGCCCTGGTGGTGGTGGTGACCCAGGTGGAGCCCCTGCGGGTGCGGGTGGAGAGTCTGGTGGCCGGGCGACAGGACAGCTCCAACAATTTCCGGATCAACGTCTGGGAGGCGGCGCTGGACATGATCCAGGCGCGGCCATGGCTCGGGATCGGGCCGGGCAACGATGCCTTCAACCAGATCTATCCGCTGTTCCAGAAGCCCAAGTTCAACGCCCTGAGTGCCTATTCGATCCCCCTGGAGCTGGCGGTCGAGGCCGGGATCCCCGGGCTGCTGGTGGGCTGCGGTCTGGCCCTCGCCAGCCTCCGCCAGGCCGTCGCCACCTGGCGCGGCGATGGGCCCTTCGCCCTGCCGGCCCTGGGCGTCCTGGCCGCCATCGCCGGACTGACGGTTCAGGGGCTCACCGACACGATTTTCTTCCGGCCTGAGGTGCAGCTGAGCGCCTGGTTCTGCCTGGCCACCCTGGCGGCCGCCGCCAAACGGCAAGACCCCAGCCGCTGACACCACGTGAGCGGCCCTGCCCTGATCGCCGGCTTTGATGCCGGCCAGACCCACACCACCTGCCGGCTGGTCAGGGAGGGGACGGTGCTCGCGGAAGGGGAGGGCCCCGGTGTGCGCCACCTGGCTGCTCCAGGAGGCGAGCAGGCGTTCGGGGACGCCCTGCGGCAGAGCCTCGCGCAGGCGGGGGCCGCCGCCGGGCTGCCGGCACCTCTCCGCCTTGACGCCGCCGCGATCGGCGCCAGCGGCATCGAGGTGGGCACCCCCGTGCAGCAGCGGGGACGCCAGCTCGCCGCCGCCACCCTGCAGCTGCCCCTGGCCCGGGTGGCGGTCACCGGAGATGAACGCACCGCCCTGCGGGGTGCCATGGGCAGCCACGGCGAGGGTCTGGTGCTGATCAGCGGCACCGGCACCATCGCCGTGGGGCGCAACCGCCTGGGGAGGGAGCATCGCTGCGCCGGCTGGGGCTGGCTGCTGGATGGCGCCGGCTCCGCCATGGACATCGGCCGCGATGGGCTGGCCCGGTCCCTGGAGATGGCCGATGGTCGACGACCGGAGAGCGGGCTGCGGCAGAGGCTCTGGCAGCAGCTGGGGATCGACAGCCACGCCCCCGGCGCGGCCCAGGCGCTCAAGGCCCTCGTGGTGCAGCCGGACTTCGGCCCGGCCGGGTTCGCCCGGCTGGCCCCGCTGGTGGTGGCTGCCGCCGAAGCCGGAGATCCGGAGGCCCGGGGGATCGTGGCCCACAACGCCGCGGCGCTGGCCGCCATGGCCGTCACCATCTGCCGCGAGCTGGAGCTGAGCTGTCCGTTGATCTGGCCGATGGGCGGCGCCCTGGAGCATCTGCCGGCACTGCGGCGCCGGCTGGAGGAGGCCCTGGGGCAGAGGCTACCGGGGGCCAGCCTCGCCGTGCCGGCGGGGGATGCCTGTGCAGGCGCCCTGACGATGGCCGCGGAACTGCTGCGACCGCCCCCGGGAGCAGGCGCCCCAGAGGGTCGCAACTCGCTCAGCTAGATCCCGATCAGCTAGACCCCGTTCAGCGAGATCGCCTTCAGCCGGATCGCGTTCAGCCAGATCGCGCTCAGGCCGCGTTGAGGTGCTGCTCGGCTGCCTTCGCCAGGCAGGAGGACCAGTGGTCCACCGCGGCCTGCTCCGAAGCCTCCACCATCACCCGCAGCAGGGGTTCGGTACCGCTGGCCCGCACCAGCACGCGACCCTGGCCCATCATCGCGGTTTCAGCCTCCTCCACGGCCCGGCGCAGCGGGTCGCACGCCTGCCACTGCTGACGACGCTGGCGGTCCGGCACCGTCACGTTCACCAGCACCTGGGGGTAGGGCCGGAAGCTCGTGTCGAGCCAGTCGGCCAGGCTGCTGCCCTCGGCATGGAGAAGGGTGGCGACCTGCAGAGCCGTGAGCAGGCCATCGCCGCTCATGCCATGGCGGGCCGAGAGGATGTGACCCGACTGCTCCCCGCCCAGAGCGGCCCCGAGTGCCTCCATCGCCTGGTGGACGTACTGGTCGCCGACGGCCGTCCGCTCCAGCAGGCCGCCCTTGGCCTGCCAGGCCCGCTCGAAGCCGAGATTGGACATCACGGTGGCGACGATGCGGCGCTCCGGGAGATGGCCCGCCTGCAGCAGGGCCGTGCCCCAGAGGTAGAGGATCTGGTCACCGTCCACGACGCGGCCCCGGGCGTCGACGGCCAGCATGCGGTCGGCATCCCCATCGAAGCCGAAACCCATCGCCGCCCCGGACTGCAGCACGGCCTGCCTGAGGGGTTCGAGATGGGTGCTGCCGCAGCCCACGTTGATCCGCTCGCCGTCGGGCTGGCCATGGAGCACGGTGACATCCGCCCCGAGCTCCCGGAAGACGGCTTCGCCGCAGGCCGTGGCCGAACCGTGGCAGAGGTCGAGAACGATCCTGCAGCCATCGAGCCGGCGCCCGTCGACACTGGCCACCAGGCTGCTGCGGTAGTCCGCCATCAGGTCGGTCCGCTGCCGCGAGGTGCCGGCCCCGCTGAAGGCAGCGACGGGTTCCCGGCCCGCCAGACCCGCCTCGATGGCCTGCTGCTGCTCGCGGCTGAGCTTGGCACCGGAGGCGCCGAACAGCTTGATGCCGTTGTCATGGGGGGGGTTGTGGCTGGCCGAGACCATCAGGCCTCCGGCCGCCCCCAGCCGACGGATCACACCCGGAACCGCGGGGGTGGGGCACAGGCCGAGCTGCCAGACCTCACGACCGGCGGCCGTCAGACCGGCCGTGAGGGCCGCCGCCAGCATCGGACCGCTGCTGCGGCTGTCCATGCCGATCACCACGGCCCCCTCCCGGGGCAGGACCTGGCCGCTCCAGTAGCCCAGCTGCAGGGCCAGGGCAGGGGTGACCTGGGAGCCGACCCGACCGCGGATGCCATCGGTGCCGAAGCTTGCCCACCCCTCCCCCAGGGGACGACCGAGAGGATGGTGGACCAGCTCGACCATCGCCGCGCTCCGGAAGCCGGAAGGTTAGGCCGAGCGGCGGGTGGTGCCGGGATCCGGATCGCCATCGGCTGGCCCGCACCCCCCGCCAGCCCTGACGGCCCTCCCCCCGGGCGGACTCACTGCCAGCGCCGCGGCCACCAGATCCAGACCACCAGCTCGAACACCGCCCAGAGCAGCAGCGCCCCCACCACCCAGCCGGGCAGCAGGCTGAGCGGCCAGAACGGCCGCAGGAGCATCACCGCTCCCGCCGCAGCCCAGACCCGAAGCGCCCGCAGGCGCTGGGTGGCGCCGGGCAGGCTGGAGAGCAGTGGGGGGAGGGAAGGCAGCCGCACCGAAGAGCAGGGGGAAACCATCCCCAGAATGCCCACGACCCCGCGGCCATGTTCGTGCGTTCCCTTGCCTGGCTTCTGGCCCTGACCTGCCTGGGCAGCGGTGCCGCCCTGCTGGGCGGGCGGCAGCTGCTGCAACAACGGCCGCTGCCGGACCCGGGGACCCCGCTGGGGACGCTGGAGCGCCTGCAGCGGTTCGACCCCGATCCCATGCGGCGCCGGGAAGCCGCGCTGCTGTTGCTGGCCGACCTCGATCGCCAGCCCGGCGGTGGGGATCCGGTCCGGGCCGGCCAGCTGCTGCGCAACCAGGCCTGGGGACGGGATCCCCTGGCGGCCGTGGTGCTGAAGCGTGATGCCCAGGCCGCAGCCCAGCGCGGCGACCGCCAGGGCAGCGATCGCCGCTGGCGCCAGCTGCTCAGGCGTTTCCCGGGCAGTCCTGCCAGCGCCGACGCCCTCTACGCCCTCGGCCGCCAGCAGCCGGAACGCAGAAGCCAGCTGCTGCGACGCTTCCCAGCCCACCCGGCCGCCCTGGCCGCCGCCGTGGAGGCCGGCGGCCGGGATGGGGCCCTTCACCTGGCCCGCTGGGGGGTGCGCTGGCCGGGAGCCAAGGCGGTGATCGAAGCGCGCTGCAACCCTGCCGAGCGCCCAGGCAACCCCGACGAGCGAAACCTGCTCGCCCGGGGCCTCGCCCAGCTGGGCGACAGCAAAGCCGCCCTGGCCTGCCTCGACACGATCCCACCCAGCCCATCCACCCAGCTGGCCATCGCCCGCAGCCTGGGACGCGGCGGGGAGCGCGGCCTCCAGGCCGAAGCGCGGATGCTGAGCCTGGCCCAGACCTGGCCGACCAGCCCCGAAGCCGCCGAGGCGGCACATTGGCTGGCCGACAGTGACACCCCGACCAGCCTGGCGGCCCTGGAGGAGCTGCCCGCGGCCCTCCAGGACAGTGCCCCGGTCCAGGCCCGCCGGGCCCTCGTGCTGGGACAACCCTCCGCAGCCCTGATGGTGATGCGGCGCTGGCAGGACGATCCGGCCAGCTGGGAGCTCCAGTGGCAGCTGGCTCGTCAGGCCCTGCTCTCCCAGGACTGGCGCGGGGCCGCCGCCCTGCTGGGAACCTCCGCCCTCGATGGGGTCACGCTGCCCGGCCCCCTGGAGGCCCGGCGGCGATTCTGGTTGTCCCTGAGCCAGTGGCAACTGGGGGACCAGGCCCAGGCCAAGGCGGGCTGGGCCGAGCTCCTGGCCAACCATCCCGGCGGCTACTACGGCTGGCGAGCGGCCGTCAGGCTCGGCCGCGACGACATCGACCTCGATCCGGACACCGCCCCGGGCCTGGTTCCGCCTCCATGGCACCCCCTGGACAGCGGCCGCCAGGATCTTGATCGGCTCTGGCGCCTCGGCCAGACCCTGGAGGCGTGGGAACAGTGGCGCCATCTCCGCGGCGAACCCGCCACCCCAGACCCCGCTCAGCTGCTGGTGGAGGGCCGGCTGCGCCGTGGGGTCGGCGATCACTGGATGGGCCTGGAGCAGCTGGAGCAGGCCAGCCTGCGGCTGCCCACGGGTCAGTGCCCGCAGATCCTGACCCTCGAGCGCAGTCTGGACGAGCCCGCCTTCACGGACGAACTCAACCTGGCGGCCCGGGCCGCCAGGTTGCCGGCGACGTTGCTGGCCGCCGTGGCCAAGCAGGAATCGCGCTTCAGTGCCGCGGTGCGATCGCCGGTGGGGGCCACCGGGCTGCTGCAGCTGATGCCGGAAACCGCCGCCGAGCTGGCGGGCGCCCCCCTGCCGGACGAGGCCCTCACCGACCCTCAGCGCAACGCCAGCCTGGGTGCCCGCTACCTGAGGCAGCTGCTCGACCGCTGGGAGGGCAATCCCCTGCTGATGACCGCCAGCTACAACGCTGGGGCCGGGGCGGTGGAGGGATGGATCAGCCCGCTGCTGCAGGTGACCCCGGAACTGTGGGTGGAGGCGATTCCGTACCCGGAGACGCGCCTGTACGTCAAGAAGGTTCTGGGCAACCTGTGGAGCTTCCAGGAACCCCGGCTGCCGCTGTGCCGCTAGCCGGAGGCCTCCCAGGCCAGCCAGCGACCGAAACCGGCACCCAGCAGCACCAGGGTGGACATGGACACCGCGAGCACCAGCGGTGGCGGAGAGACGCGGACACGGGCCAGATCCAGGCGCGCGAGCAGCACCGCACAGGCCAGGATCAACAGGTTGGTCAGCACTTTGAGGTCGAGGAGGTACAGACCGCCCACCGTGACCAGCAGCAGGGTGACCACCAGGCTGACCACCCGACTCGCGGCCATCAGGTTGGCCAGCTGCTTGAGCAGCAGGTCGAACAGGGTGCAGACGACCACCACCAGCAGGGCGTGCAGCAGGTCAAGCGACCAGAACAGGCTGGAGAGCTGCGCCAGTTCGGCCGCTGCGGCCGAGGCTGGCCGGCTCCACTGCATCCCTTCGTAGACCGACACGGCCGCCAGCAGCAGCAGCATGGGGGCGCGGAAGGGCAGCAGCAGCAGGCGGAGCAGGGCCATCACGGCTGATCGAGCACCAGGCTGATCGCCTCCAGCGGACAGCTGGGGATGCACTGCTCGCAGACGAGGCAGCGGGGAGCCTCGAAGTGCAGCTTCCAGGCCGGGGCCGTGAAACCCAGGGCGCCGCTGGGGCAGACGCTCGAGCAGATGCCGCAGTCCACGCAGCGGTCACGATCGACCGCGATCTGTCCCGGCGCCCGGTTGAGGGCGAGGCCCTGGCTTTCGAGCCAGCTCTCTGCCGCCTCCAGCTCGTCAATGTCCCCGGAGAGCTCGACCACCATGGTGCCGCTCTGGTTGGGGGCGATCTGGGCGCGGAGAATCTTGGCCGCGATGTCGAAGTCCACGGCCAGGCGGTAGGTGATCGGCTGATGCACCGCCTCGCGGGGGAAGTGGAGAGTGAGGCGCCGCTTCACGGGTCAGGAGGCTGGCTGGGCTGGCAGGGCTGGCAGAGTGCACCACGTCTGGGGCCGTCCCCACCAACACTATCCACGATGAGCGGTTCCTCCGGTTCACCCGGCCCTGGCCAGCGGGAGCGGCTGGCCCTGCTGGTGATCGCCGCGCTGCTCACGGCGGCGGTGCTGTGGCTGCGGGGCGGGCTGCAACCCCAGGCCCCCCTCGAGGCCCTGGCCCGTCGCTCGCCCGAGCTCTCCGTGGCCCTGACCAACGGTCGGCCGACCCTGGTGGAGTTCTACGCCGACTGGTGTGAGGCCTGCCGCGCCATGGCCCCCGCCATGCAGACGCTGGAGGCCGACTACCACGGCCGCCTCGACGTCGTGCTCCTGAACGTCGACAACCCGCGCTGGCATCCCGAACTGGAGCGGTTCGAGGTGAATGGCATTCCGCAACTGGAACTGTTCGGCGGGGATGGAACCCCGGTCGGTCGCTCGATCGGGGCCCGCAGCCGCACCGACCTGACGGCCCTCGCCGAGGCCCTGGTCAACGGCGTGCCCCTCCCCAGCCTGCCGGGCGTGGGCGCGGTGAGCCGGCTGGATGGTGCGGCCGAGATCGCCGGCGCCGCGCCTGCCACGATGGCCGGACCCCGCAGCCACGGCTGAGGCCAGCATGGATTCCCGCTTCCGGGTGGCCCTGATCGCCGCCACGCCCAACCCCCAGCAATGCGTCTATGCCGGGATGCACCAGGACTACAGCGAGGGCTTCGTCGCTGGCGAACGGGACGACTGGCCGGATGAACAGAGGGCCGGAGAGATCTGCGTGAAGCGGTTGCTCGCCGGTGAGCGGGGCCACTACGGCCCCCTCGAACATGCCCAGATCGTGCTCAACGTCGGCTGGTTCCCCCACTCGGTGATGCAACAGGCCCGCACCCACCGGGTGGGCGTGAGCTTCGACGTGCAGTCGATGCGCTACACGGGGGAGCGCATCTGCCGGGCCGCCACCGGCGAGCTGGATCTCGAAGAGGTGTTCTACCTGCGTCCCGAAGGCACCTATGCGGATCGGCAGGGCAAGAAATATGCGTACAGCGCCGACCAGCGGGCCCTCGATCTGGACCACTGCAGACAGGCCGCCTGTCGCTATCGCGATCTGCTCGCGGCCGGGTTCGCCGAGGAGCACGCCCGCGGCATCCTGCCGTTCGATTACCGGCAGCACTTCGTGGTGAGCTTCACCCTGCGCGCCTTTCTGCACTTCCTCGACCTGCGCGCCAAACTCGACGCCCAGCAGGAGATCAGGGAACTCTGTGACCTGATGTGGCCCCATCTCCAGGCCTGGACACCCCAGTTCGCCGAGTGGTACGAACGGACCCGTCTGCACAAGGCGCGGCTGGCGCCCTGATCAGACCTTCGCCAGGGTCACCCGCTCGGGTTGATGCTGGTACTTGCCCGCCCGGTCCCGGTAGGTGGTGTCACAGGGATCGCCCTCGAAGAAGAGCAGCTGGCAGATCCCCTCATTGGCATAGATCCGGCAGTCGGCCCCGGAGGAATTGCTGAACTCCAGGGTCAGGTGTCCCTCCCAGCTGGCTTCCGCCGGCGTGGTGTTGACGATGATCCCGAGACGGGCGTAGGTGCTTTTGCCGAGACAGATCACCGTGATGTTGGAAGGGACTCGCATCCGCTCCAGAGCCACCCCGAGGCCATAGGAATGGGCCGGCAGGATGAAATAGCTGCCGTCCTCATCATCCCGCAGGGGCACAGGCTCGAGGTTCGCCGGATTGAACCGCTTGGGGTTCATCACCGTGCCGGGCACGTGGCGGAAGATCAGGAATTCCTGGGGCGAGAGCCGCAGGTCATAGCCGTAGGAGGAACAGCCGAAGCTCAGCACGGGACGGCCGGCGCTGTCCGGATCCAGATGGCGCACCAGCGAGGACTGGAAAGGATCGAGCATGCCGGCGGCAGCCTGTTCCTTGATCCAACGGTCGTTCTTGAGCATCGGAAGCCGGCCTAGACGCCGCGACGGAGCTGGGTGACCTGATCGGCCATCGCCATGAGTTCAGGCCCCATCGAGGGTCCCGTCAGGATGACATCCAGATGGGCCGGCCGCTGCTCCAGCACCCCCAGAACCTCGGCCAGGGGGAGATAGCCCAGCTCGACAGCCAGGCCGAGTTCATCGAGCACCATCAGGTCCACTCCGCCTTCGAGCAGGCACAGCCGGCTGTACTCCCAGACCTCCTGAACCGCCGCACACACCTCGTCCGGATGGTCGGTGGCCGGCTCGGCCAGACAGCTCGGAACGGCGGGGCGCAGCCACTGGAGCCGGCCACAGAGCCAGGGGCTCGCCTCCAGCCCCTGGGCGACCCCTCCCTTGAGCAGCTGGGTGATGAGCACCCGGCTGCCGAGCCCGGCGCTGCGCAGGGCCTGGCTCAGCACGGACCCCACACTGCCCCGGAAGGGCGCGGTGTGCACCTGCAGCAAGCCCTCCGGCTGCGGCACCAGCCGCAGGGGCACAGCCGCAGGGGCCGTCTCGAGCGCCTGGGCAGGGAACACCTCGTGGCGCTGGGCACGCCGCAACCCGGCACCACCCGACCTGGCCACGCTGCCAGGACCGGAGCTGGTCGGGAGACTGACGGTCATGGATGCGCAACGACGCAGGACTGAATGTAGCGGGATCGAGCCGGATTCCAAGCGATGGACACCATCCCTGGTGGATACATCCGTACTGCCCACGGCCTCGACGCGGCCCGCCCACCGGCGGGCGGGACAGCGCGCCGCAAAGCGTGCCCGTTGTTACAGGGAGAGCCCCCGCTGATCTATAGGGTCCGCCCAACTGCCTGCCCCTCTCCATGGTTGGCGCCCCACGCGGATTCAGCAGGACCGCCAACACACCGAGCGGCGGGGCCCCCGGGGTTGTGACCGGCCTCGGCACGGCCGGCCAGGGCAGCCACACCCTGCTGGAGGTGATCCGCGGTCTGGGCGGCAGCAATGTCGAGACCATCGAGCGGGGCAAGACGATCTTTTTCCCCGGCGATCCGGCGGAACGCGTCTACCTGCTGCGGCGCGGCGCGGTGCGTCTGTCGCGGGTCTATGAATCGGGCGAGGAGATCACGGTGGCGCTGCTGCGGGAGAACAGCCTGTTCGGCGTGCTCTCCCTGCTCACCGGTCAACGTTCCGATCGCTTCTACCACGCCATCGCCTTCACCCGGGTCGAGCTGCTCAGCGCACCGGCCACCTCGGTGCGCAAGGCGATCGAGCAGGACGCCAGCGTGGGGCTGTTGCTGCTTCAGGGTCTCTCCTCACGGATCCTCCAGACGGAGACCATGATCGAGACCCTGACCCACCGGGACATGAGCTCCCGGCTGGTGAGTTTCCTGCTGGTGCTCTGCCGGGACTTCGGGGTCCCCAGCACCGAAGGGATCACCATCGACCTGCGCCTCTCCCACCAGGCGATCGCCGAAGCGATCGGCTCCACCCGGGTGACCATCACCCGGCTCCTGGGTGATCTGCGCAACGAGGGACTCGTTCAGATCGATCGCAAGAAGATCACCGTGTTCGACCCCATCGCCCTGGCCAAGCGTTTCAGCTGACACCCCTGGCATGGAGCCACCGCAAGCGGGGGATACTGGGCCGATTCGGGACCGCACGTGTCGGGCTGGCTGCTGATCCTGGCGCTCCTGCTCCTCGGGGGTGTGCTCGCCACCCTGGGAGATCGGCTGGGCAGCCGCGTCGGCAAGGCGCGACTCAGCCTGTTCAACCTGCGCCCCCGGCGCACGGCCGTGCTGATCACGGTGTTGACGGGGAGCCTGATCAGCGCAATGTCCCTCGGCCTGCTGCTGCTGGTGAGCGAGCGGCTTCGCACCGGTCTGTTCGAACTCGAGCGGCTGGAGGAACGCCTCAGCACGGCGCGGCGGCAGCTTGAAGCCAGCCAGCAGAGCCTGATCACCAGTCAGGCCGAGGTGGCCCGCGCCCAGCAGGGCCAGCGCAAGGTGGCGCGGGAACTGGCCCAGTCCCAGGCCCGGGCCACCGCGCTGCGCCGGGAACTCGCTCCTCTGCAGGCCCAGAGGATGGCGCTGGAGCGTGAGCGGGACCGGCTGGCCGGCGAGGTCGGTGCCCGCGACGCCGAGATCCGCCGCACCGAAGCGGAACTGGCCGAGGTGCGACGACGGATCGAGGCCGGCGCCCGGGAGCTCGAGGACCTGGAGGACAACCTGCTCGCCCTGCGCCGGGGCGATGTGGTGATCACCACAGGCCAGCCGCTGGCGAGCGCGAAGGTGACCCTCGAGCGCCCGGAACAGGCCAAGGAGGTGATCACCGCCCTGCTGCAGCAGGCCAACATCACGGCCTTCAAACGGGTCCTGCCCGGCCAGCCCGTCGACCGCCAGATTCTGCTGGTGCCCACGACCGACGTCGCCCGGCTGGAATCCCTGCTCACCCGACCGGGAAGCTGGGTGGTCAGCATCCTCTCCGCCGCAAACGTGCTGCGGGGGGAACGTCAGGTGCTGGCCTTCCCGGATCTCCGTCCCAACCGCCCGGTGGTCAAGGCCGGTGACGTGCTGGCCAGCACGACGGTCGAGGCCGATCTCCGCGACCCCGAACAGCTGGTGCGGCGCCTCAATCTGCTGCTGGCGGCCGCCTACGCGCGGGCCCAGCGGCAGGGTTCCCTGGTGGACGGGCTGCAGTTCGACGCCGCCATGTTCAACCAGCTGGCACGCACCCTGGCCGCACGTCCCCCCGGCACGGTGATCCAGCTGGTGGCCGTGGCCCTGCGGGACGCCGAGACGCCGGACCCGATCACCGTGGAGCTGCGCATCGCCGGTGGCGCCCCTGCGGAGAGCCCGCCCCTGCGACGGCCATGAGCGAGCCTGCCGTCCCGCCGCAGGCGTCCCGCCTGGCCGGGCTGGATCCCGGCCGCAGCAAATGCGGCCTGGTCCTGGCCGATGCCGGCCTGGGCACGATTCTCGCCGCGGCCATCCTGCCGCCGGCGGAGAGCCTGGCCTTGCTGCGTCAGTGGCAGCAGCAGGCCGGCCTGGTCACCGTGGTGCTCGGCAACGGCACTGGCAGCCGGAGCTGGCCCCCCCAGCTGGCGCGCCTGGGGCTGCAATCCGAGACGGTGGAGGAAGCGGGCACCACCCTGGCCGCCCGCCGGCGCTACTGGCAGCTGGCCGGCAGCGGCGGCTGGCGGCGGCTGCTTCCCGAGGGGCTGCGGCTGCCGCCGCGGGACATCGACGACGTGGTGGCGCAGCTGCTGGTGGAACGCCATCTCGGCCAGCCGCTCTCACGGCGCGGTCCGGGCGTGCTTCGCGAGCTGGCCGATCAGGCCCACCTCAGCGCGAGGGAGAACGCCACCTAGAAACGGGCCCGCACCGTGAAGGCATAGTCCCCGCCGGGTTCGAGCTGGTAATCCGCCTTGAGCAGAAAGCGCAGCAGGGCGTCCTGAATCAGCGCACGGCCCAGCGAAGGCTCGACGCTGAGCTCGCCGCGATCAAAGGCCCAGCTGAACGTCCAGTGGAACCCCCCGGCTGTCACCTCCCCCTCCAGCACCCGCTGGCTGAAGCTCTGGTGCAGCACCCTGAGCTGGGCGGTGGTGGCAGGCAGACGGGCCATGCCTTCAGGCTGGAGCCCTCAGGGGCTGGAAACTGTTCAAACGATTACCGGCACGCTCCAGGCCCAGGCGCTGGATCAGCCCGATCCCGGCCGCCACTTCAGCCAGCACGTCCTCGAGACAGGGCTGTTCGGAGGCATGGAACCGGCCCAGCACATGGCCGACCGTGCGGGCCTTGCGATCGGAGGGATCGGAGCACGGCGCGCCGATGCCGATCCGCAGCCGCGGAAAGTCCTGGGTTCCCAGATGGCTGATCGTGCTGCGGAGACCGTTGTGCCCGCCGGCACTGCCGCCGGCCCGCAGGCGCAGCTTGCCGAGCGGCAGATCCATGTCATCCACCACGACCAGCAACTCCTCCGGCTCGATGGAGAACCAGTCGAGGGCGGCCCGGATCGAGCGGCCACTGTCGTTCATGTAGGTCTGGGGCATCAGCAGCCGCAGCCGTGCCGCCCCCTGGCCCAGCTCCGCCAGCAGGCCATGCAGCTTGGGGTTCTGGCGAAAGCCCGTGGCGCCCTCAGCCGCCAGCCTCTCGAGGGCCATGAAACCGACGTTGTGACGGGTTCCGGCGTACTTGCTGCCGGGGTTGCCGAGTCCCGCCACCAGCTTCAGGGCAGGCAGGGGGGCCTGAGCCGTCACGGGAAATCCTGCGGAGGCACCCGGACTCAGCCTTCAGACGGAGACTCGGCCGGAGCGGTCGCCGGGACAGCCGCGCCTGCCTGGGGCGTGATCGGCTCTGGCTCCCCCTGCGGCAGGGGCGCAGGAGTGCCCGCCTGGGGCTCCGCTGCGACCGAGTCCGCCGAGGCAGGTTCCGACGTGGCGATGGCGGTGCGGAACTCCCGTTCGAACTCGGAAGAGGCACTCTGAAAACCCTTCAGAGTGCGGCCAAGGGTGCGGCCCAGCTCCGGGAGACGCTTCGGACCGAAGACGAGCAGGCCGATCGCCGCAATCACGGCCATTTCGGGCAGGCCGATTCCGAAGATGTTCATGGGTCCTCCCGTGTAGGCCGCCGCTCGCCTGGACGCTCAGCCGGCGCCGTTCCAGTTGACGTTGATGCCTTCGAGGAGAAGGGACTGGTTGTACAGCTGAAGGATCACCAGCAGGAAGACCAGGAAGAGCAGCATGAACACGCCCATGACCGGCGTGGTGCCCCAGCCGGGCACGACCTTCCCGTATTCGGAGTTGAGGGGGCGCAGCAGGTCTCCCAGACGGGTGCGTTGAGCCATGGCAGCTTGGTCCTCTCGCGCAGGGAATCGCTCTGGCTAGTGTAAAGGCCTCGACAGCCCGGCGCGCCGGGCTGTCGAGAGTTGTGACGGAAGCTCCCACCAGCCTGATTCCCATGGACCCCAGCACCACCGGCTCTCCCGCCCTATCGGTGGCCCTGGCTGTGCTCGCGGTCCTGCTGGCCCTCACCGGTTTCGGCATCTATCTGGCCTTCGGCCCACCGTCCAAGCAGCTCACCGACCCCTTCGACGATCACGAGGACTGAACACGAGGCCTGAACGGCAGCCACCAGCCGGGGATCAGGCCGGTGCTCCGCTCGGACGGAGGCGCCAGAACCCCAGCTGCCAGGGCCGCAGGAGCATCCGCTCCGCCTCGCCTGACTGGGCAACCGGACCCTCGTCGAGCCCATTGACCCGGGCCAGCACCTCCCAGGCCTCGCCCAGCTCCAGATGGCAGCGGCGAGGGGACTGGTTGGCCACCGCCAGCACCGCTTCGCCCGGCACCGCAGTCGGACGCAGCCCGATGAGCTGCAACCCCGGGGCCAGGGGCGGCAGAAAACGGCGCGGCGTGGCCGCAGGCTCCGCTGCTGACCCCGCCGGCCGCAGCCACAGGGGCTCCCGAAACCCCTGGGCGTGCTCGGGCACGGCGGCCTGGGGCCAGTTCGGGCTGGCAGGGAGCAGGGCCAGCCGTTGGCGGCGGCGACCGTTATCAGCGCCGGGATCGGGCCAGGTGGGCCCGCGCAACAGCGAAACCCCGAGGCTCCCGGCCGCCGCCGAGACCCCCTGGGGGCCATCCAGCAGGAGCGCCAGGCCGCCGCGGGGGCCGACCGAGCACAGCCAGCTGATCGCCGGCACCTCCCATCGGGCCTTCTCCCGCGCCGTCAGCGGTTCGGCCGGGCGCTCCAACACCCCCCCGGCGGTATCGGCAGCCCATCGCACGGCGCGGGAGGCGAGGGGCACCTCCAGCCGCAACAGCTCATGGCGCTGCCGCCAGTCGACGCTGAAGACCAGCTCCAACCAGGGCGTGCCGGCGAGCAGGCGCCCCTCGAGCCGCACCCGACTGGCCCCGAAGCGTCCGCGCCAGACGAAGCTGGCACAGAGCGGCCCCCGCTCCCGCCAGGCGGGCAAGCCCTGCCAGGACCAGGGCAAGGGGTGGTCGGCATGGTCCGCTGCCAGGTCCCAGGCGTCCCAGAACTCACCCCGGTCGGCGAACCGCTGCCAGAGCAGCGGGGCCGCCAGCAGCGGCAGCCCCTGCCGGTCCCAGAGCTGCTCCACCCCTCGGGGCCCCAGCTCCACCGACAGCATGCCGTTGCCGGCCCGCAGGCCCGCGACCCAGACGGGCTGGTGAACGCTGCTGGGCGCCGGGGCCGTGGCATCCGGCGGGCCTGGATGGTGCTGCAGGGGCTGGGCCACCATCCCAGCGGCGGGGGGGAGCTGCACCCAGCACCCTCCGGCCATGGCGCCCTGGGTGGGCAAGGCCTGCCACTGGGCCGGCCCCTGCTCCTGTCCCTGCGCCTGCCACTGGCCGGCCGGGAGCCGCACGGTGCGGTGACGCCCGGCCAGGGGCACCAGCTGAAGGGCCCACCAGGGCCGGCCGGTGCTGACGGGTCGCGGCCGATCCCAGGGAGCGCCCCCCCCCAGGCAGGCGGCCAGGTCCCGATCCCGCCGGCGGCGGGCCTGGCGCCGGGCGGCCCGCCACTGGGGCTCGGCCTGCTCGAACACCTCGGGGATCGCCGTGCCCGGCAGGATGTCGTGAAACTGCTGGAACAACAGGGGGCGCCAGTCCGCCCCAGGGCCCGAGCCCGCCAGGACGGCGGCGATCTCCGCCTCCCGCAGCAGCCGCTCGAGCGTGCGGTTGTGGCGCTTCTGATCCGGCCGGGTGGTGGCACAGCCCCGGTGCAGCTCGAGGTAGAGCTCATCCCGCCAGACCGGCAGGGCTGGCGCGTGGGGCTCCAGTCCGGCGAGATAGGCCCGCAGGGTCCCGTGGGCCTGGGGAGCCGCCTCGGGCTGATGCTCCCAGAGTTGCAGCTGCTCGAGCATCTCGGCGGTGGGGCCGCCGCCGTGGTCGCCGACGCCCGGCAGCCAGAGGGCCCGGGCCAGCCCGGTGGAGCGCTGCCATTCCAGGCGGTAGCGCTCCATCGCCAGCGGGTCCCCGTCGGTGCCGATCGGCGCCGTCATCAGCGCCAGCACTTCCGTGCCGCAGCGGCTGCGCCAGCGGAAGAGGCGATGGGGGAAGGGGTTGGTCGCATTCCAGAACAGCTTGTGGGTGCAGAACCAGCGCACGCCCGTGGCCCCGGCCACCGCGGGGAGGCCGGCGGCGAAGCCGAAACTGTCCGGCAGCCAGGCGAGCTCATGGGCCAGCTGGGGGAAGCGGCGGCGGCTGTCCCACTGCCCTTCCTGGAACTGGCGCAGCAGGGAGGCCGTGCTGATCAGCACGCAGTCGTTCTCCACCCAGGGGCCGTTGATCGGCTCGAAGCGACCGGCGCGCACCGCCGCCTGGATGGCGGCCATCAGGGCTGGACGGTGCCGTTCCAGCCAGCCATAGAGGGCCGGAGTGGAATGGGCGAAATGAAGCCGGGGGAAGCGCTCGAACAACGCGAGCACCGAAGCGAAGGTGCGCTCCGCCGCCTGCCAGGTGTCCGCCACCGGCCACAACCAGGCCAGATCGAGGTGGGCATGGCCGAGCAGATGCCAGCCCGCCTCCGGTTCCGGGAGATCCGGCCGGCCGGCCTCGCGGCGCAGGTTCACCAGGGCGGCGCGGGTCTCGGCAAGAACCCCGAGCGGGTCAGAAGGATCCAGGGGCTCCAGCTCGATGCGGCTGTGCAGGAGGGCACCGTCGTCATGCAGCGGACTCCTCAGTCGCAGCTCGAGCTGCAGCGGCTCCCCCCGCCACCACTGCTCCGGCAGGACCCAGCGGCACGCCGTGTCGAACAGGTCCCCGGCATGGATGGCCGTGCCGTCGACCCGCAGTTCCGCCTGGTCGGCCCACCAGCGCAACACCAGCCGGGCGCGCAGCCCGGGCGGATCCGCCTGGAGGGCCCGCCAGGCATCCGGACAGACCAACCGCTGGCTCAGCCGGCGCCACTGCCCCCCCCGGGGCCAGACCACCAGCCCCCGGGCCACCCAGTCGGGACGATGGAGCGGGCCCCAGGGGTGATCGAGGGCGGAGCCCAGATCTCCCCCGGGCTGCGGGCACAGCCAGGCGGCCTGGAGGTCGAGCAGGGAGGGGGACACCGATGGGGGCTCAGAAGGTGACTGAATCGTTTCAATCTGAGGCTGCTCACCCGTTGCAGAGACCGGGGGCATCGTTGGATGGCAGGCCAGGTCCCATAGGATGATCTGGCTGCCGGGGGGACGACCAGCTCCTCAGAGGCGGCCGTCACTCCCTGTCACCCGCCCGCTTCGCGCCAGACCGAACCATGCTCGCTCTCAAGATCTCGGTTTATTCGGTCGTCTTCTTCTTCATCGGGATCTTTGTGTTCGGCTTTCTCGCCAGCGACCCGAGCCGCACCCCCAGCCGCAAGGATCTCGAAGACTGACGCGCCTGACGTCCTCCCGGGGATGGAAGCCCAGGCCTGAACCCGGTCTGCCGGCAGCCAGGGCCCGCGCCGGGCCGGCTCTCCCTTGCGGCGATCCCCCCCCTCAGGGGCCTTCCCTAGCTGCGTTCAGTTCAGATCCCGTCCTCCCCGCACTTCAACGCGGTGCATCCAACCAGCAGGCTGGGGCGCTGAAGGCCTGTCCAAGGGGCACGATGCTCGCCTCCCCGCACCGACCATGGCCGTGAGCAGGAGCCCGATCAACTGGCGAGGGGTCTCCGTGGCCATGCTGGTGGCCACGTCCGGTCTCAGCGTCGCGGCCCGGTCGGAACCGCTCGACGCTCCCGCTGCCGAGGTTCCACGTCCCGAGGGCCCCGGGGCCCCCACGCCTCGGTTCCTCGTGGTGCGCTCCGACCGCCAGAGCTACGACCGCCAGACCGGCCGGCTGACCGTGAGCGGCAACGTGGAGGCCCGCCTGGAGGGCTGGCGGCTGCTCGCCGACAGGGTGGAACTGAGCGAGGGCCATCGCAGCGTCTTCGCCAGCGGGCGCATCCGGCTCTTCCGTGGAGACCAGTACCTGCAGGCCGGCACCCTGCGCTACAGCGACTGGGAGGGCAGCGGCGAGATCAGCGATGTGTATGGGGTGGTGGACGAGGAGTCCCTCGCCGGCGACATGGCCTCCCTGGGCCTGGCCCTGGGACACCGTCCGAAGGGAGTGCTCAAGGGCCCGCCAACGGCGCCGGGCGAGCAGGCCGTCGCCAGACCCGAGCCCGAGGACGACAGCTTCGCCTGCCCTGAGCTGAGCACCGACCCCGGAGCCCGGCCTGTGCAGCAGCTGCTGCCTCCCCGCCGCACGGCGCTGCCCACCATGCCGGCTCCCGAGGGCTGTCCAGGCGCCGGCGATGGTCAGCGCGCCCGCCCCCTCAACCAGCTGCTAGAGGAGGTGGCGCTGGAGCCGCGTACCGATCGGGGGCAGCCGGCCGGCCCCTCGACCTTGCCACCCCCCACCGGATCCGGGCCAGGCCTCGTGGTCCCCGCCACCGGGGAGGTGCCCGCCGGGGCCATCCGCCAGCGGGTCAGCAACGTGCGCTTCAGCCAGAGCGTCGACACGACATTCCGGCTGAACCTGGTGCCCCTGATCGAATCGGAGGACAACCCCCCCGGTGGCGGTGGCACCTACCGACCTCTGCGGCAGGAGAAGGGCAACCTCACCCGGCTGCGGTTCCAGGCCTCGAGCCTCCGCATCCGCAGGAATGGCTGGTTCGCCGAGGAGGTCGCATTCACCAACGACCCCTTCACCCCGGCCAAGGCCTGGACCATCGCCCGGGGTGTCGAGGCCGCGATCAATCCCGCCGGGGTCACCACGATCCGGGCGCGAGACAGCCGGATCCTCCTGGGCGAGAGGCTTTCCCTGCCCAGCATCCGCGACGTGCAGATCGGCCAGCAGCAGCTGGCCGTGACCCTGGATGCGGATCGGCGCGACCGGGACGGCGTCTTTCTCGGTTACAACCTGCCGCCACTGCGGCTCGGCGGGGAGGGGAGCCTCCGACTCCAGCCCCAGCTGCTGATCCAGCGGGCCATCGATGGACGCACCGACAGCTACACCCGGCCCGGTCGCAGCCTGGTGGGGCCGGATGTGGTGCAGGACGCCAAGGTCAGCGATCTGTTCGGCCTGGCCGCCCTGATGGACCTGCCCCTGGGCCGGTTCCGCTTCTATGGCGATGCCAACCTCTCCACCTTCAACCCCGACAACTTCCGCGCCGGCACCCGCAGCAACGCCATGCTGAGCACACCTCTGGGCCTTCCCCTCCACAGCTTCTCCAGGGGCGCCCTGTTCGGCAGCTACCGGGAGCGCGTCTACAACGGCAGCCTCGGCCTGCAGACCGTGGTGTATTCCTACGGCGCCGAGCTGGAGGGGCGGGCGAGCCTCAACCCCGCCCCCTCGCCAGAGGCCCCCCGACCGACCACACCCTACTTCACCCCGGTCGAGCTGAACTGGCGAGCCCAGAGCGGCAACTACCAGGCGGCCCTGTTCGACACGGACCAGCTGGACACCCAGTGGCGCACCGCGCTCCGGGGTGGGGTGACCAGCTCACTGCGGCTGTGGGAGAGCGGGTTGAAGGGCGATCCCGACCCGCTGCAACAGCTGCGCTATTCGGCGATCCCCGTGGTTCCGGGGGTGGGGCTGGATTTCGGGGTCAACGGCAGCAGTGCCTTCTACCAGGACGGCTCCCAGCAGAACACCCTCACCGTGGCCGCCGGCCCCTCGTTCACGCTCGGCCGCTTCGAGCGCACCTACCTCGACTACACCCGGTTCTCCGCCTCCTTCAGCGAGACCTTCCGGGACGGCAGGAGCCCGTTCGGGTTCGATCGGGCGGTGGATCTGCGCACGGTGAGCTTCAACGCCGCCCAACAGATCTATGGCCCGCTGGTGCTCGAAGCCGGCGCCACCTTCAACATCGACAGCACCTCGCCCTACTACGGCGACGTGAGCTTCTCCTACGTGGAGCTGAAGCTGCAGCAGCGGGCCTACGAACTGGGTCTGTACTACAGCCCCTACGACGGCATCGGCGGCATCCGGGTCCGGCTGAACGACTTCGATTTCACGGGTGGCGGCACACCGTTCGTGCCACGGCCCCAGCATCGGGGCGGGGACCTGGTCACCCAGCCGGAGGACAGGCCCTGATGGAGGCTGGCCCGGACTGGGTGGCCGGACCGGCTGGTGGGCCTGCCCTAAGAACCGGCCGCTAGAAGCCGTTGGCGTAGGGCAGGGCGGCCAGGGTACGTGTCAGCTCCGCGTCATGGGCGAGCAGCTGGCTGGTGGCATCCCACTGCCCACTCAGCAGCATCCGGTGGGGGCCGGCATCCAGGTACACCGGCCAGCGGTTGGCGCCCACAAACTCGCTCTCCAGCTCCACCTCCAGGGCTTCCAGATCCAGGTAGAGCTCGGCGGCCGGATCGAGGGCGATGGCCTGCTGCAGGGCCCGGATGGTGTCCGGCTCAGCCGTGAGGCAGGGCAGGCCGAGGGCCAGGCAGTTGCCGAAGAAGATCTCGGCGAAGCTCTCGCCGATGAGCGCCCGGATTCCCCAGCGCATCAGGGCCTGGGGGGCATGCTCGCGGCTGGAACCGCAGCCGAAGTTGCTGTTCACGACCAACACCGAGGCCTCCTGATGGACTGGCCGGTCGAAGGGGTGCTCGCCGTTGAGCTCGGTCCTGTCATCGGCAAAGGCTCCGGCAGCCAGGCCCTCGAAGGTGACGCACTTGAGAAAGCGGGCCGGGATGATCCGGTCCGTGTCGATGTCGGAGCCGACCACGGCCACTCCCCGGCCACGGTGCGAGGCGACCGGACCTGCGGGGAAGGGGGCGGCACTGGAGCTGGACATGGCAGAACGCTCAGGACATCAGCTGACGGACATCGGTCACACGACCGTGGACGGCGGCAGCGGCCACCATCGCCGGGCTCATCAGCAGGGTACGGCCGGAGGCTGAACCCTGGCGGCCCTTGAAGTTGCGGTTGCTGGAGCTGGCGCTGATCTGGCGCCCCTCGAGGCGGTCGGGATTCATGGCCAGGCACATCGAGCAGCCGGGCTCGCGCCACTCGAAACCGGCCTCGGTGAAGACGCGATCCAGCCCCTCGGTCTCGGCGGCTGCGGCGACCTGTTCACTGCCCGGCACCACGAAGGCCTTGATGCCCGGAGCCACATGGCGGCCACGCACCACGGCGGCGGCGGCCTGCAGGTCGCTGAGCCGGCCGTTGGTGCAGCTGCCGATGAAACAGACGTCGACCGGAGTACCGGCGATCGGGGTGCCCGGCTGCAGGTCCATGTAGCGGTAGGCCTCCTCGGCGAGCGGCCGCTCATCGGGGGGGGTCTCCGCGAGGCTCGGCACGGCCTCGTCCACGCCGATGCCCTGGCCGGGGGTGATGCCCCAGGTCACGGTGGGGGCGATGGATCCCGCATCGAAACGCACCTCGTCGTCGAACACGGCATCCGGGCCGCTGGCCAGGGAACGCCACCAGGCCACCGCCCGCTCCCAGGCATCGCCGCTGGGGGCGCAGGGGCGGCCCCGGAGGTAGGCGAAGGTGACGGCGTCCGGGTTCACGTAGCCGCAGCGGGCGCCGCCCTCGATCGCCATGTTGCAGAGGGTCATGCGCTCCTCCATCGCGAGCGCCGCGATCGCCGGTCCGGCGAATTCATAGGCGTAGCCCACACCGCCCTTGACGCCGAGCGTGCGGATGATGTGGAGCACCAGATCCTTGGCATAGACCCCCGGCTGGAGCTGCCCGTCCACCCAGAGGCGGCGCACCTTGAGCTTGCCCATCGCCAGGCTCTGACTGGCGAGCACGTCACGCACCTGGCTGGTGCCGATCCCGAACGCGATCGCGCCGAAGGCGCCGTGGGTGGAGGTGTGGGAATCGCCGCAGGCCACGGTCATGCCGGGCTGGGAGAGGCCGAGTTCCGGGGCGATCACATGCACGATGCCCTGGCGGCCGCTGCCGAGGCCGTGCAGGGTGATGCCGTGCTCGGCGCAGTTGCGCTCCAGGGTGGCGAGCATCTCCTCGGCCAGGGGATCGGCGAAGGGCCGCGCCTGGGAGGTGGTGGGCACGATGTGATCGACCGTGGCCACGGTGCGCTCAGGGTGGCGGACACCCAGGCCGAGATCCTTCAGGGCCGCGAAGGCCTGGGGGCTGGTGACCTCATGGATCAGATGCAGGCCGATGAAGAGCTGGGTCGCCCCCCCAGGCAGCTCGGCCACCCGATGCAGGTCCCAGACCTTGTCGTACAGCGTGGCGGCGCTCACCGGATCCCTTGACGCGCAATCGGCAACCCTAATCAACGGATCCCCGGGCAGGCCTGGCTCATGGCCACCACCTGACCGGCGGTGATCGCGTCGATCTCCACCTCCGTGAAACCCTCGCGGGCCAGGGGGGCGTTGAGCCGGCGCAGCAGCCCCGGCTCCCAGAGCGAGTGGCCCTGGGCGTTGGCGTCCCGCCAGATGGCACAGAAACTCAGCAGGTGGGGCCGGCCGACCCCGAGGTAGAAATCGCGGTAGCGCTGCCAGTCGCTCGACGTTGCCGTCGAGGCAGCCCTGCCCTGGGGGGCGAAGCCACCCAGGAGCACCGTGGCCAGCAGCAGCAGCGAGACCCGCATCCTGGGTTGAACGTGTGGGTGAAGGAGGCCAACCCTGCCAGGCAACGGCTCCAGCCGCCAGAGGCCAACGGGTGGCGGCCGCGAGCGGGGCTGTCGAAAGCGCGCCTGGGGCGGGGATTCAGGAGGCGAGCAACCGCAGGCGCAGCCGGTTGAGCGCCTCGCCGGCCGTGAGCGCCTGGATCCAGTGGCGGCCACGGCTGCCGCCGAAGCGCACACCCTCGCTCCAGACCCCCGCGGCCCCCGCCACGGCGATGTGCACCAGGCCCACTGGCTTCTGCTCACTGCCGCCACCAGGTCCGGCGATGCCGGTGACGGCGATCGCCCAGGTGGCGCCCGTGAGGCGCCGGGCCCCGGCCGCCATCGCCAGGGCCACCGGATCGCTCACGGCTCCATGCCGCTCCAGATCCTCGGCGCTCACCCCCAGCAGCTGCTGCTTGACGGCGTTGGCATAGGCGATCACCCCGCCCAGGAACACGTCCGAGGCCCCGGGCACCGCCGCCAGGGCCGCACCGAGCCCTCCGCCGGTGCAGCTCTCGGCCACCGCCACCGTCTCACCGCGGCGCCGCAGCTGCTCGAGCACCACCGCCGCCAGGCTCTCGTCATCCACCCCGAAGCAGCTCTGGCCGGCCCGGCGGCGGATCTCCGCCTCCAACGGCGCGAGCATCCCGGCGGCGGCCGCCGCCGTCTCCGCCCGGCCCGTGAGCCGCAGCTTCACTTCCCCGCCCCCCGCGTACGGCGCCACAGTGGGGTTGGTGCCCTCCAGCAGATCGGCCATCGCTTCGGCCAGGGCCGATTCGGCCACGCCCCAGAAGCGCAGCAGCCGGCTGGCATACACCCCCTGGGAGAGCCCCGCCTGCTGCAGCCAGGGGGCCGCCGTGGCCTCCCACATGGCGCGCATCTCACTGGGCACCCCCGGGAAGGTGAGCAGCGTGAAGCCCGACACGGGGCTCCAGATCATCCCGGCTGCCGTGCCGGTGGGATTGGGCAGCACGGCCGCGCCCTCGGGGAGCAGGGCCTGGCGGCGCACGCTGGGGGAGAGCTCCCGCCCCCTGGCGCGTGCCTTGGCCTCGATGTCGGCCCACACCTCCGGCCGCTCGGTGAGGGGCGTGTCGAAGGCCGCGGCGATCGCCTCGGTCGTGAGATCGTCGGGAGTGGGGCCGAGGCCGCCGGTGGTGATCAGCACGCGGCAGCGCCGGGAGGCCTCCTGCACGGCAGCGATCACCCGGTCGCGGTTGTCACCCACCACCTCCTGGCGCCGGTGGGGAATGCCGAGGGCCGCCAGCTGCTCGGCGATCCAGCGGGCGTTGCCGTTGGTGATGTTGCCCAGCAGCAGCTCGGTGCCGATGCAGAGAATCTCGGCCGTCATCGCAGGCGGGCGGAGGGGCGGTCCTGGCGCTGGAGCTCGCGACGGGTGCTCACCAGGACCCAGATCAGCAACGCCGTGGCCAGGGCCAGCCAGAGGAAGCGCATCTCCGCATTCACCAGCACCAGGGCCACGGAGGCCAGCCACTGGGTGAAGGCATAGATGAGCAGCACCGTGCGGCGTTGGCTGAGGCCGGTGCGCAGCAACCGGTGGTGCAGATGGCGGCGGTCGGGATAGAAGGGGGAGTGGCCCTCGCTGAGCCGGCCCATGATCACCGCCGACATGTCGGCCAGGGGAAGGGAAAGGATCAGCAGCGGCAGCAGCAGGCTGACGCTGGTGAGCCCCTTGGCGGGGCCCACGATGCTGATCGCGGCCAGGGCGAAACCGAGGAAGTAGGAACCGCCGTCGCCCATGAAGATCCGGGCGGGATTGAAGTTGTGGCGCAGGAAACCCAGACAGCTGCCGGCCAGGGCGGCGGCCAGCAGGCCGGCGGCAGGCTGGTGCAGGCTGAAGCTGACCGAGAGCAGCCCCACGGCGGCGATGCCGCTCACGCCGGCGGCCAGACCATCGAGGCCATCGAGCCAGTTGATCGCGTTGGTGATCCCCACCAGCCACACCATGGTGGCCAGCAGGCTCAACCAGTCCGGCAGCTGCAGCGCCGAAGGTACCGATCCCATCCAGCCGAACGGCAGCTCGATGCTGCCGATCCGCACGCCCTCCTGCCAGACGACCAGCGACACCAGCAGCTGGCCGAGCAGCCGGGGCAGCGGCGGCAGCGCGAACAGATCATCGGCGAGGCCGATCACGAAGAAGCAGAGCGCGCCTCCCAGGGTTGTCCAGATCAGGGCGTCCTTGCTGGGCTCCAACTGGGCAAAGCCTCCCAGGATCCAGGTGAGGCTCAGGGCCAGACTGAAGCCGATCACGATGCCGATGCCACCCAGCCGCACCATGGGCTTGGTGTGCTGCTTGCGGGAGTCGGGGGTGTCGGTGAGGCCCCAGTGCAGACCCAGCCGCCGCACGATCGGCACCACGAGTGCGGTGAGCACCGTGGCCACGGCGAAGGTGAGCAACGCTGCCGCGTTGGGGCTGTAGGCAAGAGTCACGGCAGCGGGCCGACGCGGGTGCCGGAAGGCAGTGCTTGGGGCGCCACCTTACGGGGCATCAGGGCAATTCAGGCGTGCTGGAGCTCACGCTCGGCGGCATAGAGCGGGAAGCGCTGGCAGAGCTGGGCCACCCGCTGACGGCAAGCCGCCTCGATGGCGGCGTCCTCCGGGTTGAGCAGCCGATCGGCGATCACGTCGGCCACCTCGCGGAAGGCCGCCTCGTCGAAACCGCGGGTGGTGCAGGCGGCGGTGCCCAGCCGCAGGCCGCTGGTCACGAAGGGCGACTGGGGGTCGAACGGCACGGTGTTCTTGTTGGCGGTGATGTGGACATCACTCACCAGCAGGTCGGCCACCTTGCCGGTCATGCCGATGCTGCGCAGATCGAGCAGCACCAGGTGATTGTCGGTGCCGCCGCTCACCACAGCGATGCCGCGCTCCTGGATGCGGGCGGCCAGGGCCTGGGCGTTGGCCACCACCTGCTGGCTGTAGGTGCGGAACGCCGGCTGGAGGGCCTCACCGAAGGCCACCGCCTTGGCGGCGATCACGTGCTCCAGCGGGCCGCCCTGGCTCCCCGGGAACACCGCCTTGTCGAACGGCTTGGCGAACTCGGCGTCACGGCAGAGGATCAGACCGCCGCGGGGGCCGCGCAGGGTCTTGTGGGTGGTGGTGGTCACCACGTCACAGACGGGGACCGGGTTGGGGTGCACGCCGGCGGCCACCAGCCCGGCGATGTGGGCCATGTCGGCCAGCAGGTAGGCGCCCACCTCATCGGCGATGGCGCGGAAGGCCTCGAAATCGATGGTGCGCGGATAGGCCGAGTAGCCGCAGACGATCAGCTTCGGCCGGTGCTCCAGAGCCAGCTGGCGGATGCTCGCAAAGTTGAGCTGCTGGGTTTCGGGGTCGACGCCGTAGTGCACGGCCTTGAACCACTTGCCGCTCACGTTCACCGGCGAGCCATGGGTGAGGTGACCGCCGTGGCTGAGGTCCATGCCCAGGATCGTGTCGCCGGGCTGCAGCAGCGCCAGGAACACGGCGAAGTTGGCCTGGGCGCCACTGTGGGGCTGGACGTTGGCCCAGGCGGCGCCGAACAGCTGCCTGGCCCGCTCGATCGCCAGCTCCTCGATCGCGTCGACGTGTTCGCAGCCCCCGTAATAACGCTTGTGGGGCAGGCCCTCGGCGTACTTGTTGGTGAGCACCGAGCCCTGGGCCTCCATCACGGCGCGGGAGGCGAAGTTCTCGGAGGCGATCAGCTCCAGGTGGGTCTGCTGGCGTTCCAGCTCCTTGCCGATCAGGGCGGCGATGGCGGGATCCCCAGCCGCCAGGGACTGGTTGATCGCGGCGGCGGCGGTGTCGGCCATCGGTGGGAAGGGAGGGGGGAGGCTGGTCCTGCTAGGGATCGTAAGGAAACACCTCCCTGGGCAGGAAGCAGGGGAGAACCCTGCCGCCCCCTCCGGCAGGGGATCCACAAAAAACCGCCTCCCACGGATGGGAAGCGGTGCACTGGTGAACGCGCCTGGAGAGATTCGAACTCCCGACCCTCTGATCCGTAGTCAGATGCTCTAATCCGCTGAGCTACAAGCGCATGGGACCATTCTCACCGCACGGAGGGCCCATCCGTCAAACATCCCGCCCGACCTTCCCCATGCCCATCCGCTGGTACGGCCCCGCCAACCCCGAAGACCCCACCTATCGGCACTTTGAGCGGATCGTGAACCTCACCCTCCACGCCGCACTGTTCTCCGCGATCAACAGCGGGCTCTGGGTGGTGCAGGAACTGCGCCATCCCTGGAGCCGGCTCAACTGGTTCACCCTGACCTGGCTGGCCGTGCTGATGGTGCACGCTGGGTTTGTTCTGGCCCTGCGTCCCGCCCGCGAAGCATGAGCCTTTCCGCCAGCCAACTCAAGGACCTGGAAGTGGCCCTGGCCGACCGCCTCTACCTGCAGGTGGCCGGCTGGCATCTGTATCTGGGGGATGCGGGCCTGGCCCAGACCCTGGCGATCGAATGCGCCGCCCGGATCGACCAGGGCAGCACCGTCTGTGCCCGCCAGGCCCTGGAAGCCGTCCAGGTGCCGATCGGCGGCGGCGTCACCCGGCTGCCCCTGGCGCGCCTCATGCCGACCGGCCAGTTGCGGGACCTGGAGGAAGTTCTGGAACCGTTTTGCGGATAGGGTTGCGGCCACTGCAAGCGGGCCGTGCTGCTGATCGAGGTCACCAACGCCCGCGAGGTCATGCGCCAGCGGATCGGGCGCCTCGGCAGCCGCCTGATCGGCAAGGTGGTCGATGCCGAGGCCCAGGTGGAGAAGGCCCTGATCCAGGAACTTGAGACGGCCTTCCGCGAATTCGGCATCGAGGCGCGGATCCTCTCGGTGCAGGGCCCGCGGATGCTGGGCCGCTGCCACCTCGAGATGCCCGTGCAGGTGCGGGAGGAACGGCGGGTCGGACCCGAGAGCTGAGCGGATCCCCCCTGGGGCCGGCCCCCTTCTGCGGCTGGCGCGCCGCTAGCGGTTGAAGCGCGGCAGCCGACGCGTCAGCTGCTGCACCACGTGCCGGGCTTCCGGCACCCCGGCGGCATGGGCGAGCACCGCATAGAGGACCAGGCCAGCAGCACTGCTGAGGCCGGTCTGGAACAGACGTCCGACCAGCCCGCTGGGCCAGCCGATCAGGCCGGCCAGCGCCCAGGCCACCAGGGCACCGGCCACGGCCGCCAGCAGCAGCAGGCCGGTGTCCCGCCCCCAGCGCAGCAGCGGCAGGCCGTCCAGGCGCCCATGCAGCGCCAGCAGCAGGCCGGCGCAGGTGATCAGGTTGACCGCCACGGTCGCCAGCACGAGCCCAGCGGCACCGCAGTAGAGCATCGGCAACAGCTGCGCGTTCCAGGGGGTGGGGCCACCGACAAAGGCCCAGCAGAAGAGGGCGTTGAGGCCGATGCCCGCCAGGGACCAGCGGAAGGGGGTGACGCCGTCCCCGAGGGCGTAGAACACCCGCACGAGCACGTCCCGCCCCAGGTACGCCGGCATGCCGATGCCGTAGGCCATCAGAAGCTGGCCCACCAGGGTGGCGGCACCGGCATCGAAGGCGCCTCGCTCATAGATGAGGGCCACGATCGGCACGGCCAGGGCCGTCATCAGCGCCCCCAGCGGCAGCATCGAGGCATTGGAGAGCATCAGCCCCTGGCGGATGCGCGCGATCAGCTCAGGCCGGTCCTCGGGCCCCGTCAGCCTGGAGTACACCGGCAGCAGCGGCACCAGCAGGGCATTGGAGATCAGCCCCAGGGGGGTCTGCACCAGCAGGTTGGCG
>NZ_JBKOUC010000022.1:0-50094 GCF_046764815.1 Aphanothece stagnina RSMan2012
CCAGCAGCAGCTGATCCGGGCCGTGGTGGCGGCCAATCCGCGCACGGTGGTGGTGCTGATGGGCGGCGGGGCGATCCTCATGGAGCCCTGGCGGCAGGCGGTGCCCGCGATCGTGCTGCTGGGCTATCCCGGTGAGCAGGGGGGGCACGCCCTGGCCGATGTGCTCGATGGCCGGGTCTCGCCCTCGGGCCGGCTCCCCTATGCCCTGCCGACGGACGCCACCCACCTGCCACCGTTCGATCCCCGGGCTTGCCGGGTCACCTACGACCTCTGGCACGGTTACAGGCGGCTGCGGCGCGACGGCCATGCCGCCGCCTTCCCCTTCGGCTTCGGCTTGTCCTACAGCCACGTCGCGTATGGGGATCTCACGGCGCAGGTCGAGGCCGGGGGGGCGGAGGGCGGCAGCCTGCAGCTGGACTTCACCGTGGCCAATCGCGGGCCGATGGCGGCCGACGAGGTGGTGCAGGTGTACGTGGATCCCCCCGGCAGGCTGCTGGAGCGGCCCGCCCGGCTCCTGGCGGGGTTCACCCGCCTGGACCAGCTGGCGCCCGGGGAGCAGCGGCGGGTGACGCTGGGGATTCCCCTGCGGCGGCTGGCCTACTTCGATCCCCGCCAGGATGGCTTCTGCCTGGAGGCTGGCCCCCATGTGGTGCGGCTGGCCCGCCACGCCGAGGACGAGGGCCTCGCGGTGGAGCTGCTCCTCAAGGCCGGGGTCCTCGGCCCCTGACCCTGCCGGGAACCGGGAAGTCCCCCCCGGCCTGAGGGGTACCGTCCCACCGCTCCAGCAGCCGCTCCAGCCGCAGCCGGTTGTAGCGCTGCAGGGCGATGCAGGGGAGATTGAAGAGGGTGGCGAACACCAGGTTGATCACCACGCCCAGCGGGGGCAGCCAGAGGGCCGTCACCAGCCAGAACGGCCACAGCGCCAGGTGCACCAGCTCAGCCCGACGGGTCTCGACGACCAGCCGCTCCAGCCCGTCGCGATCCCGGCCCACCAGCCGGGCCTTGGGGATGCCTCCGGGCAGGGCTCCTCCGGCATCCGGCAGCCAGCCTTTCCAGGCGCGGATCGCCAGCTGCTGCTCGAACCGCCGCAGCCTCTCCTGCCGGGAGCACCGGCCGCGGGGCCGGCCGGGCAGCGCCGGATTCCCGGCCAGCACCCTGGCCGGAACCCGGTTGGCCAGCCCTCCCACCAGCACCGACCAGGCCAGCCAGCCCAGGCCACTGCTCAGCAGGGGGTCGATCCCCATCAGCGGGTGGGCACGCTGCGGCCCTTCCAGCGCACCTGACCCCGCTCCAGGTTGAGGATCGCCAGCAGGAACACCCCCAGGAAGAACAGCACCGGGATGGGGAAGACCAGGTTGATCCAGCTGAAGCGGCCCACCCGCCGGGTGATCACCAGCAGCTGGATGGCGAAGGCCGCATAGAGAACCAGGTTGGGCAGCAGGGCCGGGTCCCCGATCATCGGCCAGCCCAGCAGGGAGGCCGGCAGGCACCAGGCGGCCCAGAACAGCCCCGAGAGCCACAGCAGCACGCCCAGCATCCAGGGCCAGCGGACCTCCCCCGCCGCGGTGGCGAAGTTCTTGTTGAAGCCGCTCACCAGGTCGGCGATTCCGCCGGGATACATGCGGTATGCGATCCGCCCCATCCCGATCCAGGCGCTCACGGGCAGGTCGGCCCGCTGGTAGAGGTGGGCCAGGAACCAGTCCTCCACCACCTTGTCGGCCACGGCGGCATGGCCGCCGATGCGCAGGTAGTCGGCCCGGCTGGTGGCCATGGCCGGTCCGAAGGCCACCCCCCCACCGGGCCCCAGGGGCACGGCCATCAGGCCCACCAGATTGAAGAGCATCGAGAGCTGTTCGTAGGGCCGCTCCGTCCGGTGGTAGGGCTGCACGGAGACCAGGCCGCCGTAGGTCCGCAGGGCCGCCAGCAGGCTGGCGAGGAAGTCCGGGGCGGGCTCGGTGTCGGCATCGAGGAAGACCAGGCGCTCTCCGCTGCAGGCCTGGACCCCCTGGTGGAGGGCCCAGGTCTTGCCGCACCAGCCCCGCGGCAGGGGCGGCGGCTGCAGCACCCGCACCCCCGCTGTCCTGCCGATCGCGGCCGTTGCATCGCTGGAGTGGTCGTCGATGACGATCACCTCCTGAGGGCGAAGCGTCTGCGCAGCCAGAGCCTGCAGCAGCTTGGGCAGTGTCGCGGCCTCATTGCGGGCCGGGATGAGCACCGAGACCGAGGCCGAGTAGTCGTCGTTGGCGGTAGCGCCGTCTCCATCGGCGGCGGGCAACACCGGCAGCCACAGGCTCAACGGCCAGCCGATCATCCAGCGCCCCACGAGGGAAACGGCAAGCCAGTCCATCGGCCTGTCTCCCTGGGCGCCACCATGCTAGGCGGGTTCAGGGCCTGAGCAGTTCCTCCGCCAGCGGTGCCAGGGCCAGGGGATCGCGGAGCAGCTGGGGGTGGGTCAGCACCGGCAGTCTGTGGCGGGGACCGACCGGCAGCACCGCCCGCCAGCCCGGCACGATCGCCAGATCGACCACGGAATAGAAGCTGCAGCACTCCACCGTCTCGAGGGTCGCCAGATCGCCGTTGAGGCGCTCCAGGAGGGGGCTGCCCCACTTGAGATCGGCGATCCCGGCGGTGATCCGCCGCGGCCAGGGCAGGGCCGTGAGGGTGCCCTGCTGGGGACTGCCGACGCTGATGAAGCGGCGGGTCCGCCGGTGCCCGCCCAGCAGCTGGATCCAGGCGCGGCAGATCACCCCGCCGATGGAGAAGCCCAGCAGGTCCACCCGCTGCTCCAGGCCGAAGGCGGCCTCGATGTGGCTGCCCAGCAGGGCGGCGGCCTCGGTCACCGGGGTGGCCCCCAGCCGCAGCGGCAGGGCTGGAATCAGCAGCGGTTCCCGCTGCCCGCCGAGGCGCTGCTTGAGCCGGTTGAACACCGTGGGGCGATCGAGCAGCCCGTGCACCAGCACCAGGGGGGGGGAATGGGGGTGCTCCATTCCCCCATTCAACGTGGCCTGGGCGTGCTCTCGAGGTGGCCTCTGGCTGGCCTCCGGGTGTCTGCTCAGAGGCTGCGGGTGGTGGCCTCCACCGGCACCGGTGCGACCTTCCAGATGCGCTCGGCGTATTCCTGGATCGAGCGGTCGCTGGAGAAGAAGCCGCAGCCCATCGTGTTGGCCACGGACATCCGGGCCCAGCGGCTGGGGTCCTGCCAGCAGGCATCGACGTGGTTCTGGGCCTGGCGGTAATCGCCGATGTCGGCCATCACCTTGAAGGGGTCATGGCTGGTCAGGTTGGCCAGCAGGGGATGGAACAGGTCCCGGTCTCCCTCGCTGAAGTGTCCGGAGCCGATCAGCTCGATCACTTCACGGACGATCGGATCCTTCTCGATCCAGGGCATCGGGTGGTAGCCCATCCGATCGAACTCGTGGATCTGCTCGGCCGTGTGGCCGAACAGGAAGAAGTTGTCGGCGCCGACCTGATCCCGGATCTCGATGTTGGCCCCATCCAGGGTGCCGATGGTGAGGGCCCCGTTGAGGGCCATCTTCATGTTCCCGGTGCCAGAGGCTTCCTTGCCCGCCGTGGAGATCTGCTCGGAGAGATCCACGGCCGGATAGATCAGCTGCCCCAGGCTGACGCTGAAATTGGGCACGAACACCACCCGCAGGCGTCCGGCCATGGCCGGATCCATGTTCACGATCTCGGCGATGCCCACGATCAGCCGGATGATCAGCTTGGCCATCGCGTAACCCGGGGCGGCCTTGCCGCCGAAGATCACCGTGCGCGGGGGAAGGTCCTCGCCGTTGCGGAGCCTCAGGTAGCGCTCCACCACGTGCAGGGCGGCCAGGTGCTGGCGCTTGTACTCGTGGATGCGCTTCACCTGCACGTCAAACAGGGAGCTGTGGTCGAGGAGGATGCCCTGGGTCTGGTGAATGTGCTGCACCAGTCGCTGCTTGGAGGCATCCCGCACCCCGCGCCAGCGCTGCAGGAAGGCGTCGTCGCCGGTGTGCTTCCCGAGGGCCTGCAGATGGGTGAGATCGCGGCGCCAGTGGGAGCCGATGACGTCGTCGAGCAGGTTGGCCAGGGCCGGATTGGCCACGGCCATCCAACGGCGCGGGGTGACGCCGTTGGTCACGTTGGTGAAACGATCCGGCCAGAGTTCGGCGAAGTCGGCGAGCACGTGGCGGCGCAGCAGTTCGCTGTGCAGCTCGGCCACGCCATTGGTGTGGTGGCAGCCCACCACGGCCAGATTGGCCATGCGCACCTTCCGATGCGGACCTTCCTCGATCAGGGAGAGCCGGGCGAGCTTGTCGGGCTGACCCGGATAGCGGATCCGGGCCATGCGCAGAAAGCGGGCATTGATCTCATAGATGATCTCCAGCTGCCGGGGCAGCAGCTGCTGGAAGAGGTCGATCCCCCAGGTCTCGAGGGCTTCGGGCAGCAGGGTGTGGTTGGTGTAGCTGAGGCTGGCCGTCGTCACCCCCCAGGCGGTGTCCCAGTCGAGCCGGTGCTCATCGAGCAGCAGACGCATCAGCTCGGCCACCGCGATGGCCGGGTGGGTGTCGTTGAGCTGAACGGCGAACTTGCGGTGGAACTCCCGGGCGGGAAGGCCCTGACCCCTGAGGATGCGGAACATGTCCTGCAGGGAGCAGCTCACGAAGAAGATCTGCTGGGAGAGGCGCAGGCGTTTGCCCTGTTCCGGCTCATCATTCGGGTAGAGCACCTTGGAGAGGGTTTCCGACTGCATCTTGTGCAGCACGGCCTTGGTGTAATCGCCGGCATTGAAGGAGGCGAAGTCCAGGGCTTCGGGCGCCGAGGCCGCCCAGAGGCGCAGGGTGTTGGTCGTGCGAACGCCGTAGCCCAGGATCGGGGTGTCGTAGGCCACCCCGATCACGGTGTGGTTGCCGATGGTCACCGGGTAGCTCCACTCCGGGCGGATCACTTCCCAGGGGTTGCCCTGGGCCAGCCAGGAATCGGTGCTCTCCTGCTGCCCCTGGGTAGTGATCTGCTGGCGGAAGATGCCGAATTCGTAGCGGATGCCGTAGCCGATGGCAGGGAGCTCGAGGGTCGCCATCGACTCCTGGAAACAGGCCGCCAGCCGGCCCAGGCCGCCGTTCCCCAGGCCCGGCTCGGGCTCCTCCCGGATCAGCTCCTCCAGGTCCAGCCCCAGCTCGTGGCAGGCCTGTTCGGCTTCCTGCCGCAGCCCCAGGTTGACGAGGTTGTTGTCGAGGTGCGGCCCCAGCAGGTACTCGGCCGACAAGTACACCGCCGTGCGCACCTGGGCCTGGGTGTAGGTCTCGGCCGTGTCCACCCAGTTGTGCAGGAGCCGGTCGCGCACCGCCAGCGCCAGACAGCGGTAGTGGTCATGGCGGGTGGCCAGGGATGGGGATTTCGCCTGGCTGAAGAACAGATGCCGCTGCATGGCCTCGGCTAGGGCCCTGCTGCTGGTCTGGCAGGGGCTGGTGCTCGAGCGGAAGGATTCGGCCATGGAAGCCGCGGACGGCGATGGAACTGCTTCCGTTCTGCTGCCGCCTAGCAGGGGCGTGCTGTGGCGAGCACTACCAAGCGTGGGCCATGTGCGGGAAGCGGGTCATCGTGCGGTGCAGCCCGGGATCAGAGCTCGTTTTCCATGTCGGGCTGGATCTGGCAATCGCTCTGGGGGTAGCTGACGCAGAGCAGGGCGAAACCGGCGGCGATCTGGTCGTCGTCGAGGAAGCTCTGGTCGGCTTGGTCGACGCTGCCGCTCAGCACCTTGCCGGCGCAGGTGCTGCAGGCACCGGCGCGGCAGGAGAAGGGCAGGTCGATGCCGGCCTCCTCGGCCGCGTCGAGGATGTACGTGTCGTCGCTGCAGCTGAAACTGCGGCCGTCATCGAGGGTGATGGTGTAGCTGGCCATGGTTGCCCGGACCGTCCAGTGCGCTGAGTGACAGTTCAACTCCGCGTGCGATCTCCGGCCTGTCATCGCCGACACCATCGTCGCGAGTTCCACACATCACCGCGGCACCTCACTGCCGCGCCACCCCACTGCTGCGCCACCTCGCTGCCGCGCTCCGTCCGTTCATCAACCCGGGGCCGCGCATTCATGCCTTCTTAACCAACTGTGCTTTGGACGGGTCAGGGTGGAGATGTGTGGATCGCCCCTCGGCCATGGTCAGCAGTTCCCCTGTACCCCACGGCATCCCGGTGCCCGCCAGCTACGGCGATCCCCAGCGCAACGGTCTGACCGCCAACGACCTGTTCGACGGCATGGCCGAACATCTTTTTTACACCTTGGGGACCCGGGCCGAAGGCGCCAGCGTGCACGACCTCTACATGGCCCTGAGCCATGCCGTGCGCGATCGGCTGATGACCCGCCATCTGGCCACCAAGGATCAGCTGCGTGCCGGGTCAGCCAAGGTTGTGGCCTACTTCTCGGCCGAATTCCTGATCGGCCCCCAGCTGGGCAACAACCTGCTGATGCTGGGCATGCAGGCGGAGGCGGCGGAAGCGCTGCGACGCTTCGGCGGGCCAGGCCTGGACCAGGTGCTCGACGTGGAGGAGGAACCCGGCCTGGGCAATGGCGGCCTTGGCCGCCTCGCCGCCTGTTACCTCGAGTCACTGGCCAGTCTGGAGTTTCCCGCCAGCGGCTATGGGATCCGCTACGAGTTCGGGATCTTCGATCAGGCGATCCGAGACGGCTGGCAGGTGGAGATCACCGACAAGTGGCTCAAGGGGGGATGGCCGTGGGAGCTGGTCTATCCAGCGCAGAGCGTGTCCGTGGGATTCGGCGGCCATGTGGAGAGCTATGGCGATGAGCAGGGTGCCGAGCGCCGGCGCTGGCTGCCGGCCCACCGTGCCCTCGGCGTGCCCCACGACGTGCCGGTGCTGGGCTACCGGGTGAACAGCTGCGACAGGATCCGGCTGTGGCGTGCCGTGGCGGCGGAATCCTTCGATGTGCATGCCTTCAACGAGGGTGATTTCCAGCGCGCGGTGCAGGAGAAGGTGGCCAGCGAGACCCTCTCCAAGGTGCTGTACCCCAACGACGGCACCGACCAGGGCAAGCGGCTGCGGCTCGAGCAGCAGCACTTCTTCGTGAGTTGCTCGCTGCAGGACATGCTGCGCACCCTCGCGCTGCGCGGAGCCCCGGTGCAGTCGTTCGCCGAGCACTGGACCGTGCAGCTGAACGACACCCATCCCTCCATCGCCGTGGCCGAGCTGATGCGGCTGCTCGTGGATGAGCACCGACTCGGCTGGGACGAAGCCTGGACGATCACCACCGCCTCGATCGCCTACACCAACCACACGCTGCTGCCGGAAGCGCTGGAACGCTGGGAGGTGGGTCTGTTCGGCTCCCTGCTGCCACGGCACCTGGAGATCATCTACGAGATCAACGCCCGCTTCCTGCAGCAGGTGCGGCTGCACGCACCCGGTGATCTGGATCTGCTGCGACGGGTGTCGATCATTCACGAGGACGGCACCAAGGCCGTGCGCATGGCCCATCTGGCCACCGTGGCGGCGCACCACGTCAACGGTGTGGCAGCGCTCCACAGCCAGCTGGTGAAGACCGATCTCTTCCCCGACTTCGCCGCCCTCTGGCCCGGGAAGTTCACCAACGTGACCAACGGCGTCACCCCGCGGCGCTGGCTGGCCCTGGCCAACCCGCCCCTCGCCCGGCTCCTGGGCGAAACCTTGGGCGATGACTGGCCGGCCCACATCGAGCGTCTGCGGCAGCTGGAGCCCCTCGCCACCGACAGCGGTTTCCAGCAGCGCTGGGCGGCCTGCAAGCTCGCGTGCAAGCGCCGGCTCGCCGGCGTGATCGCTGAACAGTCGCAGGTGCTGGTGGATCCCACCTCCCTGTTCGACATCCAGGTGAAGCGCATTCATGAATACAAGCGCCAGCATCTCAATGCCCTGCAGGTGGTGCTCCAGTACCTGCGGATCAAACACGGCGAAACCGAGGGCATGGTGCCCCGCACGGTGATCTTCGGTGGCAAGGCGGCGCCTGGCTACTGGATGGCGAAGCTGATCATCCGCTTCATCAGCGGCATCGCCGAGACGATCAACGCCGATCCCGACAACCGCGGCCTGCTGCGGGTGGCGTTTCTGGCCGATTACAACGTCAAGCTGGGGGAGCGGGTGTATCCGGCCGCCGACCTCTCCGAGCAGATCTCCACGGCCGGTCTGGAGGCCTCGGGCACCGGCAACATGAAGTTCGCCCTCAATGGCGCCCTTACGATCGGCACCCTGGATGGTGCCAACGTGGAAATCCGCCAGCAGGTGGGCACGGACAACTTCTTCCTGTTCGGTCACACCACCGAGCAGATCGCCGAGCTTCGCTCCGACTACCGTCCATGGGAATGGGTGGAGAAGGTGCCGTTGCTGCGTGAGGCCCTGGATCTGATCGAGCGTGGTCACTTCAGCAACGGCGACGGAGAGCTGTTCCGGCCGCTGGTGCAGAACATCGTGGGCCGCGACTCCTACTTCCTGCTGGCCGACCTGCCCGACTACCTGGTCAGCCAGAACGACGCCTCGCGACTCTGGGCCGATCCATCCGCCTGGCAGCGCGCGTCGATCCTCAACACGGCCCGCAGCGGGTACTTCAGCTCGGATCGGGCCATCCGGGAGTACGCCGAGCGGGTGTGGGGGGTGGAGCCCCTGCCGGTGGCGATGGGCTGCGAGGTGAGCTGATGGCCAAGGCAGGACCGGCGGAGGTGGTGCTGATCCGCCACGGCGAAACAGCCTGGAGTCTCTCCGGCCAGCACACCGGCCGCACCGATCTCCCCCTCACGGAGCGGGGGCGGGAGGTGGCGCGTGGTCTGGCACCGGTGCTGGCGGGGCGGGAGTTTCACCAGGTGCTCTGCAGTCCCCTGCAACGGGCGCGGGAAACCTGCGAGCTGGCCGGCCTGGGGGCTGGCGCCCAGATCGAGCCCGACCTCCTCGAGTGGGACTACGGCCTCTACGAGGGGCGCACCCCGGCTGAGGTCCGGACGGAGACGCCCGACTGGCTGGTGTTCCGCGATGGCTGTCCGGGTGGGGAATCCCCCCAGGCCGTCAGCGCACGGGTGGATCGGGTCATCGAGCGGGTCCGGGCTGTGGATGGCCCGGTCGCCCTGTTCGCCCACGGCCATGTGCTGCGGGTGCTGGGTGCCCGCTGGATCGGTCTGCCGACCGCCGGCGGCGCGCACTTCCTGCTCGACACCTCCACCCTCACGGTTCTGTCCTGGTACCGGGGGGTGCCGGCGATCCGCTGCTGGAACGCCCCCCTGACCCTGAGCCCCTGACCCTGAGCCCCTGAGCCGCCGGTCAAGGTCAGCCTGCTGCTCTTGAGCCGTTACCTTCAGCAGCGGCTGATCGCGTCGCCGGCAGGGAGCGGGTGGGGGGCAAGCGGGCCTCCAACCACCCCGCCCTGCAGCTCGACGGGGATCCCTGTCGCCCCGATTCCCTTGGCCCGATTCCCTTGGCTTGAGCCCCAGCACACGCGCCATGCCGCTGGCGCTGGCGCTGAACAACCAACAACCGGATCGACCGCTTCAACCTGGTGAGGCTTCCAGGGCAGCGCCGATGGCGGCATAGCAGCGCTCCAGCTGGGCGTCGCTGAGACAGAGGGGCGGCAGCAGATACACCACGTTGCCGAGCGGGCGGAGGTACACCCCCCGCTCCAGGCAGAGGTGCTGGATCCGTCGCCCCACGGCATTCAGGTAGCCCGGCTGATCCACGGCCACCTCGAAGGCGGCCACGGTTCCCAGGCAGCGCGGCCGGCGCACCAGCGGGTGGTGGCTCAGGAGCTCGAGGTGAGGGCGATGGCGGGCTTCGAAGTGCGTGTAACGCTCCGGGTCGGCCTCCAGCCGATCGAGGCTGGCCAGGGCCGCCGCACAGCCCAGGGGGTTGGCGGTGAAGCTGTGGCCATGGAAAAAGGTGGCCGTCGGATCGTCGCTGATGAACCCCTGGTAGAGCCGCTCGCTGGCCAGGGTCACGCCCATCGGCAGGAAGCCTCCCGTGAGGCCCTTGGACAGGGCCATCAGATCGGGCCGCAGCCCGGCCTGCTCGCAGGCGAACAGGCTGCCCGTGCGGCCGAAGCCGGTCATCACCTCGTCGGCGATCAGCAGGCTGCCCGCCGCCCGCACCCGCTCCTGCACAGCCCGCAGGAACGGGGGCCGCACCATCGCCATGCCGGACGCCCCCTGGATCAGCGGTTCGAGGATCACCGCGGCGCTGGGGGTCTGCAGGGCCTGCTCCAGTTCGGCGAGGGCCGCCGCCTCCCGCTCCTCCACGCCCTCGTCATGCCAGCAGGTGTGGGGCCAGGGCACCCGGGCCACATCGAACAGCAGCGGCTCGAACGGGGCCGTGAAGATGGAGCGGGCCCCCACGGCCATCGCCCCCACCGTGTCGCCGTGGTAGGCGCCTTCGAAGGCAATCAGGCGATGGCGCGCTTCGCCCCGGTTGCGCCACCACTGCCAGGCGATCTTGAGGGCCACCTCCACGGCGGTGGATCCGTTGTCGGAGAAGAACAGCCGCTCCAGGCCGCTGAGGGCGCTGAGGCGGTCGGCCAGGGATTCGGCGGGCTCGTGGCTGAAGTTGGCGAAGATCACCTGCTCCAGCTGCTGGGCCTGGGCCGCGATCGCCGCGGCGATCGTGGGCTCGGCATGGCCGTGCAGGGTCACCCACCAGCTGCTGATCGCATCGATCAGCTGGCGGCCATCCGCGAGCTGCAGGGTCGCGCCGTGGGCCTGCAGAACCTTGAGCGGCACGGGGGCATGGGCCACCTGGGTGGTGGGGTGCCAGAGATGGGGGTGCCAGGTACTCGGCTGCATCAAGGGCTGCGTCGCGGCGGGCCGTGGGGGGAGGGCAGTCTGCCGAGCGGGGAGCGCTCCATAAACCTCCATGAAGACTGGTCACGCTGTGTGAGCTTTTGCGCCCGGGCCGGCTGAGCCCGGATCCCCCTGGATACCTTCCCTGCGACTCCCTTCCCCTGCACTGATGCCCCTCCCCCTGCTGAACGTGAAGCCCACGGCCCTCAACGCGCGGGTGCGCAACTTCATGCCGGGCACGGATGAGTCGCCGCACCAGGCTCCTGCCGCCGCCGTGCAGGATCCGGCGGCCCTCGATGCCCAGATCGAACAGGCCTACCGCCAGATCTTCTTCCATGCCTTCCGCAGCGATCGCGATCCGGTGCTGGAGTCGCAGTTGCGCTCCGGTCAGATCCGGGTGCGCGACTTCATCCGAGGTCTGCTGCTCTCCGAGAAGTTCCGCCAGGACTTCTACCGCTGCAACAGCAACTACCGCATCGTCGAGCAGCTGGTCGGCCGGGTGCTCGGACGGCCTGTCTACGGCGAGCAGGAGCGGATTGCCTGGTCGATCCTGATCGCCGAACAGGGTCTGCCGGCCTTCGTCGATGCGCTGCTCACGTCACCCGAATACCTCACCCACTTCGGCGAGGACCGGGTGCCCTACCAGCGCTCCCGCACCCTCGCCGGCCAGTCCGTGGGCGCGCGCCCGTTCAACCAGCAGGCCCCCCGCTACGACGCCTACTGGCGGGACAGCTCCTCCCGCCGGGCTCCGGCGGGTGCCAATCCCTGGGTCCCCGGTGTGCCCCGGCCCGCCTGGCTGGCCGATCAACCCGCTCCCTGGGCAAGGCAGCTCTGGTTGGGAATCATCCTGGGTGGCGGGGCGATCCTCAGCGTGTTCGGGGTGCTCACGGTGGCGGCGATGCTGAGCACCTGAGCACCTGAGCGCCAGATCACCGGAGCGTCCCGTCGCCTTCCCCCCGCTTCAGGGAGCGGGGGGTTCGGGCTTGCCGCTGTCCTTCAGGGAGGGAAAGCTGGCGCGGATCTGGCGGGCCAGTTCCTGGTGGATGTGGCGGCGGAAGTTCTCGGCGGCCTCCCCGGCCAGGACCGGATAGCGGCGGTCGTCGTTGCCTTCGCCCCGCAGCGGCTTCCAGCTCGTGCTCTCGCGCTGGCGCAGCTCCTCGAGGGGGGCTGCGAAGTCGAACTCCAGCAGGCGAGCGTCTCCCGCCACCTCGCCGATCCACTGCTCGCGCAGGGGCTGCAGGTCGCGGGCCTTGAGGGTGTCGGGGAGCCCGAGCACCGGCTCGTAGTGATCGAGCACCCGCAGTTCCTGCTCCAGCAGGATCCGCCAGGCTCCGGCCTCGCCTTCGGCCAGATCCTGCTCCACGGGGCTGGCCTTCATGGCGTCGAGGTGGAACGCCAGCCAGCGGTAATGGGACTTCTCCTGGAGGGTCTTCTTCTGGGCACCCTTGCCGCTGGCGGGGCGCTTGGGCAGGGCGGCCTCGGCCCGGCGCAGGAACGCCCGGTCCTCCGGTTCGAGGTTGATCGCTCCCCAGCGCTGGCGGTATTCCCAGAGCTCCTCGTAGCGGCGCACATCCTCCGCCGTCCAGCCGAGGGCCTGAAGCTCCTCCGCCCGGCTGATCTCGTCCTTGACCACCACCAACTCACCCGCAGTGAGGGGCAGCGTAAGGGTCAGCCCAGGGCCTGCCCGAGAGCCGCCAGGCCGAACAGCAGGAACAGTCCGCCGCTGAGACGGAAGATCAGACGCTCATCCACCCGTTGCCCGATCCACTTGCCCGCCCCCACCGCCAGGGCCGTCACCAGCCCGTGACCCGCCAGGGTGCCGGCGAGAAGGCCCGCGAAGGTGAACGCCGGTGCCGTGGCCAGAAAGATGGTGGTGAGCTGGGTGCGGTCGCCCAGTTCCGCGATGAACACCAGGGCGAAGGCCTCCCAGATCACGGCCAGTGGCCGATCGCTCGGATGCTGACCCTCCGCGGCGTCGACCGCCTCCTGAGCCTCCTTGGCTTCCTCCCGGGCGGCATCGGGGGTCAAGGACTGGGCGTCGATCAGCAGCTTGATGCCGAAACCCAGGAACAGCACGGCCGCGATCCACGGCAGCAGGCGGGGCGGGAGCAGTTCCCGCAGGCCGTAGCCAACCCCGAGGGAGATGAGGGTGACCGCGGCCAGGGCGAGAAAACTGCCCACGAACACCCAGCGCGGCCGATGGCGCACCGCCAGGATCAGCGCCATGAAGAAGGTCTTGTCACCCAGCTCGGCCAGGGTGATGGCGCTGAGGCTGGAACCGAAGGCGGCCAGGCCTGGATCCATCGTCACCGGCAGCGTTTCCTGGGATGACCCTTCCTACAACCGCCGCCTAGAGCCGCCGCGCCCCACTCAACGCACCACCAGCACCGGGATGGGGCTGTGGGTCAGCACCCGCTGGGTCTCGCTCCCCAGCAGCAGCCCGGTGATGCCCCGGCGACCATGGGAGGCCATCACGATCAGATCGCACGCCTTCGCCGCCGCTTCGTCCACGATCGCCTGGTAGGGCTGGGGGCTGACCAGGTTGATGCGGCGGGCGGGCACACCCGCGGCGGCGGCGGTGGCCAGGGCGGCCTCGAGGATCTGATCCGCCTGCACCCGCGCCGCCTGCACCAGGGATTCGACCGTGCTCGTGTCCACCAGCTCCCCGACGCCCACCAGGGAGATCGGAAAGTTGCTCTGCACATGCAGGAAGCTCAGGTGAGCGCCGAGGTGGCGGGCCAGGTCCACGGCCTGCTCCACGGCCTTGCCGGAGAGGTCGGAGCCATCCGTCGGCACGAGGATGTGCTGGTAAGGCATCGGGGGCACGAGCTGCACAGTCCAGGTTTAGTGGGCGATGGGCCCACGCGCCGCAGGGGCTGGGACCGTTTCAGTGCAGCGGGTCGCTGATCACCAGCAGCGGCAGGGTCAGCCGCCGCACCAGCCGGTCGATTCGGTCGCTGGCGGGGATGGGCAGGCCTGCGACCAAGCGCCGCTGGGACCGCAGGATCACCAGGTCGTGGCCCTCGGCGGCCCGGGCGATCCCGCCCTCGACACCGGGGCGGTCGTCGATCACCAGGCTGATCGGCACGCTCTGGCCCGAGCTGGTGGCCCCCGGCTGCCAGCGGCTCAGCTGCTCCTGCAGCCGCTGACGCTGGTCGGCCCGGTGGCGGGGGTCGGTGACATGCAGAAGGGTGACACTGCCCCCCAGGGCGGCGGCCAGCCGCTCAGCCAGCTGGAACTGTTCCAGGGCGCCGGCCGTGACGTCCTTGATCGGCACGAGGATGCGGCGAAGGCCGCTCGGATCTCCGAGCAACCGGGCCACCACGACCGGGCAGGACACCTGGCGGCAGGTGGCATCCACCAGATCCCCGAACAGCCACTGGCCCAGCCGGGCGGGAGGGGCCAGGCCCATCACCACCAAGTCGGTGCCCCGTTCGAGGGCTGCCCGGGCAATGCCCCCCGCCACGTCGGTGTCCACCCGCAGCACGGTCCGGCATGGCACCGCGGCGGCGGCCGTGAAGGCCAGGGCTGCATCCAGCAGGCTGCGGGCCCGGGCCAGGGCCGTGGCCATCGCCGCGGGGGTGGCCGCCGTCCCCTCCGGTTGGTTGGCAGCGATCTGGCGGGGCGAGACCACCACCAGGGGGAGCACCTGGCCGCGGTCGTCGGCGTCGCCGCCGATCAGCAGGCTGGCCAGGGCCAGCAGCGGTGCCTCGGTGGCCGGGTTGGAAACGGGCACCAGCACCCGGAGCGAACGACGCACCAGGGCGAGCTGGCCGGCGGCCTCGGCCGTCAGGGCCGCCGCGGCATGCCGCCCCAGGCGCGGCATGGCCCGGGCGGTGAGGTAGGGCCCGAGGGTGGCGGTCACCACCATCATCGCCAGCACGCTGTTGAGCACCGCACCGTCCAGGAGGCCGGCCCGGAAGCCCACGAAGGTGGCCGCCAGCGTGGCCGCCACCTGGGGCAGGGAGAGGGACCAGAGGGTGAGGATCTGGGCGCCGTCGTAGCCGTAGATCCGCCCGGCCCACCAGGAGGCCAGCCCCTTGGTCGCGATCAGGGTGCCGATCAGGGCCAGGGCGAAGGGCGATCCGAGCAGCGTGGGCAGGAAGGCGGGCAGGTCGAGCAGCAGGCCCAGATCGATGAAGAAGACGGGGATGAACAGGGCGGCCCCCACGAAGATCACCTGTTCCTTCACCCGGCCCTCCGGCAGCACCCTGTTGACCGCCAGACCGGCCAGGAAGGCCCCCACGATCTTCTCCACCCCGGCGAGCTCGGCGCCGAGGGCAGCGAGGAACAGGGCGAGCAGCGCCGCCACGAACAGCTGGCTGTCGTTGTTCACGCTGCGGCGCACCAGGGTGCGGCCCAGTCGGGTGATGCTCAGCACCACCAGGACCACGAAGAGCGCCACCTTGGCCAGCAGGGTCAGCAGGCCCGGGGCCGAGAGCTCCCCGCGGCTCAATCCCATGCAGAGCGCCAGCAGCACCAGGGCCGCCAGGTCGGTGAAGATCGTGCCGCCGATCGCCACGATCACCGACTCCTCCCGCATGGCGCCGTAGCTGCGGACGATTGGGTAGCCCAGCGGGGTGTGGGAGGCCAGGATCGACCCCAGCAGCACGGCGCTCAGCAGGCTGAAGCCATACCCCAGCCCCAGGGCCATGCCGCCGATCAGGGGCAGGCTGAAGGTGAGCAGGCCGAAGCGGAACGACCGCTGTCGGATCCGTGCGAACTCGCCGAGATCGATCTCCAGCCCGGCGATGAACAGCAGGTAGATCACCCCCACGTCGGAGAGCAGCTCGACGGTGGGGCTCTCGCTGCTGATCCAGCCGAGCAGGTGGGGGCCGATCAGCACCCCCGCCGTGAGCAGGCCGACCAGATCCGGCAGGCCGAGCCGCCGGGCCAGGGGCGGCACCGCCACGCTCAGCCCCAGCAACAGGGCGAAGACCGCCAGGGGGGAGTGGACCAGAAAGGCGTGGACCCCGGCCGAGGTGGGCATGGTTCAGCGACCGCCGCCGCCGGCTCGCGGCCCTCTCCAGCCGGCCAGATGGGATGCCGCCGCCGAACGGGCCAGGGCCCGGGCCGCCGGCAGGGCCGGATCGAGATGCAGCGAACTGAACGGCGGCAGCGAGCGGCTGCGCAGCCAGGCGCCCCAGCGGAATTCGTGGAAGGGGATCAGGGGCGCCGGTTCGATCACCCCCTCCTTCTTGAGTTTCCACACCAGGCTGCGGTAGGGGTCGTCCTGGAGGCCGGTGAGCTGGCGGGGCAGCACGGCCGGATGGAGGGGACCGAGTCCGCGTCCGTCGTAGAGGTACAGCCAGCCGCGACGGGCGAGCTCCTCGAGCACCTCAGCGCGCTCGGTGGTCGGCAGCTCCAGAACCACGTAGCCGAACGCCGTGCCGTCGGGCTGGAGCTCCAGCAGCGCCCTGAGCCGATGATGGCGGTCGACCATCCAGACCTCCCCGGCGCCGTTGCGCACCAGGGGTACGGGCTTGCTGCCGAGGTACTGGCGCCGCTCTCCCCGGTTCTCGGCCTGAAAGTCGATCTGACGGCTGCGCACCTCGGCCAGCCCCACGCAGAGCTGGGTGGGCTGGAGGCTGGCGATGGGCAGCTCGATGAGGGGATCGCCGGATCGGGGGGGAGGCAGCTGCTGGTAAGGGGGGAGTCGCAGTGCCATCGGGTGCGGACGGGCCACAGGGGTCCATCCTCACCCGGATCAGCCCAGGCCCAGCTGGTGCAGGAACCCCCCGGGCCGGGCAGCGCGGCAGGTCGGCGTCGGCTTGTCGCGGTCTTCCCCTGGGGCCCGATGCCCCGATGCCCCGATGCCCCTGTGCCTCGGTGCCCCAGTGGCGGCTGGGGATAGGGTCGCTGGAGGCATCTGGTCCCATGCGTTCTCCTGCCCCCGCGCCATCCCTGGTCGGTCCCCACGGTCCCATCGGCGTGCTGGTCTGCGGCCATGGCAGCCGCAACCGCCTGGCGGTCAACGAATTCGCCTCGCTGGCCCGGAGCCTGCAGGGGCGGTTCGGCGCGGTGCCGGTGGAGTACGGCTACCTCGAGTTTGCCCTGCCGATCCTGCGCGACGGCCTCGAGGCCCTGCGCCGCCGGGGGGTGCAGCACGTGCTGGCGGTGCCGGCCATGCTCTTCGCGGCTGGCCATGCCAAGAACGACATTCCCTCGGTGCTCAACACCTACGCCGCCGAGACCGGTCTGACGATCGACTACGGCCGGGAGCTCGGGGTCGACCGCAAGATGATCCAGGCGGCCGGGGCGCGGATCCGCGAGGCCCTCGATCGCGACCCCAGCCCTGTCCCGCTGGCGGAGACCCTGCTGGTGGTGGTGGGGCGCGGCTCGTCCGATCCCGACGCCAATTCCAATGTGGCGAAGGTCACCCGCATGCTGGTCGAAGGCTTCGGCTTCGGCTGGGGCGAGACCCTCTACTCCGGGGTCACCTTCCCGCTGGTGGAGCCCGGTCTGCGCCATGTGGTGCGGCTCGGCTACCGCCGCATCGTGGTCTTCCCGTACTTCCTCTTCTCCGGCGTGCTGGTCAGCCGGATCCTCCAGCACACCGACCGGGTGGCCGCGGACCATCCCGATGTGGCCTTCCTGAAGGCCTCCTACCTCGGGGACCATCCCCTCGTGCTCGACACCTTCGTGGAGCGGGTGGAGGAGGTGGTGCGGGGGGACACCGACATGAACTGCTCCCTCTGCAAGTACCGCGCCCAGGTCCTCGGTTTCGAGAGCGAGGTGGGCGCACCCCAGCACAGCCATCACCATCACGTCGAAGGGCTGACGGAGTCGTGCGACCTCTGCGACAGGGAGTGCACGGGGGCCTGCCAGCCCGACGGCGTGCCGGTCCCCCTGGGCGGGGGGCCGAGCTCCCAGGCGAACCCCGAAGCGAACCCTGGGGCGAACTCCAGCCATGACCACAGCCAGGTCCATGACCACAGCCATGACCATGAGCCTGGGGCCGATCATCACCACCCTCCCTACCCCCACGCCGACCATCCGCTCGGGCCGCGAACCCTGCGCTCCGGAGGAAGTCGCTCCTAGGGCTGGGACCTGGCTCAACCGTCTCGACCCGGAGGGGTCTCAGGAGAATCCCCACGGATCAGCAGTGCTGATCAGTTTCGACTTTCCCCATTTCGAGGGGGTTTTCCCCCGTTCTGAGGGGGTTTTTCCACAGAACGCTGCCCATGGACGTGGCTGGGAGCCCTGGGCTGGGGATTTCGGGGATCTGTTCAGAGTCGGCTTGACAGCAACCGCCCAGCCACGCCAGGAGCGGGAGGGGTGAGGGCGGTCGGCGTGGAGATCACTGTGCAGGCCCACAGTCTCAGCCTGCAGGAGCATGGTTCGGCCGTTTGCCGACGGCTTTGACGCTGCCCGGGGCGGTGTGGCCTACTGGGCCCCCAACGTTGGCGCGGAGACGGGCATGTCCAGGGATGGCGACAGGGGCGAGGAGAGCGGTTCGAAGACCGAGGCGACGTCGCTGGGCGGGGAGCCGGCTGAGGCGGCTGCGGTGAGCCTGGAGGCCGAGGTGCCGGAACTGCTCTTCGCCGGGATGCACCAGTTCCTGGACACGCACCCCGACTGGAATCAATACAGCGTGATCACCTCCGCCCTGGCCACCTTCCTGTTCCAGAACGGCTGCAAGGATCCCTGGGTGAACCAGCAGTACCTCAACGGGCTGTTCCGCCGTTGAGCAAAGCCACTGAGTGCAGCCACTGAGCGGAGCCACTGAGCGGAGCGAAGACTGGGGAGACGCCGCCGCTGCCGCTCAGGGCGGTTCAGGTAAAAGCCGTTCAGGCAAAAGCTGTTCAGGCAAAAGCGGTTCAGGCATAAAAAGAGGCGGAGGTGCCAACCCCCGCCCCGGTTCTCCCTTGCCCGACCCTTGGAAAGGTCGCCCCGTCATTGTGCGGAGGGTTGACCGGGGTGGTTGTGGCCGTCGACACCGGAAGCTCAGAGCTGTGGGCATCTCCTGACGGCAGCGCGATCTCTGGCGACGCTCGCCATCGCCGCCTCAGGCCCCAGCTGAGGCCCCAACCACGTCACCGCGGCGCAGCCTGGCGGCCGCGGCTTCGCAGGCCCGCCAGGTGATGGCCATCTCGGTGAGGGTGGGGCTCTGCCAGCCGGCGCTGGGCCAGCAGGCCCCATCCACGACGAGCACGTTCGCGGCCCGCCAGCACTGGTTGAACGGGTTCACCACCCCATCGTCTTCCCGCTCGGCCATGCGCGCCCCTCCGAGCTCGTGGATGTAGTAGCCGGGGGGTGGTGCTCCGGTGCCAACGGCATGGCTGCTGCGGATCCACGGTTCCAGCAGGGGCAGCACGAAGAGGTCCTCGATCGCCCGGATCGTGCCGCCAGCCACCTGCACCACCGCCTCCATCCGCTGCTGCATGTGGCGGACCATGGCCTGCTCATTGGCGCCCCAGGCCAGGCTGATGTGGGGGGTGGGCAGCCCCCAGGCATCCAGCTGCGCGCTGTTCAGACTCACCCGGTTCCCGGCCTCCGGCAGCACTTCACCGTGGCCGATCAGGAATCCCACCGCCTCGCCCCGGCGCCGTTGCAGCAGGCTGGGGGGATCGAAGCGCTGCACCGCCGCCCAGAGGCCATAGCCGCGGCGGAAGTCCTCGCCGCCGGCAGTGTCGAGGTTCACGGTGTTGGGGATGAAGCAGCTGCCGGCCCCGGAGAGTTCAGGCGCTTCCGGCGGCCCCGCCAGGCCCGGGATGGAGAAGAAGCGGCTGGTGGAGATGTGGTCCATCAGATACCGGCCCAGGCTGCCGGAGGGGTCGATCAGCCCACCGCTGCGCTCCGCTTCATGGGAGTGCAGCAGGATCCGCACCGTTTCGATCGTCGAGGCGCACAGCACCACCAGCGGGGCCTCCAGCCGTTCCAGGGCACCGCTGCCGGCATCCACCACCACCACGCCGCGGGCCCGCTCGCGGCCGGGGTCCATGAGCAGATGGCTCACCACGGTGCCGGCGCGCAGCTGGGTGCGCCCGGTGGCCAGGGCCCTGGCCAGCGTGCGGCCCGGACTGGCGGAGCGGGGCCAGTCCCGGCCCCTGTGGAGGTTGAAGCCCCGGGAGTGGATGAAGGGCAGGCCCAGCTCGCGGCCGATGCGGCGCTGCAGATGCTCTTCGCCCGGGGTGAAGGGCAGCGGCGGCAGAAAGCGGCCGTCCGGCAGCTGGGGCAGGCCGTCGGCGTGGCCATGCACCTCCAGCAGCCGCTCCAGCCGGTCGTAGTACGGGGCCAGGTCCGCCGTGCGGATCGGCCAGCTGGGGCCGTGGCCGTCCCGCTGGCCGGCCTCGAATTCGTAGTCGCTCAGCCGCAGGGTGATGCCCCCCCAGGTGAGGCTCTTTCCCCCCAGCTGGCGCCCGCGGGTCCACAGGAAGGGCCGATCGGCCGGGGTGGAGTAGGGGTTCTGGCGTTCGTCGACGAACAGCTCGGGGTTCTGCTTCCAGTACCCCGGATGGTGGCGCTGCAGGCGGTGTCTCCCGGAGGAGAGGTGGGCCACCCGCCGCAGGCTGTTCAGGGGCTCGCTCCCCCGGGCCTGGCGGGCGTCAAGGGCTGGACCGGCCTCCAGCACCAGCACCCGCAGCCCCGCCTCGGCGAGGACCATGGCGGCCACCCCACCGGTGGCCCCGGATCCCACCACGATCGCGTCGAAGCCGGAGGGCGGACCGGGGGGAGGGGCCATCGGGAGGGGAGATCAGCTCGCCGCGAGACTGGCATCCAGGCGGATCAGGCTCTGGAGCAGCACGTTGACCCCCTGGACGCACTGCTCGGGGGAGGTGAACTCGTCGGCGGAATGGGACACCCCGTCGCGGCTCGGCACGAAGATCATCCCCATCGCCGTCAGCCGCCCCATCTCCTGGGCGTCATGGCTGGCCCGGCTCGGCAGGTGGGTGTAACTCAGCCCGAGCTGCTGGCAGCTCTCGGTGATCACCTCCTGGATCATCGGATCGGCCGGGCTGGGATCCACCAGGAACTGCGGTGTCATGGCGATGCGGGTGCGGCTCGCCACGGCGATGTTCTCGATCTTGCGCTCCAGCTGGGCACGCATGTGATCGATCACGGTGTGCGAGAGGTCGCGCATGTCGAGGGTGAACTCCACCCGACCGGGCACGATGTTGGCGGCGTTGGGCCACACCTGCAGCTTCCCCACCGTGGCCACCGGATCCCCGGGGAAGTGGAGGGCCATGTCCTCGATCGCCAGGATGATCTGGGCGGCGGTGGTCAGGGCATCCCGCCGCATGGCCATGGGCGTGGTGCCGGCATGGTTCGCCTGGCCGTTGACGCTGATCGTGTAGCGCTGCTGACCGACGACGCCTTCGACCACCCCGATCTCCTTGCCCACCGCCTCCAGGACGCCCCCCTGCTCGACGTGCAGTTCCAGGAAGGCCGCGATCTCGCCGGGGGGGCGGCGGGCCTCGGCCCGGCGGGCCCAGTCCCCGCCGATGCTGGCCAGGCAGTCCTGGATCGGCCGCCCCACGGCGGTGGCGTAGCTCTCCGGTTGGTCCGGGGCCCGGCCCACCATGCTTTTACACCCCACCATCGTGCTCTCCTCGTCGGCGAACACGATCACCTCGAGGGGGTGGTGCAGCCGGTGGCCCTGCTGGCCCAGCACCCGCACCACCTCCAGGCCGGCCATGACCCCGAGTGCGCCGTCGTAGCGGCCTCCCTCCGGCACCGTGTCGATGTGGGAGCCGGTGGCCAGCACGGGGGCTTCGGGGTCGAGCCCTTCGTAGCGGCCGATCAGGTTGCCGGCCGGGTCGATCCGCACGGCCAGGCCCGCCTCCTCCATCCAGCCCATCACCAGGGTTCGGGCGGCCCGGTCCTCATCCGTGAAGGCCAGCCGGCGGACGGCACCGGAGGGAAGTCTGCCGATCTGGGCCAGGGCCTCGAGGCTGTGGCTCAACCGTTCCCGGTCGGCCAGCAGGGCGGCAGCGGCCCCGGCAGGGCGGGTCTGGGCGGTGATGCTCGGCTGGCTCATGACGGCTGGGGAAGGTTGGGGGAGGTGGTACGGGGGCAGACCGGGTTCACTCCACCCTCCGACATCGCCGGGGGGGCCGACTGTCCGCCGTGGCCCGTCGGGCCCGCATCGGAGAAACGGTGCGCTCAGGTACAGACCCCCCCCAACCGGTTCGTGGATCATCGGCATCTCTACCGATTCCGGCGCCAGGCGTGCTCCCCTCTTCCGCTCGCCTCACGCCCGCCCCTCCACTGCCGCGATGACCTACTCGATCGTTGCCTGGGATGAGCACACCGGCATGACCGGGGTGGGTGTGGCCACGAAGCATCTGGCGGTCGGTTCCCTGGTGCCCCACGCCCGTCCCGGAGTGGGAGCGGTGGCCACCCAGGCCGGCACGAATCCCTACTTCGGCCCGTGGGGGCTCGACCGCCTCGAGCAGGTGCAGCGCGACACCCAGGGGGAGCAGGGCGCCGACGAGGTGCTGGCCTCACTTCTGCAGGATGACCCCGGCCGGGACGGCCGCCAGCTGCAGCTCGTCGACGCCCGCGGCCGAACAGCTGCCTGGACGGGCTCCGGCTGCGCCGGGCTGGCAGGCCATCGCTGTTACCCCGGCTTCTCGGTGGCCGGCAACTACCTGGCTTCCGAGCTGGTGCTGCTGGGGATGGCCGAGGCCTACATGGCGGCCGAGCGCCATGGTCTGCCCCTGGAGACCCGGTTGATGGCCGCCCTCGAGGCCGGCGAGGCCCACGGCGGGGACCACCGCGGCCGTCAGTCGGCCGCGCTGCTGGTGATGCACCAGGAGCGCTATCCCCACATCGACTTCCGGGTCGATCACCACCCCGAGCCCCTGCAGGCGCTGCGGGAGATCCTGGCCGAGACCGCCAAGCCCTACTACACCGGCTTTCGCGCCACCCTGCCGACGACCCTCGGGGTCGCTCAGCCGGCCGACATGCCGATCAGGGCGTAGGCCGGTTCGGCCTGCTCCTCCTGGTGCAGCCGCCAGCCGAGGGCATCGGCCTGGCGCCGCGCCTGGGCAGGTAGATCGGCGGCGACGAACAGCTTGTGCATGATCTGCACGCCGATCAGGTGGTTGATCACGGCGTCGAGCTGCACCCGCGTGGCGGGCGTGGTGTCGGGGTGGTCGTGGCGCTCGAACAGGGCCGCCACGCCTTCGGCATCCAGCAGGCCGGCGGCGGTGATGGCCTCGGGACTGAGGTGCTGGTCGGCCAGGGCCTGCATGGCGGCCCGTTTGTCGGCATCGGCATGGGCGGGGGGAGCCATGAAGGCGAACTTCTCGCGGCGGTAGAGCTGCTCGGGCAGCAGGCCGCGCATGGCTTCCCGCAGCACATACTTCTCCGTTTTTCCCTTGATGCGCAGCTCCGGGGGAACCTGCACCGCCACCGCGGCCAGGTGGTGATCGAGGAAGGCGGGGCGGGCCTCCATGGCGTGGGCCATGTCGACCCGATCGCCGCCCCAGGTGAGGATCTGGCCTTCGAGCATGGTCTTGATCCACACGTACTGGGCCCGGTCGAGGGCATGGCGGCCCTCCAGCTGGGAGCGGTCAAGGGTGGCGGCGATGGCGGCACCCGGCTGGTAGCCCTCGCAGGCCTGCCGGTGCTGCGGGGCCAGCAGATCGGGCACCAGGGGGGCACAGGCGAGCCAGGGCTGCAGGCAGCTGGGGGTGAAGCCCACCACGGCCTCGAGGGCCGGGTCGCTCACCTGCTCCTCGGCCAGCATGGCCCCCTGCACCAGCTGGTTGGCCTCCTGGAGCAGCTGTTCCCATTCCTGGCGATCCGCCGCCGGCAGGGTGTCCAGTCCGTGGAGGAACATGTCGCGCCGGAAGGCGGGGTAGCCGCCGAACAGCTCATCGGAGCCCTCCCCGGTCATCACGACCTTGTAGTGGGCGCGGTTGACCTCCCGGCTCATCAGGAACTTGGCCACCGCCAGGGTGTTGTAGATCGTGCGTTCGGTGTGCCAGATCGTCTCCTCCAGGTGGCCGTAGAGCTCGTTGCCGGAGAGACGCATCACCAGCTGGTCAGCGCCGGTGGCCTCCGCCATGCTCGCCGCGATCGGGGTTTCGTCGTAGCGGGCATCGTCGAATCCGATCGTGAACGCCTTGACCGGGTTCTGACTCACGGCCGCCGCCAGCCCGAGGATCGAACAGGAGTCGATGCCGCCCGAGAGGTAACAGCCCACCGGCACGTCGGCGACCATGCGCACCTCCACGGCCTCGAGCAGGGCCTCCCGCACCGCGCTGACGTGCTCGGCTTCGCTGCGGCCGCCATCCCGCTCCCCCTGGCGGGGGAATCCCACATCCCAGTAGGGCCGGTCATCGATCAGGAACTCGCCCCCCTGCCGCCGCACCGTCAGGACGTGGCCCGGCTTGAGCTGGTGCACGCCGGCAAAGGCGGTGGTGCCCGGCACCATGGTCTGCATCAGCTGGTGGAACAACCCCTCGGAGCTGAAGCGCCGCTCCACCCCGGGGTGGGCGAACAGCACCTTGAGTTCGGAGCCGAACACGAGGCCCTCCTTGGTGAGCGCCCAGTACTGGGGTTTCACCCCGAAGCGGTCGCGCACCAGAAACAGGGTGTCGAGGCTGCGGTCAAACAGGGCGAAGGCGAATTCACCCCGCAGCAGCGGCAGGGTCGCGTCCAGCCCGCGCTGCTGGTAGAGCCGCAGCAGGATCTCGGAGTCACTCTTGCTGGTGAAGCGTGACCCCTGGGCGGTGAGGGAGGCCCGGATGGCCTGGAAGTCGTAGAACTCGCCGTTGTGGGCCATCAACAGCTGCTGGTCTTCCGACACGAACGGCTGCCGGCCCCGGTTGGCATCGAGATCAATGATCGAGAGGCGGGCATGGCAGAAGCCCACCCCCTGGCCGGGGAGGCTGCGCACCCCGAACCCATCCGGCCCGCGATGCACCTGGATGGCCGCCATGTTCACGAGCAGTTGCTCGTCGATCGGTTGGTCGGACCGGCGCTGAAAGATGCCACCAATGCCACACATGAGCTCGTTCGCGAAAAGACTCTCTTCAGACTTGGGTTGGTTCAGATGATGTCCATCACCTGGGAGGTCCGTTCGACCATGCAGGTCAGGAGGGCCATCCGGATGAAGACGGCGCCGCGGGCCTGGGAGAAGTACCAGTTGTGGGGGGTCTGATCCAGGCAGGTTCCCAGTTCAGCGCCCCGGGCCAGAGGGTGGAGGATGATCGCCTCAGGCTTGTAGGCGAGGTCCCGGGTGAGGTGGAAACTTCGCCCGTGCACCTCGTAGTTGTCGCCAACCCAGGCAATCGCATTGATGTAGATCACATCCAGATCGCTGAGTTCCTGCATCAGATCGGCGCTGGTGCTCACCTTGATCCCCACCGCTTCGAGCTCCTCGCGCTGGCCTGGGTCGAAGTAGCTCTGCTCAGCCGTGGGGTCAATCGATGGCTCGTGGAAGAGCACCAGTTCCTGGATCATGCCGGGGAATTTGGCGAAGATCCGCAGCAGCGAGCGCACCGTGCGCATCCGGTTGGGAATGCCCACCACGCCGATGCGGATGCGATCGGCTGCGGCGACCTCACGCTCCACCAGGTGGGGCCGCCACTTGAAGATCGTGTAGAGATCGGCCATCGCCTGGGTGGGGTGTTCGTCGATGCCGTTCCCCGCATTGATGATCGGAATCCGCAGCGACTCGCTCATCTCGTAGACCGCATTGGCGTTGGTGTCCCGTAAAACAACGCAGTCGCCATAGTTGTTGAACATCTCAGCGACATCCTGCAGCGATTCTCCCTTGGCGATGCCCGTGGTGCTGCGATCGGTGATCGTGATCGTGTCTCCTCCCAGCCGGTGCCAGGCGCTGTCGAACGACAGCCTGGTTCGGGTGCTTGGCTCGTAGAAGGCGTTGATCAGAATCTTGCGCTGCAGCGGGCTGTTGAAGCGGATGTAGCGCTCGGGATTGCTCTCGAACTTGGCCGCCAAGCGGAACACCTGCAGCAGTGAATCGGAGCTGTACTGCCGGGTGGAGATCACATGCTGGTTGATCAGATCCTGAAGCGCCTCACCGTTTTCACGAATCTCGCCAAGCAGGGCCTGAGGGTGGGCATTCCCATAGACATCCGGCCCAAGTCGCGTGAAATGAGGTGAATGCATCGTCAGGCTTGATCCCTGCATCGGGGATATCGCGAATGAACGGGGGTGATGACCACCTTTAGGTGGCCCTGAGTTCGTTGACAGGAAATCTTGTGTTTTTTGCAACATCGAGGTGCGCTGATGTAGCAACACGCACCGTTTCTCTCCAGGCGGCTTCCCCTCCGGCCTGTTCGGCTGTGGCTGCGGCTGCGGCTGCGGCTGTGGCTGCGGTGGCGGTGCCCGGGGCCTTCACCAGACCTTGCCGTTGCGCCATTCCACCACCCAGATCAGCACAATCACGAGTGTGGCGAGGATCAGGCCCGTGATGCTGCCCTTCACCACCAGGCTGAACAGGGGAGCGGACATCAGCCACTGCGCCGGAGGGGAGCTGGCGAGCAGGGGAGTGCAGGGGAGCAGGAAAGGCATGGCGACAGGGGTTACAGGTGCTGGGCCGCGGCAGGCAGACCAGCGGCTCGGGCGGGCGGACGGTTCAACGGGCCGGTTCGGGGCCGGCGAGCTGGTGCCAGGCGAACCGCTCGGGCCACCAGTGGCTTCCCAGGCCCATCACCAGCGCTGAAACGGCTGCCGAGACGAGGGCGGCGCAGTAGGGGGCGATCAGTGCATAGGCGAGCAGGCCGGTCACCGAACCGAGCACCATGGCGGTGGCGGCGGCCCGGCGGTTCGCCTGGCGCCAGTAGAGCCCCATGGCGATCGGCCAGATCGTGGAGGCCACCAGGGCGCCGGTGAACAGCAGCAGCTGGTACATCGAGGTGACGTACTGCCAGGAGAGCAGCATCGTCAGCAGACCGAGGCCCACCACCACCGCCCGGGCGGCCTGGCGGATCTGGAGATCGCTCGATCCGGGGCGCAGCCAGTGGGCGACCACGTCCTCGGCGATCAGGTCGGCGCTGGCGGCCAGCAGCGAGTCGAGGGTGGAGGTGAGCGAGGCAAAGATGATGATGAACACCACCGCCGCCCCACCACTGCCCAGCAGCTGGGCGGTGACGATGGGGAACACCATGTTCACCTGGGGAACGCTGAGGTTCTGGGCCAGCGCCATCAGGGCGATCGAGCCGGTCACCACCGGCACCGTGACCCAGGCCAGCCCGCCGAGCACGAAGGAGCGGAACACCACGGCCGGGCGGCTGGCGAACACCCGCGACCACCAGATGTTGTTGTGGAACACCTCCCCCATGCTGAACAGCCCGGTGTTCCAGGCGAACAGCAGCCCGGTGGGCAGCAGCAGGTTGAGGCGCGAGGGATGCTCGGCCGCCAGGGCCGTGTAGACCTCCCCGGGGCCGAACCGGCTGAATCCCAGCACCGCCACCAGCACCAGCAGGCCCATGATCAGCAGCGACTGGATGAAGTCGGTGCCGACCACGGCCCGCATGCCGCCGAACAGGGTGTAGATGGTGGAGACCCCGATCACGCAGACCATCCCGAGCCGGTAGTCGAAGCCCGACAGCGACTGCAGCAGCAGCCCGGCTCCCATGCCCTGGGTGATCAGGAAGCCGAGGGTGTAGGCCAGGGTGATGATCAGGAAGATGGCCCAGCACAGTCGGCCGTAGCGCAGCCGCACGAAGTCACCGCTGGTCCGCGCCCGGGGCATCAGCCGCTTGATCCGCACGGCCAGGGGGGCGAACAGAAACAGCCCCAGGCCGGCCAGGGCGTAACCGAACATCCCCCAGAGCCCCAGGGTGTACCCCACCTCCGGGGCGGCCAGGGTGGTGTTCCCGGTGACCCAGCTGGCCATCAGGGTGGCCGTGCTCAGGGCCAGGCCGATGTTGCGGCCGGCCAGCAGGTAGTCGTCGGCATCGCCCTTGCCCCGCCTGCCCCACCAGATGCCCAGCGCGATCCAGAGCACCGAAAATCCCACCAGCAGCAGCCAGGCGGTGCCGGGGGCGAGCATCGTGGCTTCAGTCATGGGGCTTCAGTCATGGCTGGGATCGTCGAAGGGATCGCGCTGGTGCCAGCGCCGGTGGCCCCGCAGGATCATCACCACGGTGGCCAGGGTCACGAGTCCCCCCAGCACGAAGATCAGCAGGGCCTGTTGCAGTTCGGTCATCGCAACCGGCATGGACGGGGCGTTCGGCGGATCCGGTGGAAGCGGGCGACCGGAGAGCTCAGGAGAGGACTGAGATCCGGTGCTGAAACACAAAAAAAGCCCCGGGAATCCGGAGCTTGATTGGGAGCAATCAATTGGTGGCGGGGGCGAGATTTGAACTCGCGACCTTCGGGTTATGAGCCCGACGAGCTACCAGGCTGCTCTACCCCGCGGCACTGAGAAATTGTACCAGCCGGTGTCGGGCGCTACAGGTCCGGGCCCCATCGGCGCCGATCGCCGTGCGGGTTCAGTCGAAGCGGAGCTCCCCCACGACCTCCAGGCGGAGGTGGGGGGCCGGCAGCAGGAAGCGGCTGCCCAGGTCCTCGAGGGTCATGGGGGTGAGCCAGTCGAGCTGCTCGAGCAGGTGCAGGGCCACCGCGTGTTTCGCCCGCGCCGCGCCATCCTCCACCTTGATCGCCACGCCGAGGCCCTCGCCAACGCGGTTGAGGCACTGGATGCCTTCGGCCCCGCCTTTGCTGAGCACCTGGCCGTGGCCGAGCCGCATCAGTTCGGTGTCGAAACGGCCCTCGCCCGCCACCAGCTCCGGGTGGTTGAGCATGGCGCGGCTCAGCCGCTCCAGGTCGGGCTGGGCGCCGGCGCCCAGATGGGCGTACAGCAGAGCCATCTGGGCGAGCTGGAGCTGCAGGGTGGGGGCACCGCAGTCGTCCCGTGCCGTGACCAGCTCCGCGGCGGGCAGGGCGAGCAGCTCCGCCACCCGCTTGAACACCTCCTGCTGCAGCGGGTGCTCGACCTGGAGGTAGTTCTCCAGGCTCCAGCCCATGCGGCGGCAGGTGGCGAGGAAGGCGGCGTGCTTACCGGAGCAGTTGTGCTCCAGCGGGCTGGTGCCCCCGCTCGGCACCGGACACTGGAGCTGTTCGGTGTCCAGCTCGGCGCCCCACAGCAGCCGGAAGGCCTCGCGGGCGTGCATGGCCGTGCCGGCGTGGGAGGCGCAGGCGATGGCCAGTCCCCGCTCGCCGCTGTTGCCCTGGTCGGCGGCGCCGCTGGCGACGAACACGCGGGCCTGGAAGGGCTTGAGGGCGGAGCGCACGAAGCTCAGCTGCTGGGGATCGCCGGCCCGCATCAGCACCCGGCCCCGCCCGTCGCAGACCACCGCATGCACCCGGTGGCGCGACTCGACGATGCCATCGCGCAGCAGCCTCACCTCCAGGGGCGGGATGCCGGTGCGGGCGGTGCCGCCGAAGCTTGCGGGCAGGGTCATGGAGACGGTCGGGAGGCCGTGTTCAGAGAGCCTGACAGAGGCTCGCCCCGGCCAGCATCAGCGTGGCCGCCAGCCCGATGGCCTGCTGCAGCCGCTGCAGGATCGGCCGCACCTGGTGCTGGGCGACGAGCAGATCCTGCTGGCGCCAGGGCAGGGGTTTCTCCCACACCTGGCCGTCGTACCAGCCCGATTCCTCGTATTCGACCCGCTCACTCACCAGGCGCTGGTGGATGGTGGTCCATCCCAGCCACTGGCGCACCAGCATCAGGGTGGGCAGGGCGATGGCGGCCACGGCCCCCGCGGCCACCAGGCGGGCGGGCTGGTGGCGCAGCACCCAGCTGCCACTGGCCACCAGCAGGGTGAGGGGCAACACCGTGAGCCAGCTGAGCGCCAGCGGGCGCAGCAGCCCGGCCAGATCGGCGGTCGGCCAGGCGAAGAACCAGGAGCCCCGCAGCTCTTCGTACTGCCGCAGCGGGCGTTGCTCGGGCGGCACCGGGCAGGGCCCAAGGCGCTCCATGGCGTTGATCTCAGGGGGTGGGCGCGGGAGCTGAGCCTAGGTAGCGGACCTGTTCACCGTGGCCCCAGAACGACTCGAGGTCGTAGTAGGTGCGCTCGGCGGGGGTGAGCACGTGCACGATCACCTCGCCGTAGTCGAGCAGCACCCAGCGGCCCTCGCTCTGGCCTTCCCGGCGCAGCGGGAGGCGGCCGACGGTCTCCTCCAGCTTGTCCTCCACCGAACGGGCGATGGCGCGCACCTGCACGTCGGAGAGGCCGCTGCAGATCACGAACCAGTCGGCCAGGGAGGACACCTCGTCGACCCGAATCAGGCGGATGTCCACGGCCTTGCGGTCGTCACAGGCCTCGGCCGCCAGCCGGGCCAGCTTCTCGGTGTCGGGATCCCGGACGGCGGGGGCGTCAGCCATCGGGGTTCTCACTGGTTTCAGCCATAGACGTTCTCACTGGCGACGGATTGCCTGGATCCCTGCTGCTGGGCCATTTCGGCGCGGGCCTTGCCGGCACTCTTGCGCAGGGCCTCGAGCCGGTCTTCGTAGAAGGCGCGCTTCTTCTTCTTGCGGGTCTGCTCCGCCAGCTCCTTGAGGGCACCGCCAAGGCTCTTGTAGGCGTTGGGGAGGGTGTAGCCGAAGCGGCAGGCCAGATCGATGGCCCGCTCATCGGCGCTGATGGCGTCCTGCAGGCGCTTCTCGGAGTTGTTCTTGAGGTAGAGGCGATACCCGGCGAAGCCCGAGAGGCCCAGGGCCATCACCAGCAGGAGGCCGTCCTGCACCCACAGTTCCCCGATGGCGCCGCCCAGGCCGATGGCCAGAGCCGCCATCTCCCAGCCATCCCGGGGCACGGCGTCGTTCTGGATGCGGCCAACTTCGTGCCAGAAGAGCAGGTTGCGGTGGTCGAGGGCGAGGCCGTCCCATTTTTCGAGATCCACCTGGATCTCGATCTCATCGCGGCCGATCTCCTCGATGGTGATCAGCGGGGGATCGACCGAGGCCGCGGCTTCCACGAACACCCAGCTCTGCATTTCGGGAGGCAGCAACCCCTTGAGGCGCTGGAGTTCGCTCATCGACAGGATCAGGCGGTGCGGTGGACGCTCACGTTAGCCACTGCTGACCCGAGCCACTGCTGACGCCGCACCCCGGTTGTGGTTGAACCTTCCTGACGGCAGGGGCATGAGACTCTGGATGGGTTTGGCCGCCGCCCACGCCCATGCCCCGCCGCACGGACCTGCGTCGCATTCTGCTGCTGGGCTCCGGGCCGATCGTGATCGGGCAGGCCTGCGAGTTCGACTACTCGGGCACCCAGGCGTGCAAGGCCCTGCGGGCCGAGGGCTACGAAGTGGTGCTGGTCAACAGCAATCCGGCTTCGATCATGACCGATCCGGACATGGCCGACCGGACCTACATCGAGCCCCTCACCCCCGAGGTGGTGGCCCGGGTGATCGCGACCGAGAAGCCCGATGCCCTGCTCCCCACGATGGGCGGCCAGACGGCGCTGAACCTGGCGGTGGCCCTGGCCGAGGACGGCACCCTGGAGCGCTACGGGGTGCAACTGATCGGTGCCGACCTGGAGGCGATCCGCAAGGCGGAGGACCGCCTGCTGTTCAAGGAGGCGATGGAGCGCATCGGCGTGGCCGTGTGTCCCTCCGGGATCGCCAACAACCTGGAGGAAGCCGAGACGGTCGGGGAGGCCATCGGCTCCTACCCCCGCATCATCCGACCGGCCTTCACCCTCGGCGGCAGCGGCGGCGGCATTGCCTACAACCCCGAGGAGTTCCGCGCCTTCTGCAAGAGCGGCCTGGAGGCCAGCCCGGTCTCCCAGATCCTGATCGAGCAGTCGCTGCTGGGCTGGAAGGAGTTCGAGCTGGAGGTGATGCGCGACACCGCCGACAACGTGGTGATCGTGTGCTCGATCGAGAACCTCGATCCGATGGGGGTGCACACCGGCGACTCGATCACCGTGGCGCCGGCCCAGACCCTCACCGACCGGGAATACCAGCGGCTGCGGGACCAGTCGATCGCGATCATCCGCGAGATCGGGGTCGACACCGGCGGCAGCAACATCCAGTTCGCGATCAACCCCGCCAACGGCGATGTGGTGGTGATCGAGATGAACCCGCGCGTCTCCCGCAGTTCAGCCCTGGCCTCCAAGGCCACCGGCTTCCCGATCGCCAAGCTGGCCGCCCGCCTGGCGGTGGGCTACACCCTCGACGAGATCGTCAACGACATCACCGGGGCGACGCCGGCCTGCTTCGAGCCCACGATCGACTACGTCGTCACGAAGATCCCGCGCTTCGCCTTCGAGAAGTTCCAGGGCAGTCCGGCGGTGCTGACCACCTCGATGAAATCGGTGGGGGAGGCGATGGCGATCGGCCGCTGCTTCGAGGAGTCCTTCCAGAAGGCCCTGCGTTCCCTGGAGACCGGCCACGCCGGCTGGGGCTGCGATCGCCCGGATCCGAGCTGGGAGCCTGCCGAGCTCAACCGGGCCCTGCGCACCCCGACGCCGGAGCGGATCTTCGCCGTGCGGGCCGCCATGGTCGCCGGGCGCAGCGACGCGGAGATCCACAGCCTCAGCGCCATCGACCCCTGGTTCCTCGCCAAGCTGCGGCGCATCGTCGCGTGCGAGCAGCGGCTGCTGCGGGATCGCCCCCTCGCCGCCCTGGATGCCGCTTCCCTGCTGGAGCTCAAGCAGCTCGGCTTCTCCGACCGCCAGATCGCCTGGGCCACCGGGAGTGAGGAGCTGGCCGTGCGGCGCCATCGCCAGGCCCTCGGGGTGACGGCGGTGTTCAAGACCGTGGACACCTGCGCCGCCGAATTCGCCTCCACCACCCCGTACCACTACTCCACCTACGAACGTCCCCTGGAGCGGATCGGTGCGGCGGGTGCGATCACGACGGTGCCGCCCGAGGACGAGGTGCGTCCGGAGAGCCGTCAGAAGGTGATGATCCTCGGGGGCGGCCCGAACCGCATCGGCCAGGGCATCGAGTTCGACTACTGCTGCTGCCACGCCTCCTTCGCCCTGCAGGACGAGGGTTTCGCCACGGTGATGGTGAACAGCAATCCCGAGACCGTCTCCACCGACTACGACACCAGCGATCGGCTCTATTTCGAGCCCCTCACCCTGGAGGACGTGCTCAATGTGATCGAGGCCGAACGGCCGGCCGGGGTGATCGTGCAGTTCGGCGGGCAGACGCCCCTCAAGCTGGCCATTCCCCTGCTCCGCTGGCTGGACTCGCCCGAGGGGCAGGCCACCGGCAGCCGCATCTGGGGCACCTCCCCCGAGTCGATCGACACGGCCGAGGACCGGGAACAGTTCGAGGCCATCCTGCGCCGGCTGGAGATCCGCCAGCCCCGCAACGGCCTGGCCCGCACGGAAGCCGAGGCCCGGGCCGTGGCGGAGCGGGTGGGCTATCCGGTGGTGGTGCGTCCCAGTTACGTGCTGGGGGGGCGGGCCATGGAGGTGGTGCACGGCGAGGAGGAGCTCAACCGCTACATGGCCGAGGCGGTGACCGTGGAACCCGACCACCCGGTGCTGATCGATCAGTATCTGGACAATGCCGTGGAGGTGGATGTCGACGCCCTGTGCGACCACACCGGCAGCGTGCTGATCGGCGGGGTGATGGAGCACATCGAGCCCGCCGGGATCCACTCGGGGGATTCGGCCTGCTGCCTGCCCACCGTGAGCCTGGGGGAGGCCGGTCTGGCCACGATCCGCAGCTGGAGCCGGGACCTGGCCCTGGCCCTGGAGGTGCGGGGCCTGATCAACCTGCAGTTCGCCGTGCAGCGCACCGAGGCCGGCGAGGAACGGGTGTTCATCATCGAGGCGAACCCCCGTGCTTCCCGCACCGTGCCCTTCGTGGCCAAGGCCACCGGGGTGCCGCTGGCCAAGGTGGCCAGCCGCCTGATGGCCGGCCGCAGCCTGGCCGAGCTGGGTCTCACCCAGGAGCCCCGGCCCCCGCTCCAGACGGTCAAGGAGGCCGTGCTGCCGTTCAAGCGCTTCCCAGGCTCCGACACCCTGCTCGGCCCCGAGATGCGCAGCACCGGGGAGGTGATGGGCATCGCCAGCGGATTCGGCATGGCCTACGGCAAGGCCGAGCAGGGGGCGGGGGAAGGGCTGCCCACCGCCGGCAGGGTGTTCCTCTCCACCCACGACCGCGACAAGGCCGCGCTGGTGCCCGTGGCCCGGGGGCTGGAGGCGCTGGGCTTCGAGCTGATCGCCACCTCGGGCACGGCGGCGGCCCTGGCGTCGGCCGGCCTGAAGGTGGAGTCGATCCTCAAGGTGCATGAAGGACGGCCGAACATCGAGGATGCCATCCGCTCCGGCCGCATCCAGCTGGTGATCAACACGCCGATCGGCCGGCAGGCGGCCTTCGACGACACCTACCTGCGCCGGGCCGCCCTCGACTACGCCGTGCCCACCCTTACCACCCTGGCCGGGGCCCGCGCCGCCGTGGAGGCGATCACGGCGCTACAGCAGCAGCCGCTGCAGATCACCGCCCTGCAGGACATCCACCCCGCCGCTGTGGTGTAGGGGGAGAAGCCTTGTTGATCGTTGGCTCCGACGATCAAGGTTGAAGTGGCCATGGTTCATTTACAGGACAAAACCTTGTCGGCACAGCCAAGCCAGGTCTCGTTCCAGCCTCCACTGCCGGGTCCATCGAGGCAGCCGATCACGGATGCGACGGGTCCTGATCGGGAAATCCGGTTTGGCAAGCCTTTGGATGGTTGCGATCAGTTCAGCCCTCTCGGCGACGGCGACGGTTACAAAGATGACATGATTCTTCTCGAGTTTGTCTGAACGAATGCTCAGCGCACGTACAAGCTTGGGGGCTTTGCATCGCCATGTTCTGTGACCTGATGACCTGAGTCTGGCTTCAAGGGCAGAAAAAGAATTCTTGCTCGTGCCGATCAGGATTGCTTTCGGCAGCCGCTTGTGTTGGCCGCTGAGGAATGCGCCCAGAGAAGCCTCAAGTCGTGATAAGTCGAGCAGGCGGGGCTGCTCTTGGAGTCGATTGTCGAGCTCGCTGTAGGGATGGTCCAGCGCAAGGGCGATCTTTCTGTAAACAGCCGTACCGTTGTCACTGTAAATCTCAAGAAGCTTGGTGCCATGATCGGCCCCAATGAAGTTGGTGAGGCCGGCCCCATGGAGTCCGGCAATATGAGTACGTCCTCTCATGGCGAGTATCTGTTCGGCAGGGCTGTGATCCTCCATGTAGGTCACGTCGAAGCCGTTGATGCGGAAATAGCCCTCAATGCTCCTGAGGTTGCTAAAGCTCCGCAGTGAACCCTGTTGCCGTGAAATGAACAGTTTCTTGCTTTTGGGTTTCTCGCCTGGCTTGACTTCCTTGCCGAAATCCTGGAAGCATCTGCGAAGATGAAGTAGATAGTCTCTGTCGGCGCGGTTGCAGGGGTGCTTCAATATGCGCGTCTCTGCGGGGAGGCTGGGGTCTTCCGGGAAAGAGTTGGAAAAGAAGTACAGTTGTTTGCAGTGATAGGCTTGGCGAGGTTCTACGTAAACGATATTGCTGATCTTGAGCACCTCTTCGGCTACAAACCGTAGCCATTTCCATGATTCTCCAATGACAAGTACATGGTCTGCCCTGAACCCCATTTGTTCTGCCAGCCAATGGCGGTAGAGGTGATCGAAAAGGACATGGCAGATGTTCCCGGCCAGCCAGTGATCGCTGGTGATCAGCGCCCTTCCCGGTAGGCGAGTGTGGTTATTGGCTGGAGCTTCCTGAATTTCTTGCCTTGTGGCCTCTAAATCGATGCCCAATCTTGGCTCCGCGGCTGAGCGAAGGGGGGCAGGGAGCAAGTGTGAGTCGATGGCGATCCATTTATGGCGAATCGGCAGCGAATTGGGATCATTGCGGTAGTAATAAGTTGCATCGGTAATCAAATTGAGATCCATGTCCCGCATTGTCCCGATGATGCGTAAGTTCATGGATAGGCTCGCGTTTTGCCTGAAACCTGAAAGAAGGATGCTGGGTTGCTTGGTCAATGCTGACTTGGGCGCTGGCCTCGGCGGCGATCAGCCCATCAAAGGCCCCCTCTCCTCAGGTGCAGGAGGCCAGAGGCAGGTGCTGGAGGCCAGAGGGTTCAAGGACCTTTGTCGCCGTGAGGATTCGCGTCTAGGGATGGTGGGGTTGATTGCAGTCCAATCAGTGATGGTGGCAAGCCAGTGTCATCCCTTGACTATGCCATGGGGGTTATAGCCTCAGCGCTCAAGTCCGCCATCCAATGGTGGCCCTGGTGGTGGATGCCTTGAGGCATCCCTGGCGCATGACTCCTTTGGCTGAGCGACGAGATCGGCCCATGAGTTCCTGCCGTGAGCTCATGCCCGGTAACACCGCAGCATGTCGGATTCGAGAGCTCAGGAAGGGTGGGTGCTGGGATCACAGGGCGGCTGGGGCCGGGCCACGGGCGGCTCCATGGTGGGTAGGTTTGACGACCCACCGAAGAACCAGCGTGACCACCGCCCCCCTGAGCGCGCCTGCCAGTTCAACCCCGGGCCCGACTCCGGAAGCGCCACGGACCCCTGCCTGCCTGCCCGGCAGCGACTGCACCACGGCCTTCCGGGCGGCCTACGAGAACCGCTACACCTGGGCCCCCGGCTTCGGCGGCTACCGGGGCCGCTGCATCTGGGAGCAGGACGGCCAGCGGGTCGAGGGGAGCTTCCAGGTGGGCGCCGATCTCAAGGCCACGGTGGAGGGCATCACCGATGAGACGGTGCACAAGGCCATGGCCAGCCAGCTGTGGGAGGTGGCGATCCACCGGGTGCGCCGCAGCTTCGAGCAGACCCACGGCGCCAACACCTTCACCGCCGGCGACACCGATGCGGTGGGCACCGAGGTGATCGTGGGCGGCAAGAACGCCGGCGATCGCTACCGGATCAAGGACGACGTGGTGACCATGGTGCACCGCCACATCCACGGCACGGTGGTGACGATCTTCACCGAGTCGGTCACCCAGACCGGGGCCGGATACCTGAGCCACACCTACACGAGCCAGTACGCCGACCCGGCCAGCGGTGAACTGCGCGGCGGCCTCAGCCATTTCACCGACAGCTTCGTGCCCCTCGGTGGCGACGGTCCCTGGGTGCTCAGCGAGCGGGTGATCGCCACCGCCGCCCACGGCGCGAACCCCGCCGGCCGCCAGGTGTTTCGTTTCGAAGACCTCCAGCCCCTCGCCTAGCCCTGGCTTTGACGGGGCCCCCATGACACCATCGCCGCAACGTTGCGGCGTGGCCTTGGAGTTGCTCAACCAAATCAACGCGGTGGTCTGGGGACCGGCCACGCTCTGGCTGATCGGGCTCACGGGCCTCTACCTGATGCTGGGGCTGCGGTTCATGCCGCTGCTGCGGATCGGCTTCGGCTTCCGCCAGGCGATCGCCTCGATCCGCTCCTCCAAGGGGGAGGGGGATGTGTCGGCCTTCGAGTCGTTGGCCACCGCCCTGGCCGCCACGATCGGCACGGGCAACGTGGCCGGCGTGGCCGGGGCCATCGCCGTGGGCGGCCCCGGCGCCGTGTTCTGGATGTGGGTGATCGCCTTCGTGGGGATGGCCACCAAGTACGCCGAGTCGCTGCTGGCGGTGCATTACCGCGAGGTGGATGGGCTCGGCGAGCACGTGGGTGGGCCGATGTACTTCATCCGCAACGGGCTCGGCCCCCGCTGGGCCTGGCTGGGGGTGCTGTTCGCCCTGTTCGGCACCCTGGCGGGCTTCGGCATCGGCAATGGGGTGCAGGCCCATGAGATGGCCAAGGCCCTCAACGAATCCCTGGCGATTCCTCCCCTGGCCACCGGCGTGGTGATGGCCGTGCTGGCCTACCTGGTGCTGATCGGCGGCATCGAGCGGATCGGCAAGGTGGCCGAAGTGGTGGTGCCGCTGATGGCCGCCGTCTACGTCGTGGGCTCTCTGGTGATCCTGCTGCTGCACATCGACAAGATCCCCGGCGCCTTCGGGGTGATCTTCAGCAATGCCTTCACCGGCCAGGCGGCCGCCGGTGGCGCCCTGGGCACGGTGATTCAGAAGGGCATCGCCCGCGGCATCTTCTCCAACGAGGCGGGGCTGGGCACGGCCCCGATCGCCCAGGCGGCGGCCAAGCCCGGTGATCCGGTGCTGCAGGGCAGCGTGGCGATGCTGGGCACCTTCATCGACACCCTGGTGATCTGCACGATGACCGCGCTGGTGATCGTGGCCAGCGGCCTCTACGACAGCGGGGTCCAGGGGGTGACCCTCACCATGGCCGCGTTCGACTGGGGGCTTCCCGGTGGGAAGTGGCTGGTCACCTTCGCCACCGTGTTCTTCACCGGCACCACGATCCTGGGCTGGGGGTACTACAGCGAGCGCTGTCTGGAGTTCCTGGTGGGCACCGGCGGCATCCGGCCGTTCCGCTACGTCTGGGTAGCGGTGGTGGTGATCGGCTCGGTGGCCAGCTTCGACGCCATCTGGACCGTGGCGGACATCCTCAACGGCCTGATGGCGATCCCCAACCTGATCGGCCTGCTGCTGCTCTCCGGCACGGTGTTCCGGCTCACGCGGGCCTATCGCTTCGATGGCGCCGGGAGCGGCCAGGGCGGATGACCAGGGCGGATGACCAGGGCGGATGACCAGGCCGGCTGACTAGGCCGGCTGGGCCGCCCCCGGTCCCGGCCTCAGGGCAGGGGGGCGATCATCTTCAGCTTCTCGTTCAGCTGGCTGGCCATCGACTGGCGCCCCACGGCCAGCACCTTGAGGGTGTCCTCGTGCATGCGCAGCTGGGCGTCGGCCACCTGCATGCCGCGCACCAGTTCCTTCACCTCGTCGGGGAGGGAGTTCAGGTCGTAACGCTTGCCCTCGAACGTGAGCACGGGTGGCTGCTGGGGTGTGGCGGTCACGGGGAAGCTCTCCTGGGCTGCTCGCTCAGGATACGGATGGACCCTCCTGACCCTCGGGGCGCGCCGCGGGTTGCGCCGGTGCGGGCAGGGGGCGCTTGAAGAAGAACATCAGCAGGGGCCCCACCTGGGCGGCCTCGACCATCTCCCAGTTCTCCCGCCCGAGGGCGTTGAGAAAGAACTGGAGCTGCTCGGCGGGGTGGCGGGGCCTGGCATTCAGGGCGCCGTACTGCTGGGGGAATTCCCGCTGCAGAAACTCCGGGCTGAGCGCTCCGCCCAGCTTCTCGCTGTCGCTCCGGGGGGAGGGCGGCTCGGGCGGGGCGCCACTCTCCACGTTGATGTGAATCACCCGGTACTCCCAGGCCATGGCCGTGCGCGTCAGGATTCGAGGTGGATGAACTGGCGCTCGCAGAGATCGCGGTAGCGACCGGCCTGCGCCATCAGCTGATTGTGGCTGCCCTCCTCCACGATCCTGCCCGCCTCCAGCACGACGATGCGGTCGGCGTTCTGCACGGTGGCCAGCCGGTGGGCGATCACCAGCACGGTGCGCCCGGCCATCGCCGCCTCCAGCCCCGACTGCACGGCCTCCTCGGCCTCGGCGTCGAGGGCGCTGGTGGCCTCATCCAGCAGCAGCACGGCCGGGTTGCCCAGCACGGCCCGGGCGATGGCGAGCCGCTGCAGCTGGCCGCCGGAGAAATTGCTGCCCCGCTCCTCGATCCGGCTGGCGTAGCCCTGGGGGAGGTTCTGCACGAAGCCATCGGCATTGGCGATGCGGGCGGCCTCGCGGATCGCCTCGGGGCTCGCCTCGCGGCCGAAGGCGATCGCCTCGGCCACGCTGCCCGAAAAGATGCTGCTCTGCTGCGGCACCAGGGCCACGGCCCGGCGCAGATCGCGGCTGCGCAGATCGGCCAGGTCGTGGCCGTCGAGCAGCACCCGCCCCTGCTGGCAGGCGTTGAAGCGCAGCAGCAGCGAGAAGAGGGTGCTCTTGCCCGCGCCGGAGGGACCCACCAGGGCCACCACCTCCCCGGGGTGCACCCGCAGGTCCACCCGATGCAGCACCGGTTGGCCCGGGCTGTAGGCGAAGCTCACGTCCTCGAGCACCAGTGCGCCCTTCACGGGCCCCAGCGGCGGGGCATCGGCGCGGTCCGGGGTTTCGACCGGCTCCAGTTCAATGGCGCGCAGGCGCTGCAGCGAGGCCTGGCCCTGCTGGAATTCGTTGAAGTTGGTGGTGAGGTGGGCGATCGGATCGATCAGCATCAGCAGGGCGGCCACATAGCTGCTGAAGCCCTGGCTGTTCAGGTCGCCCGACTGGATCCGCCAGGCCCCGATCAGCAGCACCGCCAGGATGCCCGCCGCCTCGAGCAGGCCCACCACCGGATGCTGCAGGGCCAGCAGCCGCAGGGTGCGGTAACGGGCGCGGCGGTGCAGCGCGATCTCCCGGTCGAAGCGCTCCTGCAGCCAGGGCTCGGCCGCAAAGGCCCGCACCAGGGGCAGCCCGGCGATCGCCTCGCCCAGCAGGCTGGCCAGCTCGCTCACCTGCTGCTGGCTGCGTTCGGCGGCCCCCATCACCCGGGCGCCGAAGCCGCTCACCAGCAGCGCCACCACCGGTGCCAGCAGCAGCGTGGCCAGGGCCAGGGTGCCGTCGAGCCACACCATGTAGCCCAGCACCGCCAGCAACTGCAGGGCGCTGGGGGTGGTGTCCTGAATCGTCTTGTAGATCACCTCCCCCACCCGGTCGGCGTCCTCGGTGAGGCGGTAGGTGAGGTCGCCGGCCGAGAGTTTCTCGAGGGCGTTGAAGTCGAGCCGCTGCAGCCGGGCGAACAGCTCGTGGCGCAGGGCCTGGCTCACATGCAGGGCGGGAGCGGCCAGCAGGGTGTCCTGGCCGAACTGGGCGGCTTTCTGCACCACGAACACCGCCAGGGCCGCCAGGATGGTCTGCAGGGTGACCACCACATTCCCGGCTCCGATCGCCGGAATCAGACGACCCGCCAGCCAGGCCAGCAGCGGCCAGCAGAGCACGAACACCAGGATGCACACCCCGCCGGCGGCGAGCCGCCGGCGGTGGGGGCGGAGCAGGGGCCACAGCCTGCGCAGGGTGCTGCCGATGCCGGCCGGGGGCGCAGGACGGGCCGTGGGCGATGCGAGCATCCGGGCACGCTATCGCCCGTGACTGCGGCCACTTCCTTGAAGCTCGATCAGTTCCTCAAGTTCCAGGGCCTGGTGGCCACCGGCGGCGAGGCCAAGCTGCGCATCCAGCGCGGCGATGTGCGGGTCAATGGGGTGATCGAAACGCGCCGCGGTCGCCAGCTGGCCTGCGGGGATGCGGTGAGCCTCGATGGCCACGAGCTGCTGGTCACCCCGGTGCGGCGTGAGCGCTGACGGACGGCCCATTAGCTTTTCAGCACGTCGCGTGGAGTGGACCGTTGGCCAAGGCTGTGATCGCAGGCAACTGGAAGATGCACATGACCTGCGCGGAGACGCGGGAGTTCGCCGCTGCCTTCCGCCCGCTGATCAGCGATCTTCCGGATGACCGCCAGGTGTTGATCGCCCCGCCGTTCACCGCCATCCCCACCCTCAGCCGCCACCTGGAGGGCACCGGCGTGGCCATCGCCGCCCAGAACGTGCACTGGGATGAAAAGGGGGCCTACACCGGTATGGTGTCGGCGGCGATGCTGGTGGAGCACGGGGTCACCCACGCCATCGTCGGCCACAGCGAGCCGCGCAAGTACTTCAGCGAGTCGGACGAGCAGATCAACCTCCGCGCCCGCACGGCCCAGAAGCACGGCCTGATCCCCATCCTCTGCGTGGGCGAAAGCCTGGATCAGCGGGAGACCGGGGAGACCGAGCGGGTCATCCACCGCCAGATCGAGCAGGGCCTCGAGGCCGTCGACCCCACCCGGCTGATCGTGGCCTACGAGCCGATCTGGGCGATCGGCACCGGCAAGACCTGCGCCGCCGATGAAGCCAACCGCATCTGCGGCCTGATCCGGGGCTGGGTGGGCCACAAGGACGTGACGGTGCAGTACGGCGGTTCGGTGAACCCTGCCACGATCGATGATCTGATGGCCCAGAGCGACATCGACGGGGTGCTGGTGGGTGGAGCGTCCCTGGACCCCGCCAGCTTCGCCCGGATCGCCAACTTCCGGGTTTCCGCCACCGTTTGAGCGCCACCGCCACCAGCCGCGATCCCGCCTGGCCGCCGGCCTGGGGCCGCCGCACCCAGGTGATGGGGGTGCTGAACCTCACGCCGGACTCCTTCAGTGATGGCGGGCGCTGGGAGCGGCCCCAGGACGCCGTGCGCCAGGCGGGCCGGATGCTGGCGGCGGGGGCCGATCTCCTTGACCTGGGGGCGCAGAGCACCCGGCCCGGCGCCGAGGAGGTGGGCCCCGAGCGGGAATGGTCGCGGCTGCGGCCGGTGCTGCAGGCGATCCGGGCCAGCCATCCCGGCGCCCTGCTCTCGATCGACACCTTCCACCCCGCCGTGGCGGAACAGGCCCTGGCGGCCGGTGCCCACTGGATCAACGATGTGCGCGGCGGCAGCCCCGATCGCCGCGATCCGGCCATGGCGGCTGTCGTGGCGGCGGCCGGCTGCCCCTACGTGCTGATGCACAGCCGCGGCGACAGCGCGGGGATGGACGGCCGCGCCGTCTATGCCGATGTGGTGGAGGAGGTGCGCCGGGAACTGCTCACGGCCAGCGAGGCGGCCCTGGCCGCCGGCGTGGCGGCCGGGCAGATCGTCTGGGATCCGGGCCTCGGTTTCGCCAAGACCACCGAGCAGAACCTGGAACTGCTGCGGGGGCTGGCACGGCTGTGCGGGGGGGGCTTCCCCGTGCTGGTGGGACCCTCCCGCAAGCGCTTCATCGGCGCGGTGCTGGCCGAGCCCCGTCCGCGGGCCCGGATCTGGGGCACGGCTGCCGTCTGTGCCCAGGCCATCACCATGGGGGCCGCCGTGCTGCGGGTGCACGACGTGGGGCCGATCGTGCAGACGGCGCGGATGGTCGATGCCATCACAGCCGGTCCCCGGGGCTGAGCTGCGGCAGGGCTCAGACGCTGGCGGCGTACTCGATCTCGCCCCTGGCGTTCACCTTCGCCTCGGAGAAGAACCGGGCCATGGTGGGGGAGATGTGTCCGCGGGCGGCGAGGATCTCGCCGATGCGCCCACCCCGCTGGAGCTGCTCCTTGAGGGCATCCTCCAGTTGCTCTGCGCTGATGGCCCCCAGCTCCAGCAGGCGTTCGCCCAGCCGTTTCTCGTTGAAGCCCTGCTCGTCGAACAGGGTGGGGTTGAGCAGCAGATCGATCATCTGCGGCGACACCTGAAGATTCAGGCGCAGGAACTCGCCGAAGCGCTGGGTGGCGGCAAAGGGGCGGTACTCCTCGAGGAGCCGATCGAGATCCTCGAGTTCGAGCACGCCGGCCTCCACCAGCTTGTTGCCGAGGGTCTGGCTGGTGAAGCTGCGGCTGCCTTCCGACGCCGCCTCGAGATCACCCTCCACCAACTGGGGCTGCTGGAAGAATTCCTGCACCCACGGGTCCTGCTGGAGGAAGGTGAACAGCTCCCGGGGGTTGAGGCTCAGGCTGCCGAAGCGCTCCTCGATCAACTCCTCGAGGAAGGCCACCTCGGTGGTGGGACCGACCACCTGAAAGGGAAGGCGAGCTGAGCGGCCATTGCCGATCAGCTCCACTTGAACATGACCTGATGTCAGGCGAAAGCGGAACATCCACTCGCCCGGCCCTGAGCCGGCTGCGATTCTGGGCTCAAGCTAGAGCCGCCCTGCCGTTCTGGCCGGCTTGTTATCAAAACCCTGCGCATGGCTGCTCGGGGCGGTGGCAAACAGCGTCAACATGCCTAGCTTTCAGCCATATGCTCGATCCGAGTGGCCCGATCCCCCTCCACGGAGCCTGAACGCGCCGGTCTGCTGAGCGCGCTGGGAGGCTTCGTGCAGGCTGCCCGCAGCCGAGGGCGCACTGCCTTCGAGACCAGCTTCGACCTGATCGATGAGCTGGTCCACCACCGTTTCTTCCGCTCCCTGCGCGATGTCGACTGGAGCACCTACCAGCTGGGGCCGATCCTGATCGCCTCGGTGTTGATCAACCTGCTGGAACTGGCCTCCCCTCTCTACATCAACATCGTCTACACCTCGATCCTCCCCACCGGCTCCATGTCGAGCCTGCTGGTGCTCTCGGTCGGGGTCGTGGTGCTGATGGTGCTGGGGGGCTGGTTGAAGACCGTGCGCCTGGGGCTCACCGGTTCGGATGGGGCCCGGCTGCAGCACCACCGCCGCATGGAGGCGCTGATCCATTTCTCCCAGATGCGGTTGGGCGACTACCTGCGCCTCTCGCCGGCCGCCCACGCCGAGCGGCTCAACAGCATCAACCTGCTGCGGGATGAGAGTTCCCTGCAGGCGCTCACCACCGCCATCGACCTGGCCTTCTCGCTTCTGTTCGTGCTGGTGCTGTTCCTGATCGCCGGCAGCGTCGGTCTGGTGGCGGTGGTCGCGATCGTGGTCTACCTGCTCAGGGCCCTGGCCTTCGCCCGCGACTTCGAGGCCCTGGCCAAGCGCCGCGACCTGCTGGAGCTGGATCGGGTGGGCTACCAGGGCAAGCTCATGGGGGCGATCGATCTGATCAAGTCCAACTCCGGGCTGGGCCGCCAGTTCCTGGTGGGCAACGAGCAGCGCCAGGAGGAGCTGGCCTGGCAGCGGATGGTGAACAACCGCTTCACCGGCCAGCAGCAGGCCTTCGGCAACCTGATGAGCCAGCTGACCCTGGCGGGGATCGTCACCTGGGGGGCGCTGCTAGTGATCCGCGGCCAGCTGCTGGTGGGAGCCCTGGCGGCGGCCCTGTTGCTCGGCGGCAAGATCCTCGCCCCGTGGCAGCAGGCCATGGCCCTCTGGAGCAGCTACCGCCGCCTCAGCCACGCCCGCGACGAGTTCGATGCCCTGATGGCCACCCCGGTGGAGCCGGAAGGGGGCCAGGCCGAACTCGCCATTCCGCTGGAGGGTGCCATCAGCCTCAGCCGGGCCGGCCAGCCCCTGGCGGTCATCACCTCGGGCAGCACGGTCGTGATGCGCGACCAGAGTTTCGGCGCCGATGTGCGCCATCTGTTCCTGGGGCTCATCCAGATCGAGCCGGATGACCAGCTCAGCGTCAGCGGCCTGCCGGTGGGCAACTACCACCGCGACGAACTGCGCCAGCGGATCGCCTATGTGGATCCCTCCAGGGATTTCTTCGACGGAACCCTGCTGCAGAACATCACCAGTTTCCAGCCCCGTCGCTACCAGCGGCGCGCCCTGTTCTGGTCGTATCTGATCGGGCTCGATGCGATGGTGCGGGGCCTGCCCAACGGCTACAACACGGCCGTCGGCACCAGCCAGCCCACCGGCCTCTCCCGCGATGCCCAGCAGCTGTTCCACGTGGTGACGGCCCTGGCCCGGGGGCCCCAGCTGCTGCTGCTCGATCTGAGTGACTGTGCCTACGGCAAGGACTTCATCGATGGCCTGCAGCGCCTGCTGCGCCGCACCCACGGCCGCACCACGGTGCTGATCAGCGGCGCCGGCCGGGTGCTCAGCTCCTTCACCGATCAGGAAGTGGAGATTCCCGCGATCCGCCGGGAGGTGGCGGCATGACCACGATGACACCGCGTTCAATGCTGCTGCGGGATCTGACGCTCAGTCCCGAAGCCCCGATGGCGTTCTGCGTGCGGCTGTTGCTGCAGCAGATGCTGTGGACCGGGCGGCCGGAGGAACTCTTCGAGCTGCTGGGCCGCGATCCGCGCCAGATGGATCTGGTGGATGCCCGCAACCTGCTGCTCCGGCTGGGCTACGGCAGCCGGATGGAGGTGCTCGAGACCTGGAACCAGCTAAACCCCCAGCTGTTGCCGGCGCTCTACGTGGCGCCGGACAACGTGCCCTTCGTGCTCTCCCGCACGGCCCGGGGCGAGCTGGTGGCCGGCAATGTGAACGGCCGCTGCGATCTCTACGACCTGCCCACCGGTGGGCGGGTGGTGTTCCTGCAGGAGAAGGCCGGCGCCGAACGCGTCACCCTGCTGCAGCAGATCCTCTACCGCTTCACCAACCGGATCGGGGTGCTCTACGGGCTGAGTTTCGCCCTGGCGCTGCTGGCCCTCACCCTGCCCTTCTACATCCGGGCGATCTACAACATCTCGATCCCGAGTTCCAGCCTGCTCTCCACGTTCTGGATCTTTCTGGGGGTGGTGCTGCTGTTCGTTCTGGACTGGATCCTGCGGCAGTGGCGTTCGGCCCATCTCTCCCAGCTTTCCGGTCGGCTGGATGCGCTGGTCGGCGTCACGCTGATGGAGAAGCTGTTCGGTCTGGATTACCGCCAGATCGAAGCGCTCGGTCGCACCGGCCTGGAGAACAGGCTCCGCAATCTCGACAGCCTGATCGGCTACCTCCAGGGCCCCCTGGCCGTGGCCTGCCTCGATTTCCCCTTCGTGCTGCTGTACCTGGGGGCCATTGCCCTGATCAGTGGCTGGCTGGTGCTGGTGCCCCTGGCCCTGATGGTGGTGAGCGGTCTGCTGGTGTGGCTGCTGTCGCGCTACTACACCGGGGCGGCCGAGCTCAACCTGGCCAGCGGCCTCGGCATCGGCCAGGCCCAGCAGGAGATGGTGAGCCGCTTCCTCGAGGTGAAGCTCGCCAACGTCGAGTGGGTGTGGCTGCAGCGCCTGCGCGGTCTGTCGGCCCAGAGCACCACCAGCTCCCTGGTGCTCAACCGTCAGGTCGGGCGGCTGCAGGTCATCACCAGCACCACCTCCCAGCTGGCGGGGGTCCTCACCCTCGCTGTGGGGGTCTGGATGGCCTACGGCTCCAACCAGGGCCCGGCGGCGATGGGCAATCTGATCGCCGCCATGTTCTTCGTGTGGCGCGTGTTCACGCCGTTCCAGCAGCTGATGAACGCCCTGCTCCGCTACACCACGATGCGGAACCAGTACCTGCAGCTCAACCAGTTCCTGCGGCTGCGCTCCCCCAGCCGCACCAGCGGCGCGGCGGTGAGCGCGGCCCAGATGCGCGGCTCGATCCTGCTCGATTCGGCGGCCTGTCGCCTGGGTTCCGACGGCGCCCTGGCCATCACCCGCGTCTCCCTCTCCGTGGCGCCGGGCCAGATCCTGGCCATCACCGGCAATCCGGGCTGCGGCAAGTCCACCACCCTGCGGGTGATCGATCAGCTCTACCCCCTGGCCAGTGGCACCCTGCTGTTCGACGGCCAGGACCACCGCCAGTTCAGCGCCGATCTGATCCAGCGGAACATCGCCCTGCTGATGGCCGACACGGCCCTGTTGCCCGGCAGCGTCTGGTCCAATCTCACGGCGATGAACCCGAACGCCTCGCTCACCGGCGTGCGGCGCATCTGCGGTCAGCTGGGCCTGCTGGAGTTCCTCGACAGCCTGCCCCAGGGTCTGGAGACGGAGCTCACCGATGAGATCGTCTACCGGATTCCCAATGGCGTGCGCAAGCTGATGTCCCTGGCGCAGGCGGTGATCAAGGACACCCCGATCCTGATGATCGACGATGTCAGCCAGGGTCTGGCCCCCGACCAGTTCCAGATCGTGCTGGAGGCCCTGCCCAGCCTGCGCACCTGCACCTTCAGCGGGCAGGAGCGCAGTGTGATTCTCGCCACGGACAACAAGCTGCTGCTGGAGCGTGCGGATCGCCTCTGCATCCTGGACAAGGGCGTCACCTCCTTCAACGGCACACCCGACGAATTGCGCGCTCGGATGCAGAAAACCACCTGAATGGGTCCCGCCTGAGGCCCCCCACCCCTTTTGCCCCGTTCATCCTCCTTCGCGCTTCCGCCATGACCTCCTCTTCCGCTTCCGCTCCCCAGGGCACCCCTCCCGAGGAGTCCCTCGCCCTTCCACCCGCCGGTGGCCTGCTGGCCAGGCTGCCTGGGATGGACAGCCCCGATGCCCTCACCCTGGTGGGCCGCAACCGGCTCAGCCAGGCGCTCGAACTCGAGGAAAAGCCGGACAACCGTTACCTCAGGCTCACCCTCTACGTGCTGGGGGCGGCGGCGCTGATCTTCTTCCCCTGGGCGGCGCTGACGCCGATCACCCAGGTGGTGAATGCCTCCGGGGAGGTGATTCCCGAGGGGGAGGTGAATGTGGTGCAGCACCTGGAGGGCGGCATCGTGGCTTCGGTGGATGTGACCGATGGCCAGGAGGTGAGCAAGGGCGATGTGATGCTGGAGCTGCGGCCCAACCTGGTGGAGAGCGAATACAAGGCCACCGAGCAGCAGCTCAAGAACCTGATGGCCCAGCAGCGCCAGCTCCAGGCGGCCATCCGCGGCGATCGGGTGTTCGTGGCCGAGCCGGGCAAGGTGGGCGATGCCCAGCGCAATCTGCTCAACAGCCGTATCGACAACCGGGCCGATCAGATCGACCGGGTGCAGGCCCAGATCGCCCAGAAGCAGGCGGAGATCAATGGTTTGAATGACCAGATCGGCAAGTTCCGCCGCGAGCTGCAGCTCTATGGCGAGCAGCGTCAGATGTTCGCCGATCTGGTGGCCACCGGTGCGGCCTCCCGCCTCAACCTGCTGAATGTGGAGCAGCAGGAGGCCGCCGCCCGCACCAAGCTGGCCGAGCTGACCGGCGCGCGCAATGAGGCCACCAAGCTGCTCGATGAGGCCAGGGCCAACCTGCGGGGTCTGCAGTCCGGCCTGCTGCTGGAGCAGAACTCCCAGATCGCCCAGCTGGTGAACGAGGAGGCGGTGGTGGCCGAGAACATCAAGAAGGTGAAAAACCAGCTGGAGCGCACCCGGATCACCGCCCCGGTGGCCGGGGTGGTGAGCGATCTGCGCTTCAAGGCCCCTGGAGCCGTGGTGGGTCCGGGCGCGGTGGTGCTCTCCGTGGTGCCCAACGACAGCCGCAAGCTGGTGGAGGTGCGGGTGCCCTCCTCGGACATCGGCTTTGTGAAAACGGGCCAGAAGGTGGAAGTGAAGTTGCAGCCGTTCGATTCCACCATCTACGGCTCCATCCCCGGCCGCGTGAGCAGCATCGCCGCTTCGACGGTGCAGGATCCGGATGACCGCCGCTATTACTACAAGGCCCGCATTGAGCTGGATCGGCAGTACATGGATGCCGAGAACCGCCGCTACCCCATTCAGGTGGGTATGCCCCTGGTGGCTGACATCAAGGGGCCCCAACGCAGCGTGCTGCGCTACATCTTCCAGCCCTTCACCCGCACCTTGGATTCGGCCCTGCGGGAATCCCGCTGAGCCCCTCACCCAGGCCGATCCGGGGTCCGCTCTGCTGCCGGACCCCGGTCCTTCTGCCACCCCCTGGGGTGGCTTTTGTGTGGCGGAGCTTGCTGCGCGAGGCCTTCCGCAGGGCCGCCTGGCTGTACATCCCCAATCTCTCAGCTTCTTCTCAGAAGACTGAGGCCTGAGCTGGCGCAAGGGTTCTGAGGCTTTTTGTGGCCCCTGATCACCGGTGGGCACTGAACGGAGCTGTTGCATTGCCCTTGACGCTGCAGCCAAACCCGCCGGCCTGCATACGTTGGAACAAGAGAAGCCAGCTCCCGGGTTCCCCCTGCTGGCCGGACCGTTCCATTGCTTTCAGGTCATGGCTGACGACGTCACCATCGTTACTCCCAGTGCTGAGGAGAGCGTTGCGAGTTCCAGCGGCGTGGAGCTGGCGGCTGCTGGCCTGGAGCGGCAGAACGAAGCGGCCGGCAACATCACGGATGCCAGGGTGTATGACCCCAGTGGCGGCTTCGACAACCCCGGGGGCAACACCCGCTTCGGTGATGCCCAGGACAACACCCAGGTCGAGACGCGCGGTCCCAACGACATCGGCAACCTGAGGGTCCAGTCGCCCGCGCCGAAACCTCCGGGCCCTGATGTGGCCGAGGGCGGTGGCGGCGGCTCGGCCGATCTGCCCGGTACCCCGCTCTCCCCGATCCAGCAGAGCCGGGTGGGCCAGACGCCCGTCCCCCAGTCGGACCCGCTGCTGCAGCAGCTCGAAGACTTCCCCACGGGCACCACGGAAGAGCAGCCGCAGCCGCCCCAGCCTCAGCCGGTGGTGAACAACACGGTGGTCAACAACACGGTGGTGAACAACCCCGTGGAGAACACCACGGTGGTGAACAACAACGTGGAGAACACCACGGTGGTGAACACCACCAACATCACCCCGACCACCCCGGAGGTTAATCAACTTCCGAGCGTTGATGTGCTTCCAGATCCGTCCACCCCCACCACCACCAACGACGCCCTTCAGGGGCCGGGCGGGATCGGCATCGTTCTGGGTGAAGGTGAGGTGGCGGAAATCGGCATCGATCCTGCAGCTCTGGCGGGTGACCCTGACTACGCCCTCTTTGCTAGAACTTCTGGTGTTATCAACATCGGTGATCCCGATGGTTTGGATGACATTCAATCCTTCACCTTCTCATGGGGGGTTCCCGATGCATCGGGGGCTGTCAATACCCGGACATTCCAGTTTTCCTCTCTGGCTGACCTGATCAGCAGCGGATCCGCACTCGTCTCCTTCACTCTGGAGGCCGGGGATGGGGATGCCACGCCGGAAGGC
>NZ_JBKOUC010000023.1:0-47809 GCF_046764815.1 Aphanothece stagnina RSMan2012
GCCCAGGGCTTTCTCCCTGATCGCCAGCGCACGCTTAGTGAGCGGTTCAGCCTGGCTGAAGAGACCCTGGTTGGAGTAGAGCAAAGCCAGGTTGTTGAGACTAGTCGCAGTATCGGGGTGATCGGGGCCCAGGGCCTTTTCGTTGATCGCCAGCGCACGCTTGTAGAGCGGCTCAGCTTGGCTGTAGAGACCCTGACTCCTGTAGAGACCAGCCAGGTTGTTGAGGCTGGCCGCAGTATCCGGGTGATCGGGGCCGAATATCTTCACTGCATATTTCAACAATCGCCCCCAGATTGCTGCTGCCTCCGCATAGCTCCCTTTGGCTTTCAGCTCCCCGGCCTGGTCGATAAGGGCCTTGACATCCCCATCGCTCAACGCGTCAGCTGCGTTGATGGTGCTGGGCGCTGGCTGCTCAGGCTTGTTGTCCTGAGCCATCGCGACCAGCGGGATCGGCAACTGCAGGGCTCCCGCAAGCACAACCGCAGCCCCACTCCGCCTCAGAGTTCGGCGCTGGAGCCTGGTGGGGAACCATTGGGCCATCTCAACACTGCGCTGCAGTCGTCTTCACCCTAGAAATCAACGCTTCAGGCGCACGTCCCCCGGACAGGGGATGCTTTCGATCCCGTTTCCTTGTCAACCTGGCGGACAAGGGAACGACGAGCGTGATCAGCAGCTACCGCCAGCTCAGAGGCCTCCTGGCAACCACGTCCGGGCCTGAGTCCGTCACGATCGGCAATCTCCACGCTCCCGCCGCCACGGCCGCTGCAGCCGCTGAGCGCCATCACCTCGCCGAACCCTGCGCCCAGAGTGACCGGTTGCTGCTGGCCGCCTGCCAGGACAACGACGACGGTGCCTTCCTTTGCCTCCGCTGCCACGTGAGCCATCCGCTCGAGCAGAAGATCCGCGGCCTGCACCGCCAGTTCGGCAGCCATTACGGGCTGGATCTGATCGAACTGGCCGGCTACGCCCTCGACGATGACGGCCGCCCGCTCGACTACCTCCAGCTGCCCGATCAACCCAAGGCGGCCACGGCTCCCTTCACGGCGGAGGTGATCTGCAGCTACGACCCCAGCCGTGGCGCCGGGCTGCCCCACTGGGCCCGCACCAAACTCCAGGCCAGCAACGACCTCAAGGCCCACCTCCTGGAGCACGGCCTGCTGATGATCTCCGACTGGGCCTTGCTGGCAGACTCCAGTGCCCGTCGCATCCGCCAGGCCTGGGACGTGTTCGGTTCAGGGGCCCTGACTGCCGATCAGGCCCAGGCCCTGCATGCCGCCTACTGCGACCACTACCGCACAGCCAAGGCAGAGCACCGCCTCAGGAACGGGCGCAGTTCCGGCTGGCAGCCCAACGCCGACTTTCTTCGGCGGATCGCCCCTGAGCAGCCCGCGGCTACCACCTGGAGCCAGCTGGAGGCCATGGCCAACACCGTGCGGCTGGTGCTTACCCAGCAGTGGCAGCGCAACGGCTGGCCCGAGGCTGGCGACCAGCCGCTCGAGGTGGCCGATCCAGCCAGCCTCGACGAGGTGTTCGAGGACGACGGTGCCTCCCCTGCCGATCAGTTGGCCCTGATCAGCACCGCTCTCGATCGCGCTTTGACTGCCGTGATGCCGGCCGTGCTGGCCCCGGCCGCCAGCGATCCTCAGCTGCATTGCCTCTGGCAGGGCTTTGGCGAGGGGCTTACCAACACCCCCTTATCCGAACGCTGTGGATGCTCCCGCGGCACCGTGAGCAAGAAGCTGCGGCCCGAGCAGCACGCCACCGCCATCGCCCGCCAGGCCGCCGGCGAACTGCTGCGCCAGCCGGCGTTCTCCGCCCTGAGCGGCTCTGTGGAGGATGTCGAACGCATGGTGGAAGCGCTGCGGAATCACCTGCTCAACCCGGAACGAGAAGGTGACATCCCCCCCCTGCGCCGCTGGGTGCACCAGCATCTGCCCGTGCCATGACCGCCTTCTCCCCAGCCCCCCCCGTGCCCATCGAGCCGCTCGAGGCCTTTCCCCTTCCGCCCGGCGCCATCGTGCTGCCGACCCAGCTCTGGGAGCAGGCGCAGGAGGATGGTGAACGGCAGCTGCGGCGGCTGGCGCTGGCGGCGCTGCGGCAGGCCATGGCCGAGCGCCAGCTCCATCTGCCCCTCGGCCCTGAAACCGACCCCACCGATCCCTCCCGCCTGCTGGCGCTCAACCGCTTCGCCGTGCAGCTGGCCGTCACCGGCCTGCTCAGCGACGAGGTGGCCGTGCCGGCAGCGCCCTGGCGTGACGCCGCCACGGCTCCCCAGCTGCTGCTGGTGGCCGCCATCGATCCGGAGAACGGCGTCGTGCACGTTCCCGGCGTGCTCACCGCCAGCGAATTCATCGCCACCGTGGGGTCTGGCGATCCCCAGGCGGAGCGGTTGGTGCTGCCCGTCGCCGCGTTCCGCAGCGGCATCGAGCGGCTGTTCACCCTCACCGCCCTGCTCGATCCAGCCGCCCTTCCCCGCCAGGCCCTGCGTCCGCAGCCCGCCGGCCCCGCCATGCGCGTGCGCGACTGGCTGGAGGGCCTGCTGCCGCCCGCACTGGGGGATCTGGGCGCCGAGCTGGTGCCCGTCACCGCCGGTGCGTTCCGGCAATCCGGGTTCCTGGCTGCTGATGGTGTGATGGGGGGCCTTGCCAAGGCTGATTCCCGCTGGCCCAGTGCTCTGGCGGTGCTCTCGATCCCCCTGGGCCTCACCGGCGATGGCGCGCTGGTCTGTGGAGAGGCCTCCCAGCGCTGCATCGAGCGCTTCCGTCTGCTGCTGATCCCGATCAGCATGCCTGCCGCGGGGCGGGAGCCCACCCCCGATTGGCTCAGGCTGCAGCTGGTGGGTGAGCTGGAGGGGGATCTGCTGCCCGATGGTCTGCTGCTCAGCGCCAGCCAGGGCAGCAGGCGCTCCAGCGTCAGCTCCGCCAATTCCTCCCAGCTCGAGCTGGAGCTGCCCGCATCCCCGGATCTGATCGAGGTCACCCTCACGCCACCGGACGGCGCACCCCTGGTGCTGCCGCCCCTGCAGCTGCCGGGCGGGTGAGATGGCCAGCATCGACCTCACCCTCCAGCCCGCCCCGGCCCCGGATCAGCTGACGGCCTTTCTGAACAGCCCCGCCGGCAACGCGGCCTTCACCGTGACGGTCCCACCGGATCTGGCCCGCCTGCACCAGCTCTGGCTGCGGCGGTTCATGGCCCATCACGATCCGGCTCCGCCGGCGCTGCCGGCAGCGGTGCTGCAGAACTACGGCGACCAGCTGGGGGCTGCCATGACCGCCTGGCTGCAGCAGAGCGACTGGGAGCCGTTGCGCCGCCTGCTGGCCCACTTGCCGGCCATGCCGCTGCGCCTGCGCTGCCAGGCCACCCCCGCCCTGATCGAGCGTCTGCCCTGGGAGGTGCTGGAGCTGGAGCTGGAGCGGCCGATCTGGCGTGTCGCTGACTCCGGCCACTTCCCCAGCGATGCACACGCCCGGCGTGGTGTGCGCTCTCCCCGCCTGCTGCTGCTGGTGGGCCGCGAGGAGGGGCTCGATCTGGAAGCCGACATCGCCGAGCTGCAGCGTCTCGATCGCCAGGGCCGCATCGCCCTGCACACCCTGCGCGGGTCGGACTCCTGCCTCAGCCGCCTGCGCGCCGCACTCGGCGACAAGCGCGGCTGGGACGTGCTGGTGTTCCTGGGCCATTCCGCCGGTGATCCCCAGGGCGGCGGCCGTCTGCAGCTCGGCGATGGCCACTGGCTCGGCGGCAGCGCCCTGGCCCAGGAGTTCCAGCAGGCCAAGGGCCACGGCCTCTCGCTGGTGCTGCTCAACAGCTGCTCGGGTCTGGACCTGGCCCACTGCTGCACCGCCGCCGGCATCCCCTGGGCCCTCTGCTTCCGCGAGGCCGTTCCCACCACCGCCGCCTCCCTGGCCTTTTCGCAGCTGCTGGGGGCGATGGAGCGCGGCCGCAGCTTCCCCGCCGCCCTGCAGCACACCCGCCAGGCCCTGCAGGAGAGCGGTCCGGCCGGCTGTCACCTGCTGCTCAGCGGCATGTGCGCCGGAGGTGCTCCTGAGCTGCATCTGCCCCTCAGTGCCCGCCGCCGCTTCCGCCTGCGGCTCGCCAGCAGCACGCGCCGCCAGGCCATCGCCGCCGCGGCGCTGCTGGCAGCGGCCGCCGCCGCTGAGCTGCTGCCGGCCAATCCCCTCAGCACCTATCTGCTCGATCGCCGCCTCCATGTGCAGCGCCTCTGGCGGGGGGCCACCGGCCAGCCCGGCCCCCTCAGGCCCTCCCTGCCGGTGCTGTTGCTGGATGAGCGCCGCGTCTACAAGGAGCTGCAGGTGGAGGCCACCCCGGGGCGGGTGTCCCGCGCCGCCCTGGCGGAGGTGCTGCGGCGCACACCGCCAGGGGCCGTGCCGGTGGTGGGGCTGGATGTGGTGCTCGACGAGCCCGCTCCCCACACCACCGAGCTGGCCGCCGTGATCCACCGCCAGCGGCGGCGGCAGGTGCTGGCCGGCTGGCTGGGAGCCGGCGCCGGGGCCAGAGCGGCCGGGGTGCGCTCCCAGCCCCTGGAGGCACTGCGGCAGGCGGGGTTGCAGGCCCGCGATCTGGGCGTCGGCACCCCCGCCGGCCGGGCCGATCGCCAGCCGTTGCCCCTGCAGCTGCTCTGGGAGGTGAACAGCCGCAACTTCGCCTCGGCCGTGAGCGCTGCACCCCAGGTGCGCATGCCGCCCGAGGCGGTGATCGACTGGTCGATCGAGTGGACACCGCTGGTTCGGCCCATCGGCGTGGACGAGCTGGGCGAGCTGCGGGCCCCGGCGCTGGTGGTGGGCACCGACGGCACGATCGATCGCGACCAGAGCGATCTGTTCACGGCCCCCGCCGCGATCCGCCCCGCCCTGGCCGTCTGGGGCGGCCCCAGCGACGTGATCCCCGGCGCTCTGGTGCAGGCGGTGCTGGCCCAGAGCCTGGCGTTGCGCCACTGGCTCACACCGATCACGCTCAGCGGCTGCACGGCCCTGGCCGCGGGGCTGGGGGTGCTGCTCGCCGCCGCGCTGCCGGAGCGGCGGCATCGTGGGGTGGCTCTGGGCGCGGCAACCCTGCTCACCCTTCCCCTCAGCCTGCAGCTGGCCACCACCCGTCTCGTGCTGGTGCCGATCGTGCTGCCCCTGGCTGCCCTCTCCGCCACTTCCCTGCTGCGCCGCCACTGAGATGCCCAGCCGTCATCCCGTCGTCCATCCCGCTGCCCTGGCCACCAGCACCGCCCTGGCCCTGCTGATGGCCCTCAGCCTGGCCGGCAGCCCTGGCGCCGCCCTGGCCGACAGCCAGCCCACGCTGCTGCAGCAGCTGCGCGAGCTGATCGGCTACAACCCGCGCCAGGCGGTGGGCGGCAGCCGCAGCGGCAGCGCCGCCAGCGTGTGTCTGATCACGCCGCGCTTTGCTGATCGGGCCGATGGCGTGCCCCAGGCTGTGGTGGCCCTGCCCAGCCCCACCCTGCTGGCGGCAGGAGCCCTGAACGAGGTGCGGCTCCAGCAGAACGGGCGCATCCTCTGGCAGCGGCGCACCTCCTCCAGCGAACCGATCGAGGGCCCCATCGCCTGGCCCCTGCCGCCCCTGCGCCCCGGGGAGACGATGCTGCTGCGCCTGCGGCCCCGGGGTGCGGCCGGCTCCGACTTCGCCGACATCCAGCTGGTGGCGGCCGGCGAGGCCGAGCAGCAACGGGCCCTCTCCCTGCTGGGCGATCCAACCTCCCGGCTGGAGGTGATCGAACGCGAGGCCCGCGCCGGCAACACCGCCCTGGCCTCCGAGCTGCTCTTCTCGCCGTTGGAGCAGCCCCCTGAGGGGCTCACCGAGCTCCAGCAGCTGCTGATCACCCAGGCCTGCGGAATCACCCCAGCGGGGCCCTAACGAGAGGAGGGCAGAGTTTCACCGCTCTGTCGATGATCGACAGCCTCTTTCACATCACCCATCTCAACAACGTGCCCGGCATCCTCAGTGAGCTAGCAATGCATAGACCACCTTAGTGAAGATGTGGCGCGCAAAATACCGACGAAGCACGGCACCATCGCATCTAGGCGATTTCGAAGCTCCTTTCGCTTCCCTAGGCGCGCATCCTTACAGCGCTCAGTTCCACATCACCCTTCTCAGGGGAATTTCTTAATCCGCTGAAATTCGACATGGACTCAGGGGACTTCTTCATGCCATGCCGCAACTCATCTAGGCGAGCGAGGCCAAGATCAATTGGCAGATAGGCCGTCCGCAGAATAACCGAACCTAATTAGCGATCTCTTCTGACATCAGGCTTAACACCAAAATACAAACAGACGTTAGCCATAGCCCGCTACATCTCTAGGGTCGGGTATCCACGATATAACCTTGGTGTGCCAAAGGCTGGTAATCGCAGAACCCCGATGACCACCAAGCGTTCCAAGGCCGTACCTAGGGCGATCGAGATGGGCGATTTAAGCTAAGACTCAGGGATAAGGGCGCCAAAGCAATTTTCGCAAGCATGTAGCGAGAAGCAAGCTAAGCATTCCAGCCTTGATCTCATGACTGAACGTGTCTGCCAAGAGAAATAAGGGCACAACGACACCTTCAAGCAATCAAACCCCCATCAATAAGCAGCTACGGTGCGACTCAATGATTCTTCCGCATGGCAGGCAATACACAAGGAATGCGTCCTCCCATTCCGCAAGTCTTAAGACTTGCCCCCCCCCCAATCACAGCCTTATAGGCTCCGTGGAAGCATCTAAGACTTTTTATCAAGATACTCCCTGCACTTAGCATTCTTCTTGGTGATATGACCAAGCCAATGCTTCACGCCAACAAAGACTCATCGTCCAAGCACTGACCGGCGATCACCAGTCCTCTACGTAGTTATCGGAGAATCCAGCTTCACGGAGCATTAGTGCTAGCACAGTCATCCAGGGGATAAACGGAGGCAACGGCAGCATCAATTGTGAAGTCTTCTATCTGCATTTGCACAAATACTTGTACCAGCAGTAAAAAACATTATGGCCAGCATCCAAAGACGGCATTAATCATGGCAAAAGAAGCATGGTATATAAATGAATCTGAATTAGATGATTATCAGGTTCAGATAATTCGACGTAGTCTTACTAGCTCTTTTATCGTTAAAGGATGCGCTGGCAGCGGGAAGACTGTCTTAGCATTATGGAGGGCAAAAGAGCTTTCTGAACAAGGAGTCTCTAGCTATTTAGTAATTGTGTTTACCAAAGCTCTAAAGCAGTTCATTCAAGATGGTATCCATGCAATCGGCGTGGACGAGTCAAAAGTCATGTACCACTGGGAGTGGCTGCATAATGGCCGACCATCTGCTGACTACATCATTATCGACGAAGTTCAAGACTTTAGTCGGGAAGAGCTACAGCAACTGCGGGATTCGGCCCGAAAGCATTTAATTCTATTCGGTGACTCGGCCCAACAGGTCTATGCCGAGATGAAAGATGATCTGATGACTATGGAGGAAATACAGGTCATGACAGGAATTCCCATGGAGAATCTAGTAAAAAATCATAGACTTCCCAAGAAGATTGCTAAATTCGCAGAGGAACTCAGTTCAGGGGTAGACCCTCTTGCGCAAAGATGCTACAAGGAAGGTCCGTCAAAGCCAATCATAATGAAATGCGGCTCCTTATTAGAGCAAATTGAAGCGATCAGGCAAATAGTTCAATCTCAACGCTACACAGATGTGGGGATACTTTTTGCCTCTAACATTGATGTGCAATTTGCAAAGGATGCATGCACAAAGATGGGATGGAAGGTTGAAGCCAAGATTGGCTATGGGAGGGACTCAATGGAACTGAATTTCACCACCACAAATCCAAAACTTATGACTTATCATAGCAGCAAGGGATTGCAATTTGAGGCGGTTTTTATTCCTAATTGCCATAATTACGAAGATTATCTTCGAAATCCCCTATACGTTGCAGCAACTAGGACCTATAGATATCTATATTTGATGTATACAGGAGAAATGGCTTCGGTTTTTAGAAACATTCCCCCTAGTCTTGTCGAGAAGATTAGTTACAACAAGAAGGTTCCACAGGCTCCATTCTGAGAGCGATCCAATGAAACTATTTATACCCTCAAATTCCAACAACTTATCTATTATTGCCTCTACACTTTCGATTGCTCCTTGTGGCGTTTACAAAACCCAAATTTTTGGTTATCGCCGGTCAAGCATGACAAGACTATCTCCTTTGGAGAATGTCTTGATTGCATTATCTGAGCATGCACCACCTTCATTCCATCGACATCCTTTTGACAACGATGATGAAGGAGGATACCCGATGTACATAGAAATAGATAGTTCGCTACTTCCCCAGTTCGTTCCAGCTGATGAGCAGAACAATGTCTTTTATACCCATCAGACCGTTTATTTACTAGATGGCTTTAGGTTGCATTTTCGCAATATTACGGAACAGACTGAATCACAAGCCAAGCTTTTAAAGACGATTGAGGCCAAGTATTATACTCTGGTCAAAGAAAGGTCTGTATTTGGCGACATAGGCCTGTCGGACTCGCCTTTAATAAACCAATCTTTTGAGTTAAATCATAGCAGTTCAGTCCACGATGCCTTCGTTCTCGATAAAGCCTTTGGGGCATCGCTATGTGGAGCTTTAGCCATTCTTCTATCCAATGAACTAGACATATCTATACCCATGCAGAAAATTATAAATATGATACCCCTTGTATTAGACCGCAGTAGCGATGGAACTAGATCTGCAGCTACTGAGGCACTTGAGGAACTAGATCATGCCATTAAGCTATATGAGAAAGACCACTCACCAAATCAGGAAATATCTAAAAGATATGGCATAGATCTTCGGTGTTTGCAAACGAATCCGAAGAATTGCGAGGCTATCGATTTGGGAGCCATGCTCCTCCCTTATTGCTTGAAGGAAGGCACAGATCAACCCTTCTTATTTAGGCTCTATCGTCTCAGAGAACTTCTCGTAAACCATTCGTCGGGTAATCAGACAAAGACTGATTCCAAGGATTTAAAAAGCTTAGGAGCACGCTTATTTGCCAGCTACGATGATGACCGATTAGCCAAGCTGTCCTCAGCCAAGCTCGAGAAAAATCATATATTATTCTATGACTGCAGCAAACAAAAGTTAGTCTATAAACTACATAGAAATAGGATGTCTCCAACCGATAAATCTATGCTCGATGTAATTTGCCACTATCTTATCTTCAAATCAAGTACGCCATTCCGGAACCCAGATGCATTCTGGCCAACGAGAAGTTCGGTGCTTGAATCAATTGTTAATGAACTGAAGGAATCCAGCCTGGTTTCAGACCATCAAACAAGCTTGGGTTTCCTTCGATCAATATATCTAGGATTGGATGATCCATTATTCTCTCTGGGTGGCTTGCCCACGCCTGGCATTGTCATGGTGTCTTTAGCGGTTCTTGTTCTCTATGGCCGAAACATCTCATCATTCATCACGAGTTGCAAGGAGTTTTGCGATGGAGATATTCTGCCTGGGCTAATTCTTTGGGGTTCAACATACGGGGCTACGAGTTTTCCCAAGACCGTTGCCGCACCCCTGTGCGAGAACCCCAGTAGCCTTAATACATTAATTAAAAGCTACAAGGAAGCTTATGCGCACCATCTTAGAGGGCGGTCAGACAATGATTTACAGTTAGATTTAATTGACACATAAATAGAACACCTAATGCTTGCATTGTATCGCACTTTATGGCCATTTGCATACATATATTTAGCAACTATCCTTCACTGGCCTGGCTCTAGGCGAACGCTGAGGCCGGTCCTTTCCTTTGCGACTCAGCGTTGCGCTTCTGAATCACGTCCCTTAGCCCAGAACGAGGGGAGGGTGTTCCGCAGAGGTCCCCACCCATGAACCAGCTCACCCTCGATCGTCTTGCTGGTAACGACCCGCGGCTCCAGGACACACCGGAGTTCGTGCTGATCGGCGCTAGGAACGATCCGAGCCACGCCGAGCGGCGCTGCCAGCAACGCGGCATCTCCCTCACCAAGATCCGCATCGCCCTCGCCTACGGCCGCCATGACCACCACCACGGCTGGGAGCGCTGGACCCTGGTGTCCCGCCGGCTGCGCCGCACCCCCTACGCGCGCTTCGAGCACGACCTGAACGGCCTGCAGCTGGTCGGCCGGCAGATCGACACCGCTGATGAAGGGAGCGCCGTGGTGCAGATCAAGACCTGCAAGTGGAGCTACCACCTGCGCCGCCACTGAGCCCGTCATGCTGCTGTTCTTCGATACGGAAACCACCGGGCTGCCCCGCAGCCGCCACGCACCCGCCAGCGATCTGGCCAACTGGCCCCGCATCGTGCAGATCGCCTGGCTGCTGACTGATCACCAGGGTCACCGAAAGCAGACGGTCGAGGCGATCATCCGGCCCGATGGTTTCGCCATCCCCGCCGATGCCGCCCGCGTGCATGGCATCACCACCGCCCGCGCCATGGCCGAGGGCCAGCCTCTCCCCGATGTGCTGCAGCGCCTCCTGGCCGATCTGCGCCGGGCAGACACCCTCATCGCCCACAACCTGGCCTTCGATGAGAAGGTGCTCGGTGCCGAGCTGCTGCGCTGCGGCCTGCCCAATCCCCTGCCCTCCCTCAGCCGCAACTGCACCATGGAGGCCTCCACCGAGCTGTGCCAGCTGCCCGGCTCCTTCGGCCCCAAGTGGCCCAGCCTCGAGGAGCTGCATCAGCACCTGTTCGGCAGCGGTATCGACGGTGCCCACCACGCCCTGGTGGACGTGGAGGCCACAGCACGCTGTTTCTTCGAGTTGCGGCGCCGCGGCGTGATCGCCTGAATCACCCACCAGCGCCCGGAACGAGGGGAAGGGGCGATCCTTCCCACACGCACCACCATGCCCACTCTCCAGTCCACCACGGCGTTCGTCACGATCGACTGCCCCACCGCCCTGAAGCGCGGCCACCGCAGCCTCCAGGGCACGCATCAGCCCGAGGCCGGCGATGTGATCCATCTCGCCTCCGGCATGGATCTGCTGGTCACGGCCCGCTACCCCCATGCCATCCACACCAACTCCCTCTACGTCTTCACGCTCACCAGCCCGCTCACATCGGCCTGGCATGGCGTCGTGGCCGGCTTCATCGGGGAGAAGTATCTGTTTGACAGCTGCCGGATGCTCGCTCCCGCGTTGGGCAACCAGTACCTCTCCCTTCAGGAATCCTGCCGGGACTATGTGCAGTGCTGGAAGGCCCTCAGCGATGATGAGCGCCAGATGTATCTCTACGGAGCCACCGCCGCCGTCTCCGGCGTTGGTGCAGTGGTGAGTGGCGCGGCCTTCGTGGCTGATCTCGCCGTCGGCGGGTTCCCCATCGTCCAGGGCCTCACCTGTCTGGCCAGCGGTGCCCTCTGCGCCCACAGCCTCGGTGAGATGAGCCAGGCCGCACAGCGGGGTGCCGCACGGGCCAGAGAGCTGCAGGGCCACATGCAGTGGATGACCACCATGCTGCTGGCCAATGGCTATGCCCCCGACACCGTGCTCGTGGGGCCCACCGTGAACTCCTACTGCTCGGTTGTGGCAGCTGGCTTCGAGCGGGTGCAGGCGTATTCCCGCCGCACCATCCGCTCCATCTCGATGAGCACCGCCAGCATCCCTGGCGCGGCCCTGGCGGCCTGAGTCCCGCTGCTCCAACCCCCAGGGGTCCAAGCCCCGATCTCGGAACCCATTTGTGCGCCGCTCTCCAGGCTGCGTGGCGTCAGAGTCACCGTGGCACCGGCCTCGCCGAGCCTCATGGCAACGCCCCGGCCGATGCCCAGGCTGGCGCCCGTCACCAGTGCCACCGTGCCCCCAGATCGCTCTGCATGGCTCTCTGCCTCACCGGGCCGGTTCAGTGTGGCCAGTGGAGCCCAGGCCAGTGGGGGTAACCATCGCGGCACCGTGCAGCCCACTGCACATTCTCCGCCTTCGGGTTGGGCTGCCGGCCCTGCAGACGGCGGCCCAGGACCGATGTCAACCTCCACGGTGACTTTGCGAGCTTCCAGCCCTCGCAGCGCCGCACTGGTGCATCGTGCCAAGGACGCCACCCAACTTCGCCGTGTTCCAGGGCCACCCCGTCTCCTGCCACTCTTCCCCGCTCACCCCTGTCGCATCCACGGCCACCATCACCCACTGGTTCTGATCCATCTGCCGGCCAAAGAGTTGATCTCCAGATGGAGCCACCACCACCGCTGGGTGCCTCGGTGTCGGCCATCACCCGCTGTGCATGGATCCGAAGGCTGGCAGTGATCTGGGGAGCCCTCGCTTTCGGGGCGGGATTCTCGCCGGCAGCCCACGATCGTGTCCACTGGGGTCGTGCCGTCCCATAACATCGCCCCGATTGCCAGGGTGGGTAGGACGCCCGTAACGGAGCAGTGCCAAGCACCCGCCACAAGTACCAACCTCCGCCATGGGTGGCTGAGCATCTGACCGCCGACGCCTACAACGAATGGCTCCGAGGCAAGGCCCAGGGGATCGTGCGTCGCGATTCGGAGAGAGGCGGCACGTACTCCGTGAGCGCCGCCAAGGCCGCCATCCATGCCGCGATCGTCGCCTGCGAGGGGGTGGACTACTGGACCGGAGAGCAGCTGGACTGGAGCCTGCTCGGGAACTACAACAGTGAAGAGTCAGGACGCCGGGGCGCCAGCTACAAGCGCGCTCGGGCGATGCAGCCGACCATTGACCACCGTGAAAGCCTCCCTGAACTCGACTTCGTGATCTGCGCCTGGCGTACAAACGACGCCAAGCACGACATGACGCACGAGGAGCTGCTGGAGTTCTGCCGCCGCGTACTCGCCCACGCAGGAGTGATGGATGTCCGCCGACAATGAAGTTGGCCGGCGCATTGCATCAACCTGATTGACACGGGACACTCGATGGCCAATGGAGTGGCGCCGAGCTTCTCGAGGCCGGGCTCATCGCGGGGAACCGTGAGCAGCCGGAGCTATCGGACAGGCATTGAGACAAGTTGACCAACCGTTATCCAAAGACGGCATAGCCCTCTCCGAATACTCGACTGACACTCGCCAGGAGCAGAAGTGCACCAACTAAGCACGAGAGGGAAACAAGTAATAAGTCCAAACGCAGAAATCTCTGGCCAAAAGAAATTATTTGGATATTGACTGGCATCGCCGAAAAAAAGCGAGAAAAGCTGACCGCACGAAGATACAAAAGCCAGCCAAGGCAGATAAACAAAACCCCCATAGCAAGATTGGGAGTCCAGTTGCGGGGACTTAAGGCAATGCTGCCAATCGCCACGACCCCAGTGCCAACCCAGAAAGCCGCGCCAACAGCAGCCAGGTATTGATGATAACGAATCAGCGGCATAGTGCCCCGAGGAAGTTGGACTGGAGTAGTAGTGGCTACTTAATCCAATTAGCAGCCTTGCGAATCCCTTCGGCAACAAGGAAGGTGCAGCCGGCCTTGATCACGGAAACTCCACTGTTCTGAATCTAGGCTTTGCCTTGGGCCATGGACCTAGCCCAGCCCAGCACGCAGCAGGTCGCTGAAGCGTTGATTTCACTTGTAGGGGGTTGTATCCCAGTACACGAAGATTGACTCCTTGGCCAGCCGGTAGATGTGGATGTTGCCATTGTCAGCAAGCTCACGCATCGCGGGCTTGCCATTGGCATCGAGATAGGCATTGGGCTGATCGGCTTGGGGCGTGAGCTCAATGCGCTGGCCATTGTTGAGCTGGATGCTCACAAAACCCTGCCGCTGCGAAAAGGTGCACAAGCCCGAGGAAGTTGCCTTATCCTCACCCTTTGGAAAGACATCACAACGTGCTTTGACCGTGTCAGCCAGCGCTGGAACTCCAGACAAAAGCCCTCCAGCACTGAGAAAGGCCATACTCAGAACAGGTACAAAGTAACGGCCAATCCTTGCAAGATTTTGCATGGGCTGCCTCCTGAAGATGCGGGGTGAACTGTTCAATCAGACTGTAGGCCTCGGTTAGGGCGTGAGCAAGCCGCCCGAGTGGTTGAAGAGGACTCTCAGGGGCTGTGTTCACCGCAACCCGCTGCGCAGCATCACCACCATGCCCCAGAGTCCAAGGCCGGTGAGCAGAGGAGCGATCAGCAGCAGATCCACCCGGATGTTGGCCTCAGGCGTGATCGCCTGAACAAGGAACTCCCAGCAGGCGAAAGTAACCCAGGACAACGTATTGGCAATCAGGGGCCACCGGCTGCGGCCCAGGGCCCAGGCCGCCAGACCCCACAGCAGGGCCACAAGCAGGATGAGAAGTGGCTGCCCAATCAACAGGGACAGTGGTGCCGCCATCTCACCTGCCTTGACAGTGACGATGTCCTACACGGCTGGCTCGCCTGGGCTGGTCGGGCGGCACGCATTGAGAAGACAGTGAAAACCACTTCGAGAACTGACGGCTGCAAGGATGATCGATCGCCACAGCCAGACTCTGAATGATGGAAATCGCCGTCTTTGCAGTACAGGCTTGCTACCAAGATGTCGACTCAGCCATGCTTCTCCTCTCACTTCAGAGAGGAGAAGTCCTGATTTATTTTTTCTATTGACGGCAATCTCTCTTGGGTGACTTCACGATCGATACCACCCGGCCGTCGCCGACGGTAACCGACATGCAGGCCTTTGTGCCGGCATTCCACCACAGGGCCGATGAGCCAAGATTGCCGGAAAATTGATAGCCACGAGATTTCAGCTCGGACTCCGCTGAGGATCCCCTCACGCCAATCAGATCGCTCAGCTCAGCAACGGGGTGATCCTTCTTGCCGCAATCTGCCGATGGCGACTTCATAATCGATACCACCCGGCCCTCATCCACTGTAATGGAAGCGCAGGTTTTTGTCCTGCGATTCCACCACAAAGCAGACGAGCCGAGATTGCCGGTAAATTGATAGCCACGAGATTGGACTTCAGTTTCAGCAGAAGAACCCCGTGCTCCGATCAGATCTGTAAGGTCCGGCACGGTGCTTTGGGCGTGAGCCACAGAGGAAAGTCCGCAAAGTGCGGCAATGGCCAGAACAGAGGAGAAGCTGGCTGCTTTCATGAACACCTTTTTACAAGGTAAGCTTAGGTATTCAGAATTTATCTCGGATAGGCTCAGCGTCAATAGAGAATCCGAGGACTGATCGAAAACTTCACTCTTTGTCGGGTTAAGGTTCTTCAGTGCAATGCCCTGCCTCTGGTGTTCGCCTTGTCTTGAGAACCCGGCCACCTTACCCCTCGATACAGTCTGTATCGGCGTGACCCGTATCGGCGCGACCCGCTGCACGGCTGACGCAGAGAGTTCGCTTGTAAAGGCTTATTCCAGGAAGGCCGCAAGCGAGCAAATGCCGCATACCCTACCGTCGCGATGTCATCACCCAGTCGCTGAGGTTTGCCCATGAACGTTCTGTGGTTTCTCCTCGTCGGCGTGATCGCCGGCTGGCTGGCGGGTGTGCTCGTCAAGGGCGGTGGCTTCGGGCTGATCGGTGATCTGGTGGTGGGCATCATCGGTGCCCTGATCGGCGGTCTGCTCTTCGGTGGCCTTGCCGGTGCCGCTGGTGGGGGTGTGTTGGGCAGCATCCTGGTGGCCACCCTCGGCGCCGTGATCCTGCTGGTGGTGCTGCGGGTGATCAAGCGGGCCTGATCGGATCCGGCTGGCTACGGTCGTGAAAGGGGCTCCCTCGATCGCCAGCCCGGTGCCCCTCCACCGTCCCCACGCCGAACGACCATGAGCCTGGAAGACAAGATCAGGGCCTCCGCCAAGGACACCGAGGGCAAGCTCCAGGCCGCCGCCGGAGAGCTCACTGGTGACCAGACCATGAAGGCGGAAGGCGAAGCCAAGCAGCTGCAGGCAAAGGTGATGGGGGCTGCCGGCGACCTCAAGGACAAGGTTCAGGGTGCTGCCGGTGCGATCGGTGATGCCATCCAGGGACTTGGCGGGAAGGCCGACTAACCCATCCCTCATGGTCCGGTCGGTGGGAGCGGTTGATCCGGTCCAGTTCCTGCCGGCCGCACTGTTGGCGGCCGTCTTCGTCTGGTACATACGCGCCGCGGCAGTGCCTCCACCGCCGGAGCAGAGCGCCGCGAACTGTGCCGCTCCCTCCTACGCCAGTGACCAACTGGTGTGTGCCGATCCGGCTCTGCTGGCACTCGATCGCAGGATGGCGCGGCTGCTGGCTGCCGCCGGCTCGGCAGCACAGGCTTCGCAGCTGCACTGGTTTGAACCCCAGCAGGTGTGGTTCCGCAGGAGGAGCCGCTGTGCCTTCTCGGAGCGCCAGGCCGCCTGCCTGAGGGCCGCCTACAGCGAGCGGATCGCACTCCTCTCCGCACTGGATGGCCCGGCGGCTGGCCAGGGTCGCCCGGCACTCACGGCGATCTGCACCAACGCTCCCTGGGGCAACGGGCCGGTGCGCCTCTACGGCAGCCACGCGAGCCCGCTCACCATCGAGGACAGCCGCGGCAGGGCGCTCGTGGTGGCAGCTCCCTCCAGCCTCGGGATGACTGGAGGCCCTTTCTTCACATCGTCAGGAAAAACGAGGGGATCCGGCTGGAACCTCTCGAGGGCAGCGCGATTCGCTGCCGGTTCCTTCACGATCAGCGCCCAGGAGAGATGGCCCCGCCTGGGCATCCTCCACAGTGAATGGCCATGGCACCCTCCCAATGGCTTCCGCCGCAGACTTCAATGAAGCCCTGCGAAAGCAGGGCCTGCCCCCTGCCTACCGCTTCGAGGCCGAGGTACACCAGGCGCAGCTGGCACTGCCTGGCAGCCTCGATGCCCTGGAGGCCTTCCGTCGCAGCCTGCCGGCCCTGTTCGAGCCCTGCCGGATCGATCCGAACCGCGAAGGATTCGCCGCCATGGTGACCTCCCAACCCGAGAGCTTCGGGCTCACCGCCAGCGCCAGCGGTGATCAGATTCACGCGGTGATCCTGCAGGGCCTGGCGGCCGATCCCGATCTGGCCTTCCACCTGCTGCCCGCGGGCGAGGAACCTCAGGCGGCCGAGGGCATGCGGCTCTTCCCGCCGGAACAGGGCGAAACAGTGGAGGACTACTGGATCTGGACCGTGCGCTGCCCCGCATTCTTCCCCGGGCCCGCCTGGCTGCTGCAGCGCCGCGACGGACAGGAGCCTCCGTACACCTACGGCACTCTGTGATGGTCGGCGCCCTGCCCTTGCTGCCCCTGGCGGCCGGCATCGCAATGGCGGCTCCAACTCTGCAGGCCGAGCCACTCGCCAGCGCCAGCCCAACAGTGGTGCAATCGGTGCCGCCCGAGCCCCGATCCAACCCCGACCTCGAGGCGGCTCTGCGAGAAGTTCTTTTCCCGGTACGCATCGACGACGGCCAGGGTCATGGCCCTGATCCCGGCAGCGCCGAGGGCGAGTGGGTGAAGGGCAACAAGATCAAGGCCGAATGTGAGCGTCTGCCGGCTCATCGCTACATCTGGGACCAGGTGGATCTCAACGGCGATGGCAGGCCCGAGGTGGTGGCCCAGGTGCTGGGACCGATGGTCTGCGGCACCGGCGGCTGCCCGCTGCTGATCTTTCGCGAGCCCAGCCCAGGCCGCCTGCAGCTCATCACCCAGATCAGCCTGTTCAAGGATCCCCTGATCGTGACCGAGCGACGCCACAACCGCTGGAAGGACCTGATCACCCGGGTGCGGGTGGACGCCGGCACCGGCTACTACGCGGAGCTGCGCTACGACGGTCGCACCTATCCCACCAATCCCAGCGTGCCGCCGGCCATCCCCCTGCACCGGCCGGAAGCGGGCACCGCCTACCTGGAGTGGAACGACAAGGATCCCCGCGCCCACCGGCTGCCCTGCGAGGACCCACCCCAGAAACCGGGGCCCTGAGCACGGACGCCGGGAGTCAGATCCATGGTCCAGCCGTCACCGATCGCCATGCGCCCCGCGCGGCTCACCGTGATGCTGTGCGCCGGCTCGGCCTTGCTCACCCTCGTGCTCGCCCTCACCAGCGTTCCCAGCTGGCGGGGGAGTGACATCCCCTTCCTGCTGTTAGCCGTGAGTCCCTACCTGGCGCTGGCGGCGCTGGCCGCAAGACTGGGGCGTTCACGGCGGTGGGCCTGGAGTCTGTTGAGCTTCAGCGTGGCGCTCTCCCTCGCCGGAATGGGGTGCTTCGTGGTGGACAGCTGGATGTTCCACACCGTGGCCGAGTACCGGATGGTGCAGCGCTTCACCGTCATCGTGGTGCCGCTGCTGCAGTTGGCAGTCGTCGCCCCCATCGCGCTGATCACCCTGGTGAGGTGCCAAGGTCTGTAAACGTCACCCACGTAGGTTGCTCTGGGGTTGCTCATTCTCACCAACAGGGATCACAAGCCTGACGTCGCTTCTGCCTTCAGGACTGGATGGCCTCCCCACGGGTGAGCTCGCACCACTTGGCTGCGCCCCCTTGGTTGGCAGATCAAAAAAGCCCATCAACCGTGACATGGTGAGTGACTACCTGTGACTCGGCTGCCCTCTGAGATGGCAACAGAGGGTCCCTAGGTCCCGGGGCTCAGATCTCCGAAGCGGTGCAGCCGCGGGTGCCCTGCAGCTTACGGGCCAGGGCTAAGGCCTTCTCGACGGTGATCATTCGCAGCTTCCTGACGGGCTTGCCGCGGAAGCCGAGGTGCTCGATGGCCAATGGAGTGGCGCCGAGCTTCTGGAGGCCGGGCTGATAGCGGTGTGAGGTGGTCTGGTATTTCTGGACAGGCTTCCTCGTTAACCTCTGAGGCTGGGCACTGCCCTTGAGAGGAGGGCTCCCACCCATCAGCAACAGCCGTCATACAGTCCAGAGCTCAAGGACAGGATTAACAATCCTCACCCGGCTCGGTGACAGTGACCGTACGCATGCCTTATTTCTGGCAAAACGTACGAATCAATTGGTGCTGGCTTGATGGACTCTCGGAGGCATGATGCAGCCGACACGCGCACCCACTGGGGGGAGCACAAGCGACCGCAACCTTTCAGCCTTCCTGAGATCTGCTGGGATCAACTGATAGCCCATGCTGCTGCCGCGGGCATGAACCGCAGCGACTGCATCGGGCTGAGCCGAAATGCTCAATTGAGATCAAGCTCCTCCTGAAGTGCAAAGAGTGCGTCATAGAGAGGTATCAGCCTGGCCAAGAGCTCTTCCTGCTGCTCGGCGGAGCAACCTCTTCTTGCCGCCTGTACAGCAAGTGGTCGGATCTGAGTCTGGAGCTGAGTAATACGTTCGTGATAGGGCAGCATGACGGAGAGGATAACTAATAATCAACTTAAGTATTGTCAGTTACCCATCATCGAAGGCCCAGGAATACCCTCCTCAAAAAGCGGGGGAGCGGAGTCAGATCTTCTTGCACTTGGCGACACTCAATAGCAGGTCGTTGATGAAACCTTCGCACTTCACCCTGGGCACAGTTCGCTACTAAAGCTTGAAGACCAAAAAGGTCATTCAGAACGATTCTCCGGTACGCATTGGCGATAGACCTCCATCGCGGATGGCGGCAAGCACGATATTGGCACAAGCTTCAGCATCAGACAGGGCATCATGGTGCTTCAGGCTTAGGTTAAGCCGCTCACAGACATTCGGCAGCTTTGTTGGACGGATGTCCCAAGTCTTCCGGGCAAGCTGGACCGTGCAGAGGTATGGGTGCGGCGGAGCCATTATATTCGCCTTATGACAACAAGCCTGCAACACACTTTTGTCAAAGGTTGCATTGTGAGCTGCGATGAATTGAGCTCCATCGAGGCATTGCTCTAGCTGCGGCCATAGTTCGCCAAAGGGAAGAGCATTAGCGACCTGGGACCACCCAATCCCATGGATGCGAGTGAAAACGAATGTTTTGCGAGGCGGGCGAATCAGGTGGTACTCACGATGAACAATCGAGCCCTCCTCGACTCGCACGAGTGCAATCGAACAGGCACTGTCCCTCCCGTGATCAGCAGTCTCAAAATCGAGTGCTACAAAACACTGCTTGCTAACTCCAGCATCGCCCAGCATTGGCGACATGGAAATGCCATGAAGAGGCCTAATGCAAGCACGAGGGTCATTTACAGCTCTTTCCACACTATTGACCTCCTGCCCTTCCAGGACTATTCTTTCTGCTTCATTTTGGGCCAATGCTTTATCGGCCTTCATCAGGAAGGTTCTTTCGTCAGGCTCAATGGCAATGCTGCCCCATCGCCGGCGATATTCCCACAGCTCCTCGTAGAGAGCAATGGCTTCATCCGGCCAGCCCAGGCCCTTGAGTTCCATGCTTCGACATGCCATGTCCATGAGAGGTTCGGCTCGTTTTGTGTGGCAATGATCGCTGTAGTTGCTCGCCATAGGACAATAAACTATTTACCTTCCGGCCCTCTCCTTGGAATTCCAGGCGCTGTTGAAATATCAGACAACTCATTTAGCTGCCATATGACTGACATGAAATTGTGGACTTAACGATGGGGGAGAATCAATTTCCAACTGGTCGATTTGCACACGCTCATTCTTTATCGCGCTGGCAGGCAATGCATCCCCCAAGTGGGGGATTTGCTTGAAGATGAGACCACCTACGGGTGTTCTCGCCGTGGCAAGGGTGCTCCATCCTATGGACTCAGAAGACTGCTGGGTTGCCAATTGTTCTCAAGGATGGCATGGCTAGGTATGCTCATGCGAGGCGCCCCCACGTATGGATCTGACCCACCTCCTGCAAAAGATTCCGGCACTTCTGGAGGAGTACCGCACGCTCCTGGAGGGAAAAACAATCGTGGCGTGCCTCGGCAATACGAGGTGGTTAGGTGCCTTCATCTGCATCAACCCGATCACCGAGCATGTGGTAGGTGCCTCAACCACCGAGGACGAGGGGTATCAGCACGTGCTGCAGCACCAGCCGGACTTCCTGCTGGTGAGCGAGACCCTGCACGAAGGAGCGGGAGTGTCTCTGGTGCGGCGTGCCGAACGGCTCAGGCCAGAGACAAGGACAATCCTGATCACGAACCGTGAATCCACAGCCGTGATCGGCGAAGCCCTGGAGGCAGGCTGCGATGCGATCTGCTTTGAGACAGAGGACTTCACGCCTGTTTTCCGGATCGTCGCCGGTGGTGGCGTCTACTACCCGAAGGAGGCCGCCGACGTCCTGCGCCAGCAACGCCGTCGCAGTGAGGAAGCAGCCACGATCGAGCAGCTTACCGATCGGGAGGTCGAGGTGCTCACAGGAGTGATGCTTGGGCTCTCGAACCGCAACATCGCTGAACGCCTTTATGTCTCCCCGGAAACGGTGAAGACCCATGTCGGCAATGTGATCAGCAAGCTGCAAGCGCGCGACCGCACCCATGCCGCCGTCCTGGGCATCGCACTGGGGATCGTCTCCTTGGAAGCGGCACTGAACACTGGCCCTGCCTTCAGTCTCTGGGGCAATCCCTCGTCTTCAGGAGCCCTCAGAAAGGCCCTAAATTCTGGCTAATAAGGCTCGCCGGCTCTCGGGATGGGGGCAATCAGAGGGTTGGGAAGGTGCCGATGCAGGCCATTGCAGCACAAGTTCCCCCGACTGGGGGAAGCCGAAGTAGCCCCGCCGTGAGGATGGTGAAGAGGTCGAGGGAGCGATCCCTAGAGCCTCTACAACAATGACCTACCTCACTTCACGTGGAATTGACCACGTTCAAGCCCGGCTTCTCAAGCAGCATGGTGTCTTGATAGAACCAATACCAACCATTGATCAAATGGTGGCAGAGTTTCTTCGCCAGCATGATGTTCACGTTCTTCCGCCGGCTTGCAACAGGACTGGTGACGCCTTGGCTGGAGCCTTTTTTGGTGCAGCTGGACCTGCGGCTGCATTTGGCGGAGCACACCTGAGAAACCAGGAAAAGATCGCGGCATTACAGGAATGGACAAGCTGGAAGCAGTGGGCTCTATCCCATGCCGAATGGCCTGACTTCAAGCATGAGATTACCCGCCGCTATGAAGACAACAAAGCAAAAATGGAAGACCTGCTAGCCAACCCCAGGTTCATACAAGAGTATAAAGAAGCGAAAGCATGCAGCGACAAATCAAATAAGGAGACCAACCAGAAGTTGGTTCTTATTCTTGCCATTGTCATTCCTAGTCTGCTTGGACTAGCAGTATTGCCGGACTTCCTCTCCCGGTTTACCCAGTCAGAAACTCCGGCCATCCAAAGGGAGTACTGATCCAACTTTGTTTGTCGGGCCGGTCTGAATACAACACTCGTGATGGGGAATAAGGACGCCGCGATTCGTTTCTGAGGTGGCGCATCGACTGGTATCGGAGGCCCGACAAGACTTCCTAACAGCACCAACCTCAACACTTGAGCGGCTGCCTGATGCCGGCAGCTATCGCGTTGAGGGGTTAGCCAACGGCAACGAACTCGGAGCTATTGACCACCAGTGATTGATGATAGCCAGATCAAGCTTGAGCAAGTCCTCAATGGCATGAATCAACACCAAGCCATTGCACCTAATGGCTATATGAAGGGGCAAGGCATGCACTCTGTATTCTTCGAGAATATTCAGGTGCTTGAGTCGCCGACCATCCATCATCTGATCCAACTGGATAGCGATCGCCGAAACGTGATGGGTTTCTTCCGCCTCGGCAGCCCACGGAAGCTGTGGGCCGTGAGCACTTCCGCTGGTGAGGCAGGGGCAGCTTGAGCCCTTCCTGGCGCTGGATTCGGTACCTCCGCCTGTGATTGACAATTTGCCCACAGACACCGGTGGAGCTACTCAGCCGTTGGCTGGAGGGGGGCCGCAAGGCCGACGACTAACAGACAGAGTGCCGCTGAGGACTACAGGCGCAGGTGTCTGCGGCTCCAGCCAGTGATGGTGGCCTCCACGTTCTCAAGGTGCCACTGCAGCGGGCCCCGGCCTTGGGTGCACCCCCAGCGGCGGTAGTGCTTCCCCGGGGTGAGTACACCCCGCAGCCGCAGCTGGCGCAGGGTTTCACGGCTCATCCCCAGCACCTCGCAGGCTGTGGCGGTGCTGACCCAGGCCCGCTGGCGGGATGTCGTTGTTGGGGTGTCCATCAGCCTCCTGCCACCGGAGCCCGACAGCGCTTGAGGGTGTCGATCAACCAGGAGCGGTGGTAGCTCTTGACCTGGCGGGGAGCACCATCGATGTTTTGCTGGCAGCGGTAGGACTCGCGGTAGTCAGACCACCGGTTCTTGTTCGCCTTGCACATCGCTGGGGCAGTGACGTCGCCATTGGTGAAGCGCCGTGAGGTCGGTGTCCCGTTCCAGGAACGGGAGACGAAGGAGAGGTGATCCATCAGGACGAAGGGCGTTGGTGGGCCGGGGCAGCTCGTTGTTCTGCTCATCGATCTGGAGGAGGTGTCACGACGAAGGGAGCCCCACCGGCGGCAGTGCCGGCATCGGAGCGGAGGACGTTGGTGGCTGTGGCCGGGGGCAGCCGCGGCGGGACAAGCCCGGCGATCACCAGCAGCAGGGTGCTCAGCTGGAACACCAGAACCAGCAGCAGCAGCCGGTGGATGTACCGCAGGCTGCTCACCGTGACGGTGGTGGTGGGCCGGCGGGTGCGGCAGAAGGCCGGCAGCTGGGATTTGCCCCTCTGGGGCCTGCCTCCTTGGGGCCGGCCGCCGCCTACGCCGCCGCGGACGCTGTGGAGGTGGGCCATCAGAACGGTGCCTCCTCGTCGACCTCGGCGGCCCAGCCGCTGGAGCCGGTGCCGGCGGGAGCACTGACCGTGGAGTAGCCATCCAGCTCATCGAAGCCGGCGGTGGGATCCACCTGTTCGTAGGGCACGAACTCGACCACCTGGACGGCCCTGGGCTGGAAGGTCATGCCGCAGCCGTTCTCGCCGTCCCAGTCGTAGATGTCGAAGGCGACGATCACCTGCGAGCCGTTGCCGATGGCGGCCCCATCCCAGGGCTGCCTTTTCGCGTCGACGATGCGGGGTCCTTCCGAGAGGGAGCCGTCGCGCCGCTGGAACTGGGGGATTTTGAAGCGCACCACTGTGAGCTCGCTGGGCTTGTCCTTGTCGGCCTTCCAGGGGAAGCCCTTCTCCGCCCGGCGCTTACGGCTGCCATGCAGGGCGATGAACTGATCCTCCATCGCCAGCAGGAAGGCCTGGGCCTTCTCGTCACCGTTGGGGAGCAGCAAGTCGGCCGTCCAGGCCTTGGGTTTGCTCTTGTCGAGCTGATGCCTGGGGGTGATCAGGTGGGCCCAGCGCACTTCAGCGAGGGGCGTGCGGAAAATGTCTTTAGCCATGGGATGAATCGGTGGAAATCTGGTGTTGATCGAAGGGGGGAAGGGGCGGCAGGTCAAAGCGCTCGCGCAGCAGGTGATGCACCGCTCCGCTGGCGGAGAGGTTGCGGGCCTCCATCAGCTCGCGGATGCGCAGGTAGACGTCGGTGCGCACCTGGGTCTGGATGAAGTGGCGGCCGGCCAGTGAGCGCGGCTGCTCGCCGTAGCGACGGGGCGGCCTGGGGCGATGGCTGCTGCTCATGGGGCCGGCGGCGAGGGAACCCTCTCCAGCGCCTGGTCCTGGCATTCCTCGATGAAGCGCTCAAGGAAGTCGCCGTGCTGGCGCAGGGTGATGCGATCACCGATCGAGCGGGCACTGCGCGGCACCTGGAAGTGCTCCCGGAACGCATGGGTCAACTCCCGGCGGGAGGCCTGCGGCAGATCCAGCACGCGGCGGTGGTAGCCGCTGATCTCCTCGGGCGTCAGGGGAACCAGGGCCGGATCGCTGTCTGCATCGGGGGTGCCAGCACTGCTGGCCTGGGGCTGAGAGAGAGCCTGGCTCTGCTGGTCTGGTGCTTCCGCTTCACCATCGGGCTCCGGCCGATCCGCAGGCAACTGCGGATCTTCAGGGTTAGCCGCTTGAAGCCGATCTGCAATAGGACAGGACTCTGCAGCCCTAGCCATTTCTGACACAGGAATGCCCAGCAGCATGGCCAGCATCAAGCCGGTCATGTCCGCCAGCTCGCCGGGTTCGTCAGCCCAGGCCTCGCTGCTGAGCTCAGCGCCGGCGGCATGCCTCACCGTGACCTGCAGCCTGGGCCGGCCGTGCTGCTCGCCCAGTTGGGCGAACCAGCCGATGCCCTGGCGAAAAGCAGGGCGGGCTGCCTCCGCGACGGCGCCCAGATCGCAGGAGGAGATGGCGGACACCTCGGCCTGAAAGCAGGCCAGGGCGTGGGTGAGTTGTTGCTCGGGGGTGGCGTCGGCCAGGACGGCCGGCGGCGCCTCAATGCCGGCCACTGGAGACCTGGGGGGTGGAGCCATGACGGATCGAATCGGGCGGTTGCCCGCTGATCCGAAAATTAGCACTGTTCACTGATAGCCGCACTCACAGCGGCTGTTAATTCCTAGCAATCAGGCTGTGACTGGCTTCTTGCCTTTGCGGCCGCTGGGCTTGGTGCCCTTTCTGTTGGCCGCCTCCCACTGGTCCAGCCAGCGCTTGGGCAGGTACTGGTCGCCCTCGATCCACAGCGGGGCCAGCTCCTCCGGTTTGTAGTCGCCGAAGCCCGTGAGCACGGCAAAGAAGCGCTTGCGGTGCTCTTCGCTGGCCTCGACCGCCAGGGAGTTGAGGGCGTCGCTGGGCTCCAGCCCGCATTCGTCGACAACGCGGCGCATCTGGTTGCGCCACTTGGACGAGAGCTCGGTGGCCTTGCGCTGACCAACGGTCGGCGCCGGGGTGGTACGGAAGGCCTCCGGCACCTCCCTCAGGCCGCAGTAGCAGGCCCACAGTTCCAGTGGCGTCCAGGCCGGGCATTCGTCGTCGCCCAACGGGATGGCATTCTCGAGCTTCTCTTTGATCGCCTGGGTCTTGACCGGGCCCCAGTCCTTCTCGGCGATGCGGCGGTTCAGTTCGCCCAGCTGCCAGAAGGCCTTCTGGCGCAGCTCGCCGGCCTTGCCCTGCTCGATCACCGAGAGGTTGCCGTAGGAGATCGCATCGAAGCCGGCCTCTTCCGCCCAGCTGCAGGCGGTGTACTGGGTCCAGCCGTTGGTTCTTCGCCAGTTCAGCAGCATCCGACCGAACGCTGCGCGGTTCTCCTCCTGGCGCTCAAGCAGCTCCGCGTAGGTGATGGCCACGTTCAGGATCCTGAATGGGATTTCCCGAACCATACGGCAAACTTGGCACTCCTAGCCACGTCCTGACACCTCTTGGCATATCAGGCCTGATCTTGTCCGAGCCTCTGCTGGATCTGCTTGGCAAGCTGCCCAGTGATGATCCTCCCTGTCGCTGCCTGGAATCTCAGAGCAAGGGTGTAGGGGAGCTCGCCCGGTTGGGTCTTTGCGAGACGCCACAGCCGCTGCTGCACTTCTGCCGGATCCATCAGTGTCCCAGCGGCACTTGCCTCGGCGCGCCAAGCAATTGCTCGGCTTCCTCCGCAGAGCGACAGGCCGCGGCCAGCCCCCCGAGCTGCTGCACCAGCCGGAGAAACGCCCGTTGCTCCGGGCTGAGCACGCCCTGGGCTGTCTTGACCTCCAGGGCCACAAACTGAGCGAGCCGCTGGCCGACCAGCTCGGGCGTGATCTCAAGGGAGCGCAGACCGATCAGGTCGCTGCTGCCCTTGCACAGCCCAAAGCGCACGAAACGGCCCTGCTGATCGACCAGGGCGCCGGTGTTGTTGCGCCAGAGGCGCACCGCTCCGCGGCCACAGGCCAGGCGGATGCGCTGCTGGATCTCGTGTTCGCTGGGTGAGGAGGAGGCCATGCCTCCTGTTGCCGGGCTGGTTGTCAGCGATTGGTAGGTATTGGCTGTCTTGCCAATACCTGACAGGTATTCGCTGAATTGCTTCGGCGGGCAATAGCTCGGACAGCCAGCCAGCTGCTGTAGGCCGTGCTCACCAGAGCGCTTCTGGGCTCAACTCAGTCACCTCGGTGGCCATGCCATCGAGGATCGACGTGCGCATCCCAGGAATCGAGACCAGATGCAGGGTCTCCCAGATTGCGCGCCAGTGAACTTCCCCCAGCAGAACAGCGTTGCCCTGCTTCCCAATGATCAGCACCGGCTCGTGGGACTGCCCCACCTCGTCAATCAGGGCTTGGAGCCGCTTGCGGTCTTCAGTGGCTGAAACGCAGGCCATGGCGCTCCTGCTGCCAGTCCGTGAAAGCGTATTGCTGCTGACGACCTGCGGAGCTGTCATGACATTGTCTGGCAGGCGGGGCTAGGGTGGCGAAAGACGGTGCCGTGATGACGTCATCCCCTTCGAGAAGCGAGAAGCTCGACCTGCGGCTGACGCCAGGTGCCAAGCAGACCCTGCAGCGGGCAGCCGCGGCAGCCCAGCGCAGCGTGAGCGAATTTGTGTTGGAGAGCGCCCTGGCCAGCGCGGCTGAAACCCTGGCCGATCGCCAGAGCTTCCAGCTGGATGGGGAGCAGTGGGAGGCCTTCGTGGCTGCCCTGGACGCTCCACCCCGGGTGCATCCGCGGCTGGCACAGTTGCTGCAGGAGCCGAGCGTGCTGGAGCGGCCAGCTGCTGGTGGCGCTGAGTGAGCTGCTACCGGATCGAACCGCTCCAGGCCAGTCATGCCGTGGAGCGTTTTGATTGCGGCGAGGAAGCCCTGAACCGCTTCCTGGTCCGCTTCGCGCTGGCGAATCAACGAGCGCGGGCCAGCCGCACCTACGTGGCGCTGGATGGCGACGTCGTCGTTGGCCTCCACACCCTGGTGGTGGGTGAGGTGGGCCCGGAGCAGGCACCAGAGCGGATCAGCAAGGGGTTGGCGCGGCATCCGATTCCGCTGATGGTGCTGGCCCGGCTTGCCGTGGCGGTTGCGCACCAGGGGAAGGGCCTTGGCGCCGCCTTGCCGAAAGACGCGATCGTTCGGACGCTGGCTGCGGCCGATATCGCCGGCATCCGCGCCTTGGCGGTGCATGCCAAAGATGAACGGGCCCGAGGCTTCTATGAGCATTTCGGCTTTCGCCCCTCGCCCACTGACCCGCTGCACCTGTTCGTACTGCTCAAGGATCTGCAGGGCATCGGCGGCGGTTAATGGTTTGGAGAGGAGGAGCGCTCGGGCAGCTCCAGCTCCACGCCACCGAGCTGGGCGAAGTGCTCATGGATGCGACGGCCCAGGCCCTGGCCACCAGCGACGGGCTGCCGGGCTTCGAGGGCGGAGCGGAGGATCGTGCGGGCTTCCTCTTCCATCGATCGGCAGTGCCGAGCGGCCTGAATGCGGAGCTGCGCTGTGGTGTGTTCGTCGAGGTTGCGGATCGTGAGCGTGGTCATTGACGACTCTCGCTTGCGCTGACGGCAATGCTGTCAGTGCTGAGGCCTCTGACCGCGCGTAGCCATCCCAGTAGGGATCAAGTCCTGTGCTGACGAGCGACTGCGTCGATGGCTGGTTGTCGTGCTCGCTGGGAGGAGGCCACGCCCCCTGCATCTGCGCCGCATACCCGGCCTAGAGTTGGTCATCTAGATGGTCAACGGCCATGGTGCAGGTGACGGTGGCGGAAGCCAAGACCCAGCTCTCCAGCCTGCTGGATGCGGTGGAGGCCGGTGAGGCCGTGGTTATTACCCGCCGCGGCAAGCCCATCGCCGAGCTGGTGCCGCGCTGCAGCGTGCGTGATCTGCTGCCCCAGCTCTCCGCCCTGCGAGAAGCGTTGCCAGAGCAGCAGGCCAGCGGCGTGGAGACCATGCGGATGCTGCGGGACGAGTCCCGCGCCTGATGCTCTACATCGACACCTGCGTGCTCCTGGCGGTGCTGATGCCGGAAGTGCACTCCGCCGCCGCGGTGGCCTTTCTGGAGGAGGCGAGTGCACCGCTGGCGATCAGCTCCTGGAGTGTCACCGAGCTCCATTCCGCCCTTGGCCTGAAGGTGCGCACCAAGGCCCTGAGCCAGGCGCAGGCCGAGACGGTGCTGCAGGGCTTTGAGCGCAGCCTGGCGCCGGGTCTGCTGGTGCTGGAACTGGAGCCGCAGGACTTCCGCAATGCCAATGCCTGCCTACGCGGCTGGAGCACAGCCTTGCGAGCGGCCGATGCTCTGCACCTGGCCATCGCCAACGGCCGCGGCGCCACCCTCTGCAGCCTGGACGCTCCGTTTGTCGCGGCGGCCCAACAGCTGAGCCTGCAGGCTGAACTCCTGGGAGCAGGAGAAAAGCCAGGCAGGGATTAGGCGCTGCCCTGCCGGGCCGCCCAGACGTGCCTGGCCCAGCCGGGTTTGTAGCCGCGCTCCTGCTCGCGCTGCAGCAGCTCTTCGTAGGTGCGGCAGCCAGCGGCCGGGTGCGTGCGCCGCAGCCGTTGCTGTTGCTGCCTGGGCTTGGGCCGGTGCCGGGCTGCACCCGTGACTTCCACCAGTTCACCCTCAACCTGCTGCAGCCCGCGGCGCTGCTCATCGCGCTCGTCGGTCAGGAACAGATGGCCGCAGTCGGGGCAGAGCTGGGCTGCGCTGGGGCAGCTGCAGAAGCAGACCGGGCAGTCCTTGATCGGGATTGAGACACCCTCGCGCCGGCGGCGGCCGGCCAGGTTCCACTCGCGCTCATCGGTGGGCAGGCCGTGGCGATGGGCGTTGCCGACGTGATCGAGGATCACGGCCTCCTGCTTCCCAGGTGCGGGACGCAGGGCACGGCCGACCATCTGCAGGTAGAGGCTCAGGGAAGCGGTGGGGCGCATCAGGATCGCCCCGCCGACGGAGGGGATGTCGGTGCCCTCGGAAATGATCATGCAGCTAGTGAGCACCTCCACCTCGCCGGTGCCGAGCCCGGCGATCAGGCGCTTGCGCTCCTCCGCTGGGGTGCTGCCGCTCACCGAGGCGCCCCTGATTCCCGCAGCGCGGAAGGCCGCGGCCATCTGCTCGGCGTGCTCGATCGTGCAGCAAAAGCAGATCGCCGTGCCGGGGTGCAGTCGGCGATGGTAGTGCGGCACCGCATCGCCGATGGCGGCCCGATCGCCAAAGGCGCGTGCTGCCTCCTCCAGATCGAAGTCGCCCATGCGGCGCCGCAGCTTGCTGTTCCGGGCACCTGGCCAGGAGAAGACCTTGGGCCTGGCCAGCCAGCCCTGCTCCACCAGCCAGGCTGCTGAGGGCCCCAGCACCAGGGCCTCGAAATAGCCGCCGGCCTCCACGCCCAGCCCCTTGCCGTCGAGGCGCTCGGGGGTGGCGGTCTTGCCGATCAGGTGGGCCTGGGGCCAGGCGTTGATGACCCGGCCCCAGACATTGCCGGCCACCAGGTGGTGGGCCTCGTCCTGAATGATCAGATCCGGCGCTGACAGCTGCCCCAATCGCCGAGCAACGGTCTGCACCGAGCCCACCGCCACCTGGCGGCCCAGCAGGCGGTGGCCGGGGGCGATCACATCGGGCTCCAGGCCCCAGGCCCGCACGGTGCCAGTCAGCTGGTCGATCAGCTCAGCCCGGTGGGCGAACACCAGCACCCGCCGGCCCTTGCCGGCCGCCCCCTGCACGATGGCGCCGATGGTCTGGCCCTTGCCCGCACCGGTGGGCATGACGGCGCAGACGCGGCGGTGGACCTTGAGAGCGGCGCGGAGGTCGGCCAGTAGCCGCTGCTGGTAGTCGCGCAGGACGATCGGGGCCATGGGCAAGGCGGCAGGCTTTGCGCTGAGCCAGGCGTCTCAGCAATGTTCAACTTATCAAGCTCTGCCGGGTGTGCTTAGGCTGTACTCAGAACGTCAGACATCCATGGCCTCCTTCGCGCCACCGCTGAGCGTCTCCATCACCGAGGCGCAGTTGGCTTGGCTTGACCAGCGCCGCTTGCACGGAACCCTCAGTCGCTCGGCGGTGCTCCGCCAGGTGATCGACGCGGCGATCGCGGCAGAACAGGCCGGCCTGGCCGTGCCCGGGCCAGTGCTGGTGGCAGCCGCTGAGCGTCGTTGATCCGCGGCGACACCCATGGCAACCGACGTGATGACTGCGGCCAATGGCCGCTGGCGGGACATCCTCGAGGCGCTTGCCGGACTGCCAGCCGAGCAGCTCAGCAACCGCCATCAGCCCTGTCCCGCCTGCGGGGGGCGGGACCGCTACCGCTTTGACGATCGCGACGGCAACGGCGCCTGGTTCTGCAACCAGTGCGGCGGCAAAGACCACCTTGGTGGCGGTGGGACCGGGATAGACCTGCTCATGCGGGTGCGCCGCTGGAGCTTCTGCCAGGCCTGCGAGGAGGTGGAGCGCTACCTGGGCCTGGAGCCGGACGGGACCGGGCGGCATCGGCCCCAGCTGGCGTCCAGCGGCAACGGCGCCGGAGGTAAGGCCCCTGCGGCCACAGGACTCCCCGGCCATGCCAGCCGGCCCTGGCGCCAACCCGAGGTGCCGCCCGCCGACGCCGCGCCGCCAGAGCTGGAGCGGGGTGCGATCGCCCAGTGGTGCTACCGCGACGCCAGCGGCGCACCGCTGTTCTGGATTCAGCGGCTCTGCCCTGGCCGCAGCGGCCGCAAGGGCTTTCTGCATCGGGTCTGGCTCGATGGCGGCTGGCACCGCCCCAGCCGCCGCGATCCCTTCTCTTGCGAGTGGCCTGCCCCACGGCCGCTCTACGGCCTCCCCGACCTAGGCGAACGCCCCGAGGCACCGGTGCTGGTTGTGGAAGGCGAGGCCACCGCCGATGCCGCCGCCCGTCTGTTCCCCGAACACGTGGTGATCAGCTGGGCCAACGGCACCAACGCCATCGCCAAGGCGGACTGGCAGCCGCTGTCGGGACGGGGGGTGACGCTCTGGCCCGATGCCGACGCACCGGGCCGCAAGGCGATGGTGCGGCTGGCCGCTCTGTTGCGCGAGCAGGGCTGCTGTGTGCAGCTGGTAGACCCTCCGGCCGATTTGCCGCAGGGCTGGGATCTGGCCGATGCCGACTGGAGCCCAGCGGAAGCGGCCGAGCATCTGCAGCAGTGGCTGCAGCCCCTGCCAGCAGATGAAGCAAGACTGGGAGGGGCATCAGACCCGGAGGACCAGGAGCCCACCTCCGCTGAGTCACCGGCTGGTGGCGGTGGCGGCGCGCCGTTCCAGTGCCTCGGCTACGACGGCGAGGCCAGCTACTACCGCTCCGGCCGCACCGGACAGGTGCTGCGGTTGAGCCGCTCGGCGCACACTGCCACCCACCTGGTGGCGCTGGCGCCCCTGGCCCACTGGGAGACCCTCTACCCCAGCCGCACCGGCGTGAACTGGTCGGCGGTGGCCAGTGACCTCTACGAGCGCTCGATCGCGGCCGGACTCTTCACGCCCGATCGCATCCGCGGCCGCGGCGCCTGGTGGGATGACGGTCGGCCGCTGCTGCACCTGGGCGATCGGCTCGTCATCCCCGAGGGGGAGCACCTGATCACCACGCCCTTTCGCTCGCGCTACGTCTACCAGCGCATGCCGCGGCTCGATGGGCCCGGCGATGTGGAGCCGCTGTCGGTGCAGGAGGCGGCGGTGATCGTGAGCATCGCCAACCGCTTCCACTGGGATGTGCCGGCCTCCGGCACCCTGTTGGTGGGCTGGATGGTGCTTGGGCCGATCTGCGGCTCGCTGCGCTGGCGGCCCCATGTGTGGCTCACCGGCGGTGCGGGCTCCGGCAAGAGCGCGATCCTCGAGCGCTACATCACCCCCTTGCTGGGCGACTTCGCCCTGCCGGTGAGCGGGTCGACCACAGAAGCTGCGGTGCGCCAGTCGATCTGCTCCGACGCTGTGCCGGTGGTGTTCGACGAGGCGGAGAGCAACGAGCGGCCGGATCAGCAGAGGATGCAGGGGATCCTGTCGCTGGCACGGGTGGCCAGCAGCGAGAGCGGGGCGGCCCTGCTCAAGGGCTCTCCGAGCGGGGAGGTGAGCCGCTACCGGGTGCGCTCGATGTTCCTGCTCAGCTCGATCGCCACCGCCCTCAAGCAGGGAGCGGACCGCAGCCGCTTTGCCCAGCTCACCCTGCGCAACCCCGCCGAGCTGCCCAAGAGCGAGCGGGAGCTGCACTGGGCCTCGCTGGATCGGGACCTGGATCGCCACATCTCCAGCGAGCTGGGCCGGCGGCTGATTGCCCGCACCGTGGGCCTGATCCCGATGATCCGTCAGGCCGAGGGGGTGTTCACCCGCGCGGCGGCGCGGCACTTCGATTCCCAGCGCCTGGGGGATCAGTACGGCACCTTGATGGCCGGCGCCTGGTCGCTGCTTAGCGATGTCGTCCCCACCCAGGAGGAGGCCGAACAGTGCATCGCCTGCCACGACTGGGAGAGCTACAGCCAGAGCACCGAGCTCAGCGATGAGCAGCGCTGCATCCAGACGATCCTCCAGCACCCATTGCGGGTGGAGTGCGCCGATCGCAGCGTCACACGCACGATCGGCGAGCTGGTGGAGCTCGCTGCCCACCAGGCCCATGACCTGGAGATCAGCGCGGAGTTGGCTGCCCAGGCCCTGGCCCGCCAGGGATTGCGGCTGGAGCCGCCCCATCTGCTGGTGAGCAACACGGCCGAACCGATCGCGCACATCCTGCGGGAGTCGGCCTGGGCCCATGGCTGGGCGGTGGTGCTGTTGCGCCTGGCTGGCGCTCAACGCCGCGGGCCGGTGCGCTTCTGCGGCGCCGGCATGGTCACGCGGGCGGTGGCGATTCCACTGGCGGTTCTCTGAGGTTCAGCGTCACAGCCATGACACCCCGCAACACCCCACCGTTATGCCCAGATCGACTGCAGCGCAGCCGATCCCAGCGACTGTAACGCTGTAACGCTTTTCGCCGGGGGAAGACACCCTCACACACACATCAACACCCATGCACACCTGCGTCAGGACACACTGCTGCTTGCTAATGCTTCCATTTAGAGAAAGAGGGTTACAACGTCACAGGGTCTGCTCAACCCCTGCTCTGGAGCGGGATTTCGGCTGTGACGCCTGCTGTCACGGCCCGTTGCAAGGGAAACGGCCATGGTGACGGCGACCTGGCTGGATCCCATCCCCGGCCTCTGGCGGGATGAGGCAGCCCATCAGTATTGGCTGGGCGATCACCTGTTTCCGGTGTCGATCACCGGCGTGCTGGCCCGCGGGTTGAGCGAGACCGCCAAACGCTCGATCGAGGCCAAGCGGCCGATCTGGGAGCCGCGCGGAACCACCGTGCACGCGGCCCTGGAGCGCTACACCCAGGCCCGCTTCCTGGTGGGCAAGAGCGCGGCCGATGCCCTGCCGGAAGCCGAGACCGTGCCGGGCCATCACCCCTACCGGGACTGGATCCTGCCGCTGCTGCAGCTGCCGCTCTGGGACGCGGTGGAGGTGATCGCCAGCGAGCGGCTCACCTGCTGTCTGGTCCGCAACGTGGCCGGTGCCTTCGATGGGGCGTATGTCTCACCGGCCCTGAGCGAGCGCCGGGGGCGGGAGGTGCGGGTGCTCTACGACCTCAAGACCCTCTCGGCCCACGGCCGGTCCTATTCCACCGCTGCCCAACTGGGCGGCTACATGGTGCTGGAGGCCGCCCAGGGGAACCACTACGAGATGGGCCAGACGATCTGGAGCAAGCCCGGCGAGGCGTTCACCAGCACCTTCTACAGCCGTGAGCAGTGCCTGAGCGCCTGGGCTGCCGCCTGGAGCCGCTACTGCCTGGCTCACAGGCCCTTCTGAGCACAGGGGGAGCCTAATTAGGAATTAACAGCCGCTGCGATTGCGGCTCTCAGAACAGAGCCCATACAGTGAAGTCCTGGCGGGCTCTGACCTGCTGGCCTCTGAATCCCCTGGCCATGGTGATGCCTGCTGCCCCTGTTGAAGCTGCCTCGGCGTCGTCAGCAGTGCCGGATTCAGCAGGCGCCATCGATGCCCTGCTGGATGCCATCACGGCTCTCAAGGCCCAGCAGAAGCAGCTGGAGCAGCAACTCGAGCCGCTGCTGGTGGCGCTCAGCGAGGCCATGGCTGCCGGCCAGCTGGATCCGGCGTTCTCCCACAACGACTGGGCCTTCTCCCACAGCCTTGGCCGGCTGAGCTACGAGTTCCCGGCGCCGGTGCAGCAGATCGAGCAGCAGCTCAAGGCCGCCAAGGAGAACGCCATCCAGCAGGGCAGTGCCACCGAGAAGCGCGGCAAGCCCTTCTGGACCATCCGCCCCCCGAAGACCCAGCCCCTGCCGTTCTGAGCTGATGCCGCCGCGCGCCCACAACTTGAGCGCTGCTGATCCGGTGGAAGAGCTGCGCGCTGCCGCCAGCACGGAGGACGACAACGGCCAGCCGATCTACGAGCCCACCGACCCGGCCCGGCCGATCGGGCATGCCAACCCACCGCGACGCACGAAGGGACAGGCGGCCCAGCCGCCGCCCCGCCCCTCGCGGCTGGAGGTGGAACGCCGCGTCGCTGAGGGGCAGTTGTGGATCGCCCAGCGCATTCCGCTGGCGTTGATCTACGAAAAAGCTCGTGAAAGCTGGGGGGTGACCAACAGCCAGACGATCAACCGCTACCTCAACCTCGCCCGCGAGCGGATGGTGGAGGAACTGATCACCGACCGGCGCCGCCACCAGGCCGAGCAGATCTTTGCTCTCAACGACTGCGCTCGCCGGGCCATGGATGCCGAGCAGTTCTCGGCTGCAGTGGGCGCCTTCCGGGTGATCGCCGAGATCGGCGGGCTGCTGCGGGCGCCGATCAAGCCGCCGGAGGCACGGCCGTGACCGGCCTGCTGCTGCCCGAGACGGATCCCTGGGGGGATGCCGGCCTGCTGCACCTGCCGGTGACCACAGCTGCTGAACCTGCAGAGCCCCAGAGCCTGCGCAGCTTCATCGCCGAGGCCTACCCCCGCTACGGCTTCCACCGCTGGGCCGAGCTACTGATCGAGCTGCTCCAGGCCGTCGCCGATGGCGAGATCAGCCGGCTGATCGTCACCTGTCCCCCCCGGTTAGGGAAATCGCTCCTCGTCTCCAAGCTGTTCCCGGCCTACTTCCTGCAGCGCTACCCGCACCTCTTTGCGGCGATCGCGTCGTACTCAGCCGAGCTGGCCTACGCCCACTCGCGAGAGGCGCGCCACTTCTACCGGGTGACCGGCCACCTGCTCGCCCGCGATTCGGCTGCGGTGGGCAACTGGCTGACGCGCCAGCGGGGCGGCTGCATCGCCGCCGGCGTGGATGGCCCCTTCACCGGCAAGGGCTACAGCCTGGGGATCATCGACGACCCCTACAAGGGCCCCGGTGATGCCGCCAGTCCTGCGATGCGGCAGAAGCTGATCGACTGGCTGCGGTCGGTGTGGCTGACCCGCGCCGAACCGGCGTTGGTGTTGGGGCCGGACGGCACAGAGCAGCCGAACCTCTCGGCCCAAGTGGTGGTGCTCACCCGCTGGGACCACCAGGACGTGATCGGCTGGCTGTATGAGCATGAGCTCGGCGAGGCACCGCAGCACTGGACCGTGCTGGATCTGCCGGCCATCGCCGAGGACCCGTTCGATCGACCCAAGCTGCCGCCCACCTGCACCCTGATCCCCGACTGGCGACAGGCGGGAGAAGCCCTTTGCCCGGAGCGGTTCCCGCTGCCGGAACTGCTGAAGATCAGAGCCCGCCTCGGTGCCTATTGGTGGGCGGCGCTGTATCAGCAGCGGCCCAGCCCGGCGTCGGGCTCGATCTTCCTGCGCCAGTGGATCCGGCCGCCCTTCCCCCGCGAGGAAGCAGGAGCGGCCGCTGGCCGGCAGCGCCTGTACGCCCTGCTGGCGCTCTCCTGTGACCTGAGTTTCAAGGGGGAGGCAGAGAGCGATTACTGCGGCTTCTGCCTGGCCGGCCTGCTGGCACCACCAGCCCGGAATGGCATCCCCCGATCGGGTGAATCTCAGGGACCGATGGCCCCGGCGGCGCTGGAGATCGAGGTGCTCTGGGCAGCGCGGCACCGCTTTGGTCTGCCGGAGGTGATCCGCTTCCTGCTGGGTTGTCTGGAGGCGCTGGAGCAGCAGTGCCTCAGGCCCCATGCCGTGCTGATCGAGGACGCGGCCAACGGCCCGGCGGTGCTGCAGACCCTCCGGCGCCGGGTGCCGGGGATGCTGCCGATCACCGCCCGCGGCAGCAAGGAAATCCGCGCCCATGCCGTTGCCCCCCTGGTGGAGGCGGGGCAGATCCGCTTCCACCACCGCGCCCAGCCGCTGGTGGAGGAGGCGATCCGCTTCCCCAAGGGCAGCAAGGACCTTGTGGATGCCTTCTGCCACGGGGCTCTCTGGCTGGAGGGCCGCTACTGGAAGGCTCAGGGCATCCAGCCGGTAGTGACGCCACTGCTGGTGAGCCGGTGAGCGTGTCGATGGTGTCCGCCGTGCGGGAACATCCCAAGCCTTCCGCAGTGGAGAGCCCACGCCCTGCCGTGCTGTTTCCTGCTGCTCTGCAGCTGGTGCTGCCGCTCACGGTGGTGCTGGTGGGTGATGTCGCAGGCGTGGAGCGGATGCTGCGGCAACGGCGCTACCGCAGGCCGGCGTGCCATGCCCGGGCAGATCAGCTGGAGATCAACCTCCACGCTCCAGTGCGTCACCACCCCAGAGCCCGGGCTCAGCCGCCTCCGCGTTGCAGACCTCGGCGACAGCGCCCGGTGCGGCCTCATGCCGTTGCCGATGCCCTGGCTCTGCAGCACATAGACCTGGCCGAGAAGATCGCCGGCAACTTCGCTCGCCGTACTGTTCACCCCAAGGAGGATCTGCTGCAGCTAGCGATGATCGGGCTGATCAAAGCGGCGCGGCGCTATGACCCTTCACGGGGCCCCTTCCGGCCCTACGGGCGCACCTATGCCAATGGAGAGATCACCCACTTCCTGCGGGACAACGGCTTCCTGCTCAAAGTGCCGCCGACGTGGCGGGAACTGCATGCCCGGGGACAGCGGTTACTGACCTCGGGGGTGGGATTTGCAGAGATGCTGGAGCGACTGGAGATTAGGCCTGAGCAATGGGATCAGGTTGTTGATGCCTGCTCAGTTCGGGTCGTTGCTTTTCCTGTTGAGTAACGCCAAGATCAGAAGCGGGCACTATCCTTTGCGCAGATAGCATACTCAAGCCCCGCCTTCTGAATCTTGATGTTAGATTGCTTAGTGGCGATTCATTCGCCAAGAGTGGTTAAGACTATTTTGGCATGGCCTCGGACCCAAATGGATCTACGGGATTTAGCATGAAAGGGTTGCACTCTCCGATACGATCAGAATACCAAGATGCCTGAACATAGTAGTCGTTGATTGCTCTAATTCTTGCATGATAGACCGAGACATGCCTTCGACAAAAAAATGACAGAAAGACAAGCAAGCCTACAGAGAGAAATGAGAGGGCAATAAGAAAGAAACCCTTAATAGATAACACTAAATCGAGAATCACAGCATAATTAGTGGTCATCGACGGTGCATGCCCGGTAGGCACAGGTAAAAAATGAAGGGGATATATAACTGTCAGCAATACCACAGGAGCCAATAAGAGAAGCGATCGAGAGAGACCGTTCATGTCTATTATGTTTCTCTGAAGCGCTCTTCTTAAACTCTTGTGTCGCCGAATAACTGACTGAACCCTGAAGGTGATGTCCTCAAATCCATCTTCAAATTCTCTAAGTCTTTGCAAAAGCATAGTATTAGGCGGCATCAACACTCTTGCAGGTATTTGAAAAGCACTTATCCCGATTGCAGTCGAAGATTGTCTTGCTGATTGCTGGCTGGCCTTTACGGCAGCATTGATCTTGATATTAAGGCTTCTGACAAAATTCTCTGGATAGTAAATCCGTGGCAGCACACGCTTCAGAAAATCAATCTTAACTTCGTCACTGGTGTTATCCAGGGAGATCAGATCTGCCCGTGCTTCGTCGAAGTCATATTCTTCATAGATTCTTTTATCGTGCCAATCAAAATTCATCGATTCTATCCGAGTCTTCAAGTCAGCGGATTCGTCAATTAATGCTTGGCCATCGTACTCCAGCCGATCGTAGTCACTACTCTCGCTGATAATCCTAGAAACAAGGAAGGCAAGCAGTACGCCTATCATTGAGGCGGAAGCTTGAGAAACTGTTGAGAAGAAGCTGTTCCAATCCACTTTTTAGCAAGTGCTCTTTTGTTGTCAATCTAACGCTGGCTATCACCTGCCCGCCGAGAGCTGATGCTTAAAGGATCTCCCTGGGCTTCGGAGAACCGAAGGAGGCGGGTCAGGTGTATGGCTGTGTTAGAAAGAATCTTGAGGAATATCTTGATATTGGTTAACCCACGCGTATTTAACAGGATCTTTCCGCAAAAGGTGCTGTACAACTGCTTGGCGAGCTTCTGGGCTTGACATCTTCAGCGCAGATCGAATCTCAAATTCCTGCTGTCTTGGGCTCGCTCCTAGATTAACTGCCTTCTCGAAATGTTGATCTCCCAATGCAGGCTGACCAGTCTGGTAGTAAACTGCTCCAAGCAAGTTATGCGGATGAAAGCTTTGAGGGCTTGCGCTAATTGCATCGAGCCCATCTTGCTTCGCACCTTCAAGGTCACTCAAATCACGCTTTGCGCCTCCTCTATTTGTGAGCACAGCGCTTCTAGCCCTACCATCATGGATCTTGGAAATTGTATCATCGCTGACATGATCAACAATCGCATTGGCACACTCACCCTGCCTAAAGTAGCGGCCGGACTTTGCTAAGTTCCAGGCATCGCCATCCTTGAGATACGATGAGTAGTAATAGTTTGCCAGCACCAGGTAAAAGTTATTATCTTGGAGCCAATTAACATGGGACTCTGTCAGGTTACCGGTCTCTTCAAGCTCTTGCAGTATCACCACCAAATATGAGGGTTCGCTTCCTTCAACTACGGCTTCAGCTTGAGCCCCGTATTTTTGCGCCAAAGGACCAAACGTTGCTATAATTTGATCTTTTAGTAATTCAGCTTTTGCCCTTGCTTCCGCCCTCCTTATTGCCTCACGCTCTTTCTCCTGTCGTTGCTGCTCTTCGGCTCGTACTCGTTCTCTGCGCTGCTTGTCAGCCAATGGACCACAAAAACCAATTATGGCGACAACTTGTGCTTGGAATTCAGGACTAGACTGACAGTCTTGCCAGCGCAACACGGTTTGTGCGCTTTCTAATGCTTTGACATAATCGCCAGATTCCAAGGCCCCGCAAATAGCCTTGCGTGCCAAATAGGATAATTGATTGGTTGGTGGATTGGTCATCATGGCGTCAACTCTAGCTCTTTCTAACGCTGTATGGACGGGTCCTCGTTAAAAAATAGTCTGGCCCCTGCTGGTCCGCGTAAAAACCCGAAGTCATTACCAGCTCAACTCTAAGCCCACTGCGTGGCAATCATTCTCGAGCAGATGGATCCTCAAGCCTCGTTCATATGCGGACCCTCATAAGAGCCTGTGCCCCTCGCTCTGGCCAACTCGCTTGCGCGGATGATCTGGCTGGAACCATGCAGATCCTGCATCGCCTTCCCCGCGGCCAACCGCGACCTCTGGCAATGGCTCTGACCCCACCAGCAGCCAGTGCCCACCACCCGCCGCCGCAGGACAGCGACCCCCAGCAGCCCCCCCTCCCCACCAGCGCTGCAGCCCCAAGGACCGGCTGCGCCCCCCTGGCTGGAGCACCCCACCCTCTCCGGCCTGAGGGACCGCCTGCAGCTGGTCTACGACTGCTGGACCCTGCTGGAGCTCCCCGACGGCACCAGCCGCCGCCCGGTTTATCTCCCTCGCGGCATTGAGGAGCCCGAAACCTGCTACCTCAAGCGCCTGGAAGCCGCCCGGCCCACCGGCTTCTACCGCGATGCCCTACGCACCTACGCCGGGATGCTGTCGCGGCTGGCCTGGCAGCAGCTGCCCGATTCCCTCAGCCGGGTGGCCACCGATGTGGATGGCCACGGCACCGACCTGGGGGTGTTCCTGTTCCTGGCCGATCTGCTCACCCTTCGGGATGGCGGTTGCCTGATCCTGCAGCTGCCGCCGCAGCACCGCTGGCCCTCAGAAGGGGACCGACTGGAGGCGCTGGCCAAGGGGGACCGTCTTTCCTTACCCCGCCTGCAGCTGGTGCCCCGGGGCGACCTGCTCAACTGGCGCCTCCCTATCAATGCCGCCCCAGCCGCCCCGGCATCGGGGCCGTTGGAGATCGTCTGGCGGGAGCCGCGCCGGCAGGCCCTACCGCCCCGCTTCGCCAGCGGCAACGCCGCGGTGCCCACGGTGGTGATCGATGCCCACGGCGGCCTGGTGCCAGATCCACAGGCCTGGCTTTATCGCAGCCTGGCAGTGACGGATGACGGCCTGGTGCTGCGCAGCTGGCAGGCCAACCCCACCCCCGGCGCCGTGGATGGATACGACGTGGTGCCGGTGGGTGAACCTTCGCTGCTGCCGCAGCGCGTTGACCTACCGGCCCTCTGGTACTCGGTGGATGGCACCGCCTTTGGCGAGGGCGATCTGCCCCACCTGGGCCTGGCCCATCAGTACCTCAACCACTACCGCTGCCGCAGCGACTACGAAGACCTCCTCTCCCGCACAGCCCTGCCAGTGGGCGTACGCACGGGGCTGGTGGATGCCTACGGCTTCCGCCGCAGTGATGGGGCTCTCGGCTCGGGTGCTGCCACTGGCGGAACAGATGCCCAGCGCCCCCAGCGCCTGGTGCTCTCGACCTCCTCCTTCATGGACCTGCCCGAGGGCGCCAAGTTCCAGTGGGTGGAGATCGAGGCGCGGTCGCTGGCCGAGCACAGGGCCTACTTACAGCAGCTGGAAGAAGCCATGCGCCGTGACGCCCTGATCCCCTCCGGCGGCCAAGGCCCCGCCCGCACCGAGCTGGAGATTTCGCTCACGGCTGGCCAAAGCTTTGCGGTGCTGCAGTCCCTGGCGGGGCAGAAGAGCTCAATGCTCAGCACCCTGCTGCGCCAGTGGACCAGGCTCACCGGGGAGAGACTGTGTGATGAACCAGCCTGCACGGTGGAGATCTGCCCGCTGGTGCCGCCGCAGCCACCGCGCAAACCCGAGCCGTCGGTTCAGGAATGGCTGGTGCTGCATGAGCGGGGGGTGATCGACGCGACCGAGCTGCGCCAGCAGCTGGGGCTGGCCGAGATCCATGGAGGCAGCGGCAGCTGAGCTGGCAAGGGAGGGCATGACCCTGTCCTCCCCACCCGCATGCAGCTGGCGCCCTGGCGACAGCGAGGCACTGCGTATTGCGCTGTCCATTCCCGTGACCAGTGCTGCCCTGGCGGCCCTGAACCGGGAGATGTCCCAGCTGCAGACCCACTACCCCACTGGGGTCTGCACAGCCCAGCGGCATCTCGATGCCCTTGCTGAGCTGGACCAGCAACTGGCGGTCCTGACGCCGGCCGATCTCAACGCCCCGGTGCGCCGCAGCCGCAAGGGCGTCGCCGGCGGCGTGGTGCCCAACCCGCTGCCGCTGAGCAAGTTGGCGGTGGTGGAGTACGCCACCGAGCTGCTGCTGGAGGAAACCGAAAGCCAGTGGGACCCCAATGCCCCGTCACCAGCGGTGGTGCTGGGGAAACAGCGCAGCCAGCACATCGGCCAGCTGGCGCTGCTGTTGCCGCGGCTGCAGAACTGGCGCCAGTGCAACCCGGACCCCTTCCGGGGATCCCTGGTGCGGGGCTGAGCAATGGAGCTGCCCCTCTCGCCGTTGAACCAGGGCCTCAATCCCCTGCGGGGTGCGCCGCTGTGGGGCCAGCTGGTCTCTCTGCCTGCCGCTGCGCCAACGATCCACAGCCGGGTGGCCCAGTCGGCGGCGGCCTCGCCTCTGTGGCTGGCGCTGCAGCCCTACGCCAACGCCCGCCTCTGCCTCTTTGAAGTCGACCGGCCCGAGAGCCGCAGCCCCGTCCCGATCCGCCGGCACGTGATCGACTGCTTCCTGGAGCAGTCCGGCATCGTCAGCGGCTACAACGACACCGCCCTCACCGACCCCGGCGATGTGCTGCTGCGCGGCTACCTCTGCCGCGCAGCGATCCTGCCGGTGAGCACCAGCAACACCTTCGACTGGCTGGCCGCCGAGCGCGACTGGGCCACCCCCGGGTTCCGCGACGAGGCACCGCTGCCCTGGGCCCCAGACCTGCTGGGCACAGTGCAAGCCCCCTGCCAGGGGGTGATGTGGCTGGGCGATCTGGCCCAGCTCACGCCCCAGGGCGGTCTGCCATCCGGCGGCCGGGCCCAGTTCGCAGGCTGCCTGGTGCAGCACTTCGGGGCGGACTACGGCCCGGGCGGCATCGGCCTGCTGCTGCAACCGCTGCTGGGGGAGGCGATCCAGCTGGTGCTCAGGCCCCACAGCGTGCTGGTGCTGCGGGATGGCGACACCTTGAACCTGATCGCCGAGCGCTACGGCACCACCGTGGCCACCTTGCGGCGGATCAACCCGCAGCTGGAGAGCACCCAGAGGATCACCGCAGTCGAGGGTGATTCGCTGGCAGTTCTGGCCGGTAGGCATGGCACCACCGAAAGCAAGCTGCGGAGCCTCAACCCGGTGTTGCAGCAGAGCGAGCCTTATGTCACCGCCGAGGGTGAAACCTTGAGCAGCGTTGCCGCAGCCCAGCAGATCAGCCTCTCGCTGTTGCGCCAGTTCAACCCGGAACTGAGCAGCTGGCCCAGCGAGGAACCGCTGCCGGCTGGCACCACCCTGCTGCTGCCCGTCTACCGCTCCACCAGCCCCATCCCGGCCGGGATGCAACTGCTGGTGCCGGGTTATCTGCCCTCAACCCAGCTACCAGCGGGGGAGTGGATCTACCTGCCAGCCCGGCGCTCTGCTCCCGTGCTTGAAGAGCTGCCTGAGCAGGCCTTTTGAGGAGCTGGCAACAGGGAGAGCGAGCGCAGCCCGGACGGGGCGCCCGCAGCACCACAGCCGTGATGGGTGATGCCCTCTTCCTTCTGCTCCTTCTCTGATCCCGCTGCGCCTTGGCAGCGACAGCCCCAGATCCAACAGCAGCCCAACCAGGGCCCCTCCTCCACCCCGCCTTCCATGGCCGCCGATCCCCTCGACGGGGATGACGACGAGGCGACTGGAGGCCTGGATCCGAGTGGCGGCGACGATCTACTTGACCACCCCGGCACCGCTGAGCCGGGCACTGGTGCTGGTGGCAGTGACAACGACGACCCCCCTGCCGCTGCTCCCAGCAGTGCTGATCCCTTGCGCGCCGAACGGCGCCGCAGCAACCAGCTCGAAAAAGAGCTGCGCAAGGCCCGCGCCCAGCTGTCGCGGTTCTCGGAGATCAACCCCGACGAGTACGCCCGCCTGCAGGACGCCGAGCGCAAGCGCGAGGAGTTCGAACGCCAGGTGGGCGAGCGCGAACGCCAGCTCAATGAGGCCAACCTGCGCCGGGTGCGCAGCGTTGAAAAGGAACGGGACGAGGCCCGCTCCCAGGTGCAGAACCTGCGCAAGGAGCGCTTGATGGAGCGCCTGTTCTCCGAGGCTGAGGGTCGGGTGGGCGGTGATGAACGGGGGACGTTCTTTGACACCTTCGTGACGCTCTGCGGCGGCCACTTCCAGCTGGGGGAGGTGGACGGCCGCGAGCGGCTGCTGCCGGTGGACGGCAAGGGCCAGCCCCTCACCGCCGATGGCGTGGCCCTGAGCGATGGCGACTACATGGAGGAGCTGCGCCGCCATCCGGTGTACAGCTTCCTGTTCCAGCAGCGGAGCGGCCTCTATTCGGCTGCTGTGCCTGAAACGGGCCATGAGCACGGGGGAGCGGTGAACCTGCAGACCCTGAGCACCGCCGAGCTCTACCTGGAGGCCGTCAAGGGCACCACCCCCAGGGCGGCTGCTCCCCGGCGCTGATCACCCCGCCGGTAGAGCGATGGCCTGGTATCTGGTGTTCTGGCGCAACCGGTCCACCGCCACGGTGGTGCCGGCCGCCAGCGCCAGCCAGGCCCGCTCCCGTGCTCAACGCCAGCAGAAGAATGGCTATGGGGTGATCGTGGCCGCTCGGCGCGCCAATGCCCAGGACAGCCAGCTGATTCGCCGTGGTGTCTGGGTGCGGCGCCGCCGGGATGGATCCAGCCCCCAGTTCGGCAGTGCTCGCTCCAAAGCCAGGGCCCAGCGGCAGCGCAGCCGTTATCGGCGGTGGCTGGGTGCCCGTGTCTGACCCAGCCATCAATCACCAGGAAGTCATGCAGCCAGCCGATCTGTAACTGCCGTGGATCGGCTCTGGCACCGGCAGCGCTGCTCCGCTTTGCTGCTGCCCAGCGCTTCCTGCCGCTGCCCTGTCATGCCCATGTCCGCCGCCCCAGAGGCCAGCGACTACGTGCTTCTTCATCGGGATACCGGCTCAGCGCTCTACACAACCCGCGCGACGGAGCAGGAAATCCATCGCGCCAATTCCAGCCTCAGCAGAGCCGGCCAGCGTTCGCGGTTTGTCGCCGCCAGGTATCTGATGCACCACAACCCAGGCCAGGAGAGCTGAGAACAGCGGCTGCTGCCTGCTTTTCCACTCGCCGGCTCACGGGTTCCATGAGCTTTCCCTGCATGGGGATAAAGACCCGGCCACCAACCGGCAGCCGGGCCTGAGCCCCCTGGCTCAGCAGACCGAGACGGTGCAGCCGGGAGTGCCCTGCAGCTTGCGGGCAAAGGCGAAGGCCTTCTCGGCCGGGATCAGCCGCATCTTCTTGACGGGCTTGCCGCGGCGGCCCAAGAACTCGACGGCACAGGGGGTGGTGCCGAGCTTCTGGACGCCGGGCTGATAGCGGTGAACCATCAGCAGGCGGACTTCGCAGACGGGGCCCTGGGGGATGGCCATGGCTGGGGTGGAGCGGAGAACACCGACCAGACGCCCCGCAGGCGCAGTGCTGGCCAGGGGCGAGCCCAGCGAGCCTCGCGTCAGCCCTGGCCAGCGCAAGCCGGAGGGGCATGCTGCGGAGGGGTTTCGCTCCGCCCGGCCAGCCACGTCCCACGGGCATGGATGCAACTCCGTGCTGAACGCCCACCGCGCCCGAGCAGTGGAGCTGCTCCACCAACCCTGGGATCGAGAGACAGGCAAGGGGGCCGCAGGTGCAGCCCCCAATCCATGGCGCTCAGACCATCTGCAGCTTCTGCTCAGACAGTGGCTGGCGCTGGAGCTCGAGCTCACAGCGCTGCAGTAGCTCCTGCTGTGCCAAGAGCCGCTCATCTAGCTCATCAATACGTGCCAGACACTGCTGGATTGCCGGGATCACTTCTTCCTCCAGCAGGGTGATCTCTTCTTCTCCATAGGGCTGCTCGATCCAGGTGCGGCGCAGTGGGCGGCCGACATGCCCCCGCAGGATGGATTCGATGGCCTTGCCGCAGGACTCCAGCAGCAGGAACGGATCCTCCTCAGGCCTGCAGAACGGGGAGGTGGCAGCGGAACTGCCTGCAGAGAGCGTGGCCATGACGATCGGCGCCAGGTGTGGCGCAGCGATGGGACCGATCCCAGCGGAGGCGCGGCCGCAGGACGGGCCTCAGACTGGAGAGGCCCGGAGCAAGTCCTCCTCCCGCTCCCAGGCGTTAGCGGTCCATCCGCGTCAGCGCGGCACCACCCAGCAGAGCCAGCAGAAGCTTGAGGGTGGAATCAAAGCCGCCCTGCAGCTGCTCCAACGTGCCGGGGCAGATCTGGCCGATCGGCCTGCCCTCCATCGCTCGCTGGCGGCAGACCCCAGCGGCAAGGGAATAGATCAGCAGCTGGGTGCCGATCACCACCGCCAGGATCTTGAACACAAACCGCTCGCGGTCAAAGGGCGGCTTGGGCGGCCGGGGTGCGGGGTTGGCTTGCATCGCTGCTTCTCCCTGGCGATCAGCCCCCAGCCGGTGACAGCACCAGCTCCGGCGTCACTTTTTTTCCTGAAACACCCCCACATAGACGGTGCCCTGCCGGTAGCGGGGTAGCACCTTGTCGCGCAGATCGGCGTTGTGCAGGCGAACGCAACCGAGGGTGGGGTGCAGGGGTTGCTGCGGCGCCCAGGCGCCGGGCCAGCCACATGCCGAGCCCCCGCCGTGGAGCATGATCCCGGCCCGGCCAACGGCCACCTCCTGGCCCTCCAGCTCCTCCATGTCGAAGGAATACCAGCCGTAGCCCATGGCGGTATCGGAGCAGGGCGGGTTGGGGTTTTGCTCGTAATCGGCGTAGAGCTGACCGAGCCTGTAGAGCCCTGGCGGGGTGTCGGTGCTGGTCTGGCTCCAGTCGGTATCCGCCCCCTGGCCGCGGGCCAGGCAGGGGATCTTCCAAAGGAATCGGCCGGTGTGGTCGTAGGCCTCCATGTCCTCATCCCGGTCATTCACCAGCAGGTAGGTGTCTCCGGGCTGGACGGGGGCTGCCAGCTGCGGGCCGGCCATGCCGGCTTCCTCTGAACCACGGGGATCGAGGCCGCCGCTGGGGACTGCTGATGCCGGGGGCGCAGCGGGTTTCTGGCTGAAGGTGAGCGCCCAGGGAGCCTGCTCGTCGAGGACCGCTTCGCTGCCGGGCAGTGCTGCGATCGCGGCGTGGAGGGTCCAGACGCCGGAGACCTGCTGAGGTTCACCGCGAAAGGCATCAAAGCGGTCCTGGAACCGCTCGGGAGTCATGGGGCTGGTCATGGGCGGGTTGCTGCTGAGCCCTGTTGCCAGTGATGGCCTGGGGCCGCCGGCTGCGGGCAAAAGAAGAGCCCCGGCCGCAGCCGGGGCCAGGGGCCCAAGGGCCTGAGCCCTCAGAAGGGCAGCTCGCTCTCGGGGAACGGGCTCACCCGCTCCGGATTGAGGAGCTGGCGCTCAAAGAGCAGATCAGCGCAGAGCCGCTCCAGCCGCTCCAGAGGAGCAGGGCGGTGGGCCGAGGCCTCTTCCCAGAGCAGCTCCAGGGTGCGGGCGCTCAGGAGCTGGAAGGCGCGGATCCGGGATGCGGAAGCCATGGCAGGCGTAGCGGAGACCCCGAAGCAGGCCGGGCGGGGTCAAGGGGCAGCCCCCTCTGCAATGCGGAGCGCAGCGCAGCCAACGCACCAGTCCGGCTGACTCGCGCAGCCCTTGAGGCCGCCCGGACCATGAGGAGGGCTGCGCGGAGCCGATCCACCGAGCGCCAGTGGGGGAGTGCCGCAGCCTGCCGGGCGATTCGAGCGCATGGCCCCAGCCGCCATTGCAACGGCCATGAAGCGATTACCTGCCGCCAACCGCTTCATCGGATGAAGCGATTAGGCTGCGGCGATGGCTT